>DASYYE010000092.1:0-20147 GCA_035946955.1 Streptosporangiaceae bacterium | reverse complement strand
ACAGGGCGTCGGTGAGCACCCAGCCCACCTGGCTGAGTGAGCCGGGCGGCAGCAGGTCCGGGATGTGGCCGTGGGTGTCGTTGCTGATGGCGGCGTTGATGGTCGTGCGGGCTGACTCCGGCTGCGTCAGCAGCGGCACGTCACGGAGGCCGGCCTGGTAGGCGGCCCGTACCTGGGCGAGGTAGCCGGGGTTCGTGGCCAGCCCAGGGTCGGCCCAGACCCGGTTGCTGGCGGCGAAGGTGACTCCAGGACGGTTCAGTGTGGCGAGCAGGGACGACCGTGCAGCCAGGCCACGTACCAGCGTGTTCCCTCCCGCAGGCAGGTGCAGCACCCTGGCGATGGCGGCCTGGGTGGTGCCTCGGGCACCCAGGTCGGCCAACCCCAGCCCGGTCGCCAGACTGGCCGGGGAGAGCATCACATTCGCTGCGGGGTCGGCCTTGCACAGGGCACCGAACACATTGAGACCGAACGTGGTGTCCGACTGCCCCAGGGCACGCAAGGTCAGAGTCTGCTGTGAGGTCAGCACGGCCGAGTGTGTGTCCTGACCCTGTCTGCTGGCGCTGCCGCATCCCCCAGCGGCCACAGCGAGCGCGGCGGCCAGTGCGGTGCAGGCTGCGACGTCACGTGCTCTGGCGCATGCCCCGGTGTTTGTCATGCCCCTGTGACGCCAGGACGGGGAGACTGGTTCCGTCGGCCGTGCAAATACGGCTCCAAATTTGAGGGTGGGTGGACGATTCATGGTGGAACGGCCGGAACTGATGGTGACGTCCGTGACGATCGGCGCACCCGACCCGCGCGCACTGGCAGCCTTCTACCAGCGGATGCTCGGCTGGACGCTGACGGCCGAGGATCCTGCCAGGCCGGGGTTCCCGCCAGAGGACGGCTGGGCACAGTTGCGCCCCCCCGAGGGCCAGGCCGGCCCGACCCTCAACTTCGAGTACGAAGCGCACTATGTCCGGCCGTTGTGGCCCAGCGAGGCGGGCAGGCAGCACATCACCGAGCACCTGGACATCTGGGTCAAGAACCTCGACGAGGCTGTCGCCTGGGCCGTCGATGCTGGCGCCACCCTCGCCGGCTTCCAGCCCCAATCCGACGTCCGGGTGATGATCGACCCCGCGGGCCACCCGTTCTGCCTGTTCCTGTAGCCGGTTCAGCCGAGGTGGTCATCCCTCTTCCTCCTCACAGGAAACACGGAGGCCGTCGGCAGAGCCCATTACACAGCGACAGGACTGCCGTCGGGCGCCCGTATCCTCTGACCGTGCGTGTTGCATTCCCAGATCCTCCGCTGGCTGCGGCGGGTCTAGTCCTCCGTCGGCCGGACACGGACGATGTTCCTTGGGTCATTGCCGCGTGCAGCGACGGCGAACTGAGCCGGTTCATCCCAGTCATTCCCCACCCCTACTCCGAGTCGGATGCCCGTGCCTTCATCGAGCACAGCGACCGGGCCTGGGCCGCGGGGAGCGCCGCCACCTTCGTGATCGCCGACGCGGCCACCGGTGACGGCTGGGGAGCGATCGCGCTGCACTTCTATGCCGATGACGCGGAGCTGGCGGAGGTTGGTTACTGGCTGTGCCGTGCAGCCCGAGGACGAGGCGTGGCCACAACCTCGGTGCGGCTCGTTACCGGCTGGGCATTCGGCGACCTGCACATGAAGCGGCTGAACCTGACCACAGCACCAGAGAACGTGGCTTCACAGCGCGTGGCCGAACGCGCAGGGTTCACGCGCGAGGGCCTGCTGCGGGCCTGGGTGCCGACCTCCGCTGGCCGACGCGACAGCCTGATGTTCTCCCTGCTCCCAGATGACCCGTCCTGGCAAGAGGCCGCATGCCCACGCCCCTGAGGTGCTCGCTGCGGTCCTCAGGCCGGCGGCCATGACAGGGCTACTTCCGCCACACCATCTGGGTAGAGCGGTGGCTCCACTGCGCAGCGCCCCGGACGGGTTTGCTTCCTCGGTCACCAGCAGTGCGCCGTCACGCGGCCGCCGGACCACCACTATCGCCTTGACGACCTGACCTCTCGATCCCACCGGGGTTTCGTATCACAACGCCGTCGGGCGGACCGCGGACAGCCCACTACCCATCAGGTGTGGCGCTGGACTGCTCGGTCGCAGCCGTGAGGCGTTCGGTGGCGATACAGGACACGAGGCAGCGTTCCTTGGCGTTGTGCGTGAGTTGGGCTGTCCAGTTGGTGAGGCCGCCGTCGCCGAGTTCGGTCTCGCCCTGGTCCGCCGTGATCCGCAACGCGAAACCTGTGTAGTACCCCCGCCCATGGGTGCGGTCCGGCTTGTCGACCAGGAGGGCAGCCCAGTTGTGAGGCCTGGCCGGACGGTGTCGGTAAGCCGCTCGGCCAGTACTGCGTCGTCGAACACGGACAGTTCGATCTGCGGCTGCCTGTGCGGGACCAGGGCTTGCAGCACCGTCAGCCAATAGGCCAGGTGCCGGGTCAGCATGTCCGCTTCAGTGCGGCCCGACCCGCTGTCCCGGGCGCTGGAGACGAGCGCGAACAGCCGGAAGTGTGCGACTGCTCCCGGGCCGAAGACCTGCGCACGCAACTGCCGGTGACAACATGCGAGGTCGATTCGCCTACCGCCTGGCTGGCCATGTCGCCGGGTCGCGGCCTCGACCGCAAGGGCGTTGGTGGAGTCGCTGACCACCTCCGTGTTCCGGACCGTGGCGACGACCCGGTTCTGGCTGACCGGGGTGACCGCGCTGGAGGTGCCCAGTGGCGTCACCGGTGACAGGTCCACCCCGGTGAACTCGGCCGGCAGCAACTGCCACAGCCGGGCCTCCACAGCCGCAACGCGACGCGGGTCGGACACGGCAGGCTGGACGAACCTGTCCTGCTGCCATCGCCGCATGACATCGGCAGGCGTGGTCCGGTCAGCTCGTGTTTTCGCGATGCCGATCAGCAGTGTCTGCAGATCAGTGGGTGGCAGGCCGAATTCGAGTGCCTCCTGGGAACCGGCTGGCATAGCACGCCAGACCCTCTCCCCGGCCCGGTCCTGGCTGTCCGGCATCTGGCTCCTATGTCGGAGATGGGGCCGCACCCGCGTGTTCGGGCCTGATGCGGCCAGTGCTGGCTGGGACCGACCGAAATAGCATGCTCCTGTGGCAGCTCCTGTGGTCGGTTCCCGGCGGCATACGGCTGGGGCTCTGTGGATCGCCTTGGCGGTGTGTGCCGCCGATGTGGTCTCGAAGGTGCTGGTGGTGGCCGATCTGGCACCTCAGCGACCGGTGACCCTGCTCAGCGGGTTGATCACGCTGCACCTGTACCGCAATCCTGGTGCCGCCTTCGGCATCGGCCCCTCGTACACCGTGGTGTTCGCGTTGATCGAAGCTGGCGCGCTCGCTGCGATCCTTCGGCTGTCCAGGCGCCTGAAGAGCTGGCCATGGTCGGTCGCGCTGGGTCTGCTGCTCGGGGGCGCTGCAGGTAACCTCGCGGACCGGCTCTTCCGCTCGCCCGGCCCGCTCCAGGGTTTTGTGGTCGACTGGATCAAGCTGCCGTACTTTCCACCCACGTTCAACCTCGCGGACTCAGCGATCACCATAGGCGCGGTCCTGCTGGTCCTGGCCACCGCCCGTGGCTGGCAGCTGGACGGCAGTGGCTCCCGGCCGGAGGATAAGGTGCCGCCCGCGGGGCTGTCCGAACCGACGAGTTAGGACTGGGAATACCGCTCGTCCAGCGGGCTGGGTAAGTGTGGCGGGCGTGGCAGCCAGTCGGCCCGGTGCCGGGTGCTGTCGTCGAACAGGGCGGCGCGCAGCACGGCGTCTGCTGCGGCGAGCTGAGCTGGGTCGGTCCGCTGGGCGACTTCGCGGTTGAGTTGGTCGATCACCGCCACGATGGCGCCGGCGTAGTCGTGACCGGCGGGGGTGAGGGTGACATTGAGCCGCCGGGCGTCGTCGGGGTCGCGGGCGGTGGTGGCATAGCCCCGCTGCTGCAGGGCGGCCGCGACTTTCCGGGCGGCCTGGCGGGTCACGCCCAGGGCCGTGCCGAGCTGGCCGACTGGCAGCGGCTCGCGTGCCAGCAGCCGCAGGGCGGCGGCGTCGCTGCGGTGGTAGCCGGGGTAGCCACGCGACTCCAGGCGGCTGGCCATCTGACCCAGCCAGCTCTGGCGGGCCAGCGCGAGGACATCGCCGAATGGGTACACCCGGCCTGACCCGCCGGCCAGCGCCCCACCATCATCGCCGTTACGCAACCGACTGCACTTCTCTCCTGGTGCACTGAATTGCCAAACCAGTCCCGGGCCACGGCGGTGACCCGTTCACCCTCAACGTACTCACGTTCACCCTGGTCACGGTCATCACCGGCCCCCGTCGCCCGGACAAGCACTCGCACCAGGCCATGCCCGCGACCAATGACCTGGAAAACCTCATGTCACGGGAGATGGACGGACCGTTATCACTACCGCCAGGTACTCCTCGGGCGAGCGGAGGAAAGTGACACACCACGCCAGGTTTCAACCAAGATTCATCCAAGTGTACGAATTAGCATCGCCTGGGCACCTGATCCCCCTAGGATCTAACAATTCGCAGGGGCGAACTAACTTTGCCTATCGCATACCTACAGAGTTCTGGGGATACGCGCTGCCGACCGAACTTTTACTCGGCTGCAGAGGTTGAGAGTCCTCGGCCGGAGGAGGGCGTGATGCAACGAGGGATCCGAGCCTACCCACCAGGGTGGCTAACCCGCGTTCTGGTAATCGTGGCGGTGCTGGCGGCCGGCATCCCCGCAGCTGTATGGAGTGTTTCCGCAGCCGCGGTCAGGAACACCGGGGCCGCGAATCAGACTCCTCACTGGCCGGAGCTCCATGGTGACCCGCAGTTGCAGGGCTGGGCTGCCAGCAGTTCGGTGACGACTGCGAACGCCGCAAACCTGGGCGTGAGGTGGGCAGCGGGCATCTACGGGGCGGCCGTGGACGGCCCGGTGGTGGCCCACGACTCCGTATCGGGAAAGACCCTGGCGTACATCGGCACCCAGAATGGCGACCTGGTGGCTGTCAACATGGCTACCGGGCAGATCGTGTGGTCGGTGGGGCTGGGGCCTCAGGTCCGATCCACGCCGCTCGTGGTGAATGGCGCGGTGTGGGCAGCGACCTTCAACAGTTCGAAGGTCTACAAGATCAATGCCTCAACGGGGGCGATAGAGTGCTCGTTCACTCCGCAGGGGGTGCAGATAGAGGGGTCGCCGGTCGCGGCCACTCCGCCCGGCGGAGTGCCGACGCTTTACATTGCCGCGAACGACACCAACACCGCGAACGGGCCGCTGTACGCCCTCAACCAGAGCAACTGCCAGCAGCAGTGGGCGTGGACCGGCTACGCGCAGACATCGGGGAGCTGGGACCCGCTGTCGTATGCAGTGGATGCGAAGGGCGAGCCGCTGGTGCTGCTCGGCAGCTCCGACCCGGACTCGCGGGTGTACGCGGTCGACGCGGTGACAGGCCAGGAGGTCTGGAACTTCGCGGTCTTCGATCCGACCAAACTGTCTGACGTGGGCGCGGGCGTGGTGGTCTCACCGCCAGGGGCGAACGGCTTCGCCGACGGCATGGCGTACGTGGAGACCAAGCGCGGGATCATGTACGCGCTGGACCTGACCACCGGGGCGAAGATCTGGGACATCAACTACAACAAGTTGGTCGGCGCCTTCGGCACAGACATCAGCACGGCGGCGCTGTCAGGGACGAACCTGGTCTTGGGCGATGCCCACGGACTGGTGGACCTCAACGCGGTCACCGGGAAGTTGGTCTGGAGCGACCACAACCCCGCAGACGTGGGAGTGGACGGCTCCCCGGCAATCGCCGGGCCCGCCGGGTCGGCCGTTGTGGTGGCAGGCGACCTCGCTGGGGGAGTGGACGTTGTCTCCCTGGCCACCGGCGCGCAGTTGTACCACTACCAGACCGGGCACTACATCACGGCTTCGCCAGCGGTGTCAGGCGGGAACATCGTGATCGCCTCCGCCGATGGGTTTCTGTACAACTTCGCGGTCGGCGGCGGGAACGAAGCCACCCTGCCCACCGCGACAGTGACCTCGCCGCTGGACTCGTCCCAGGCCCCCAACCCTGATGGCGACCTGGACGTGACCGGGACGGCGACCGACACGGCCGGCCTCGCGCAGGTGGTCGTGGCGGTGCAGGCGGGCGGCTCCGAAGGGCCGTGGTGGGACGCTGCCACCAGCCAGTGGGTGTCCGGCCCGATCGGCAACCCCGCCACCTTGGCCTCTCCAGGCGGTACCTCGAGTGGGTGGACGTTCGACTACCCGGTCCCGGCCGAGGGCGGCACCTACCAGGTCACCGCCTACAGCATCTCGAAGATGGGCCAGTCAAGCGTTCCTCCCGCCCTGTCCAGTTTCTCGGTCTCGCCCTCGCTCACCAACGCGCTGATCCAGGCCAAGCCTCAGTTCGTGCCGCCGGGCACGAAGACATCGGTGTCTGGCAGCGGTTTCGGCGACTCCGAAACTGTTGCCATTGCACTGCAGGGCACGACGCTGGCGACGGCGACCACGACCGCAAATGGGGGGCTCCGTGCCACTGCGGTGACCATCCCTGCCAAGAGCCCCTTCGGCCTCGCCTCGCTCACGGTGACAGGCAAGACTTCGGGCAAGACCGCTACCACGCCAGTCACGGTCGCCAACCAGTGGGCCCAGGCCGGGTACGGCCCGCAGCACACCGGCTATGAGCCGAACGACCCTGATCCTTACGACAGCGTCGGCGCTGGCAGCGGAACGTATCTGAACCTGGCCTGGTCCTACCAGTCCGGTGCGGCCGTCAGCGCCTCGCCCGCCGTGGCGGATGCGGTCGCCTTCACTCCCAACGACGCCGGGCAGCTACAGGCGGTCGATATCCACGATGGTGCCCCGCTGTGGACCTGGTCGGACCCCTCGAAAGCAGCACTTGACGGCGCACCGGCCGTCGACACCTCCCTCGGCCTGGTGTTCGTCGGTGCGAACGACGGCTCGCTCTATGCGATCAACACCACCACCGGGCAGACGGCCTGGTCGGATGCCCTCGGTGGGGACGTGTCCACTCCGGTGTACAGCGGCCGCGACATCTACGTGACCACCAGCACGGGCGTCTTCGAAGCGCTCAGCGAATCGTCGGGCAAGAAAGTTTGGTCCACGACCGTGGCCGCCCCGGCACCCACCGCCCCCGCGGTGGACACTTCCGCGAAGCTGGTCATCGTCGGCGAGACCAACGGCGACATCCAGGCCTTCTCGACGACGTCCGGTACCTCCGCATGGACCTACTCCACCGGCACCGCTAGCCCGGTGGTCACGCCCGCGAGCATCTCAGCCAAGACGGTCTATTTCGGCGCCGGGAACTCGATGTACGCCGTCAACGAGACCTCCGGGGCCGCCGTATGGCACTACGGGACCGGCGGGCAGGTCGGCAGTTCATTCACGATCCAGCCCACTTCCCAGCATGGGGTGATCCTCGTGGCGGGCGCCGCCGACGGGAACCTCTACGGGCTCAATGCCACCACCGGCGCCCTCCACTGGAAGGCAAACATGGGCAGCCCAGTCACCGGGGTCGCGTCAACCTTCGTGACCTTCATATTCGACACTTCCAGCGGAGTGTTCGGTGCTGGGCGCATCACCGATGGCATCAGGGCCTGGAAGTACTCGACATCAGCTGGCGCGACTACGGCGCCCGTGGTCTCGTCCGGCACCGTCTACGCAGGCGGGCACAACTCGGATCTCTATGCATTCACAACTGACGGCCAGCCACCGTCCTGATCTGTAGGTCAACATGGCGCGGCCAGCCGAAGCTGGGAGTGCGTCATCAGCCGCCACCATGACTGCGGCCTTCGACCTTTTAGCCAGAGACAAGAAAGGGGCCTGACCGCCTGCTGTGATTAGCGGTCAGGCCCCTTTCGGACAAGGAACCTCCTGCATGCCGGACAGGAAGTGCCTTGAGCTAGCTGGTGCCTACGGCGCTCCCGGCGCAGCCGCTGTTACCTGTGCCCCCAGCGCCTCAGGTGTTACCTGGGATCACTCCGGTGTTCCCTGGGCTCCCTCCGGAGTTCCCTCCGGAGTTACCTGTGTTGCCGGGGCTTCCGGAGTTCCCTGTGCTGTCCGCATGCGCGGGCAGCGACGCCCCGAACGCCATGACGGCGGTGAGCACGGCTGCCCCAGCTGCGGCAATGGCGACGCGGCGACGCGTCATCCTGGAGTAACTTCTGGCACTTCGCATGAGTCCTCCTCGTCCTTGACAACGTCGTCGTGACTCATCCGGGACGTGGCGGCTTATGCGAGCGAAGCCGCCGTGAGCGCCCCTGCCGCCGTAATGGTCTGGCAGACTCGGCTGAGCCCGGCTCAAAGTAGTTAGTAACCAAGAGCCTTCGCCAATCGGTACATTCTGATCAAGCCGAAGTTCCGGACTCTGGAACTCGCGCATAAAGTGGCGGCCACAGAGGGCCAGCGCGAGCGCTGTACCGAGCGGCCAGGCACTGCCAGTTGAATTGGTACGAAACCGTACCTAGTGCCCCGCACCTCCTGGTGGTATAACCGCCGTGGGGAGCTCACCTGAGCGATGGGACACCTCATGCGCAAGGTCACCACGAAACTGACGCTTCTCGCCGCCGCAGCCACTGTGCCGCTGGTCGTAGCCGCAGCTCCCGCCACGGGAGCCACCACCGGCACGGCCCACCATGCCACCAGCAGGGCGGGGCACAGTAGGCAGTCCGCCCACCAAGCGGTGATCTACGGAGGCGGCCCCTTCTACAATGGCGGCACCGCCGTCATGAACAGCCTGCGGAACTCCGGCTTCACCACGGTGGTCCTTTGGACCATCCACGTCCACAGCAATGGTGACCTGTACTACAACAACTCCCTCGTGGTGCACAACGGCCAGTACGTGGGCCACTCCGCCTGGCCCGGACAGCTCGCGACCCTGCTACAGCAGCCGACGTCGGTCAACCGGATCGAGGTGTCGGTCGGCTCGGCGGGGGTCAACGACTGGGGCACCATCGACCAGTTGATCTCGTCGCAGGGCACTGGCACAGGCAGCATCCTCTACAAGAACTTCAGTGCGCTGCGGACGGTCACCGGCGCTGTTGCCGTCAACAGCGACGACGAGGAGGACTACAACCTCAGTGGTGCGGAGGCATTCGCGCACATGGTCCTCGGCATGGGCTACTCGTCGTTCACGATCGTCCCGTTCACGAACCAGGGCTACTGGGCCCAGTTGAAGAGCAACCTCGGCTCCAAGCTGGATCGCGTCTACCTCCAGGACTATGCGGGCGGGACCGGTAACTCACCATCGCAGTGGAGCCAGGCGCTCGGCATCACGGTCATGCCGGGGCTGTGGAGCAGGAACGGCACCGGCTGCACGTCGGGCGACTCCCCCAAGGAGGTGCAGAAGCAGATGGCGGCGTGGGTGAGCAGCGCCCACATCACGGGCGGCTTCATGTGGCTCTACGACGACATCCGCCAGTGCGCCCGCGACGGCAACGCCTACGACTACGCCCACGCCATCCTCAACGGCCTCAACGGCATCTCCTGACGTGCAGGCATAGCCCAGGTACGAAAGGAGTGGCAGGAAGCCGACGGCTTTCGAACAGTGGGATCCGCCATGGCGTTAAGCACGAAAGATGGCGGGTAATTTCGGCGAAATATGTCCCATATTAGCCGATGATTGGCTGCCTTTGCCTCACCAAACGTGACTAGCAGGGCGCTTTGGGTAGGATGCTTGCAAGACCGGGGCTACGGCGTGATCGGGAGCAAGCTTGGCGGCGCCTGTGACACTAATGGAAGCCGTGGCAGTGAGTCAGGCGCCGGTACGGCTGCTGCTCGTCGTTCCGTCACCGATCAACGACCCTAACCGGCTCAGCCTCAACGCTGAACTCGCCGAGATTAACGCGGCGCTTGACCAGGTGCGGGCGCCGGTCGACATCGTCAGGCTCTATCCGCCGACGGTCGGGAACCTGCGGCTCGCCCTTGCGACGAGAGCTTTCCAGATAGTCCACGTCGCTGCCCATGCGGGCACGGCGGGAGTGGAGCTCGAGGATGACGACGGCACAGCCGTCCACCTCGGAGAAGATCAGTTCGCCGAACTGTTCGCCGACGGCCAGGAATGCCTGCTCGTGCTCAATGGCTGCTCGACCGAGCCACTCGCCCAGCGGATCGGGCAGGCTTCATCCAACGTGACGACCCTGTCCATCGGCGGGGACCTGGACCGGCATGACGCGATACGTCTCGTCGGCGCTCTTTACCGGCATATCTTCGCCGAAACGCTGGAACGTGCCGCCTGGAATGCCGCCGACGCGCTGAGGCATCGGCGTGTTCGGGACCACGCGTCACCGGTCCAGGTACGCGGGCGGCAGGTCGGCCGGAAAATAGCCGATGTCCAGCTCGGTATCGACCGGCCGACGTACTACTCGTGCATGCCACCGTCGAACGTGAGAAGCCGGCACGTCAACGTGGTCGATCGGGTCACGGAAGTCCTCCGGATCCACGAGTTCTTCACCGAATCCGACAACGGGCCGTTCTCGGCGCTCGTAGGCATACCTGGCAGCGGCAAGACGACCGTGGCGCAAACGGCTGCTCACCGTTATGGGTGGCGCTTCCCCGATGGCACTGGCTGGGTTTCCTTGCGCGGCGGTTTCTCGATCACCGACCTCCAGCAGGCGTTCGGCTGGACGACCGCGGCTGCCAGCGTCTCGCCTGTCGTCCAGGCGGCCAGGCGCCTGTCCAGCGGATGTCACCTGCTCATCCTGGACGATATGGAAGAGGCCGGACCAGAGGCCGTCGCTGAGGTGAGGGACTTGCTCAGCGCCTGGGACACAGCGCTCGGCGGCCGTGCCATCCTTGTCTTCCATACTCATCGCACGGAATTTCAGGACCTGATCGGCGCGAACTGGGTCACCGTCAAGGAGCTGCCTGCCGATGCCGCGAGCGACCTGATGATCGCGTGCCTTGGCGGGCTGGAAAAGACCAGGCGCATCCTGGGAGCCGACGTATCGGAGGCATCGCGACTGTGCCTGGGCCATCCCAAGACCATCGAGTCGGCTGCCTCCCTGCTCCAGACCGGGCATCGATGGGCCGATCTCAAGGCATACCTGCACCAACGGAGGGGCGGAGGACCGCTGGTATTGAATGACGAGATGCTCGGCGGCGTGATCACGCGACTGGAGGCGCGCGCGGCGGCCGTGCGGGACCTGCTCGATGCATGGACCGTCATCGAGGACGGATGCAACGAGTCTGTCTGGCGCCGTCTGGCCTTTGGCAACTCCCCTGACATGTCCGCTGAGGCTCGGCTTGACGAGGCCCTGGCCGCGCTGCACAGCGCCACGCTTATTGACAGGTACGACATTGACGGTGACAGGCGCTGCGTAATGCACCCGCTGCTGGTCGCCCACCTGCGGCGCCGGCACGAGGGGATGTCCAGGGAGCGAACACGCCAACTCGTCACGATGCAGCTCGCCGAACAAGCCAGGCTGGCTGTTCTTGATGACTACCCGGCCGGCGAAGCGGCCAACATCGGCCGCGTGCTGAGACTGGCCCACAGCCTCGACATGCACCGTGACATCGTTGGATACGGCATCACTGCGGTGGGTGACGGGCAGCGGGTGCTGGTACGGCACGGCCCGTGGCAGCTCGCCCGTGAGGTGCTCGACCTCGCGGTCGAAGCGGCCGAGGCTGAGGCCGATGACGAGCAGGTCGCCCGTTTCCTGCTGGCCCGCGGCACCGTTGAATACCGGCTTGCCGACTTCGCGGCCGCCAGCCAGTCATATGAGATGGCCGAGTCCCGGGCCGACGCCGCCGGGAGCCCTCTGCTGCACATGCTGGCTCTTCGCGGCAGCGGGCAGTTGCTCTACCGGGCAGGCGAGCTGGACCAGGCCGAACGCGTCTATGAGCGCGCCCGCCAGCTCGCAGCCTGCGAGGCCGACACGGCCGACATCGATCACCAGCTTGGCAAGGTCGCCTACCGGCGTGGCCAGTTCGCCGAGGCCCGCGACTTGTTCCGGCGCGTCTGCGAGGCCCGCCGCCAGGCTGGCCGGGTCCGAGACCTGGCCAAGACGCTGCACGAACTTGCCCGGATCGAGCACGCGCTGGGCGACCATCGCGCGGCGCGAGCCCTCTATGAGGAGGCGCTGCTGCTGGAACGGCAGGTCAAGGACACGGTCACCGAGCAGGCCACGCTGTTCCAGCTTGGCAGGCTCGCCCTGGACGAAGGGCGCATCCCCGACGCCGACGGACTGCTCGCCGAGAGCCGCAGCCTGTCCGAGGAACTCGGGGACGAAGTCTGGATGATCCACGCTGATTATGGCCAGGCCCTGCTGGCGTACGCCAGGCATGACTACCCGTCAGCGATCAGAAACGCCCAGATCGCGCTAGAGAAGAGCCGGAAGATGCACATAGGACTCAGCACCGAGATCCGCGACTGGATGACGCGTGTGCCCTCTCTGCTCGGCGAGGTCTCCGGTGGCAGCTAGCAGCGGGGGGAAGAGCCAGACCATCGCCCAGAAGAAACAGAAGGCAGAACGGTATGCAAAGGAGCCGGACCGGTTCTGCCTCGAATCCTTCTCAGCCGTCATGCAATCCGAGCATGGCGACCGGCGCATTGCACTGGATGGCGGGGTGTGGTCATGCTCGTGCGATTTCTTCGCCCAGCACGGCACATGCAGCCACGTCATGTCGCTTGAGATGATCCTGCGTTCGCATGCTGGCATCCGCCTGGCCCCGGACGAACCCGAGCAGCGCCGTATCGAGCCGTGTTCGACGTGAAGGCACCCGCCGTGGTCCGGCTCGCCGACAGGCCCCTCGCCACAACGTTCGGTGCCTGGCAGGAAGTCCTCTACTACAACGGGATCAGCGAGAGCCTTGCGCTGGTCCATGGGGACGTCGCCGACCAGAGCGATGTCCCCTGCCGGGTGCACTCCGCCTGTATCTCCTCACACGTTTTCAACAGCATCGAATGTGACTGCCGCGAGCAGATGCTGCTGGCTCAGGCCATGGTCCGCGAACATGGCTGCGGCATCGTCATCTGGCTGAACCAGGAGGGGCGGGGGAATGGGCACCTCGCGCTGATGCGTGTCGCCCGGCTCTCCGCTGAGCAGAACATCCCTCAAACCGCCGCATACGAGATGCTCGGCTACGGAGACGACCAGCGCCAGTACGGGACGGCAGCGGCGATCCTGTGCGACCTCGGCGTGGCCTCGATACGGCTCATCAGCAACAGCCCGGCAAAGGTTGAAGCGCTGCGCGAGAGCGGCATAGAAGTCCTCGGCATGCTTCCTGTGGCGGTCGACCTGGCCGATCATCCGCAGCTACAGGCCTACTACGCCGACAAGGTAGCTCGTGGCCACGCATTCCGGGCCGACTGATGTCCGTCGTGTCAGTGCTGGTCCTCGGCGACCTGTGCGTCGACACCATCGTGACCGACCGCCTGCCGGTGAGCTGGCGCCAGGCAGCCGACTCCGGCGAAGTGGTGTTCCGGGTGCCGCTGCGCGAACAGGTCGGAGGGTCGGCCTTTCACTTCGCGCGCCAGGCTGCCGCCGCGGGTTTCAGGCCGATAATCGTCGGCTCTGTGGGCACCGACCTCGCTGGCGACAAGGTGGTCTCCACGCTGGCGGACGAAGCCATTCCCAGCTGGATTCTGCGGTGCAACCCCGCCCCGACCGCTCAATCCATCATGGCCTACGACACGCACGGCGCCCGGATGATGATCACCTCGCAGGTGAGCGCGAATGATGAGCTGACGGCCGACTTCATCCAGGTCAGCCTGCCCGGGCTGCCGCCGCCATCAGTGGTCTGGCTGCCAGGACACTGCCTGCGCGATCGCGCGTCAGTGCGCTGGACGGCCGTAGCCGAGGCACTTGCCTACTCCAGGCACGCCGGCGCCCGGGTGGTGCTCGACCTCGTGCCCCACGATTTCTACCGGCTGTTTCCCACGATCAACGACATCACGTCGGCGATCGGGCCGGTCGACGGCATCTCAGCGGAGCTGGCCACTCTCCGGCGCTGGTTCCACCCTGACTGCCCGCGGCTGCCGCTGGACAAGGAGGTGCTGGCGGCCACCGTCGCCGAAGCGCTTGATGTCGTTCCCTTCGTCATGGCGCGCTACCACGACGGGACGAACTACTGGCAGCTCGCGGCCACCCGGGCAGGGATGCGGTCCGCAGAAACACGGGCTGTGCCGACGAGCGCGAAGCTGGCCGGCTATGGCGATTACCTGGCCTGCCTGGCGCTACGCTGCTACCTCGACGCTCTGCCAGGTCGCGCCGGAAGGTCTGCCGACGACCACCCGCAGGTGCCGGGTTCCCGGGCGGCTGGTCTTGGCGCATCGGCTGAGCAGGGACGGCGCTTATGACACGGTTGCACGCCGTCCTGATCGGCATCAACTCCTACCTGGACCCGACCATCCCGGCGCTTCACTTCGCCCGTCAAGACGCACAGGACATGGGCCGCTTGCTGACTCATTCCACCATCGGCCAGGACGTCACCGTGTATTCGCTGCTGGACCGCCATGCCACCCGTAAAGCGATCTTGCGCATGGTCGACGTCGATGTCGCACGGTCGCTAGCCAAAGACGACGTGCTGATCTTCTACTTCGCGGGCCACGGCTCGCCAGAACTGCGTCCTGGCCTTGATGAGCTGTCAAGGTTCCTCGTCTGCTACGACACGACCCGCGAGTCCCTCTTCGCCAGCGCCATCGACATCACCGCCGACCTCGGCAGGTTGGCGGCCCGGCTGCCGGCGCGCCTGGTGATTTTCATCATCGATGCCTGCTTTTCCGGGTACGGCGGCGGGCGCGGCATCGCCGGGCCGCTGGTTGCCGAACGGCGCAGGCTGAACCGCCCGGCCATTCGCCTAGCCGACCTGGCCCTAGGCTCAGGCATCCTCTACCTCGCCGCATGCAGCGACGACGAGGTGGCCGCCGAGGAGGGCGAACTGGGCCACGGGACGTTTACGTACCATCTGCTAGAGCAGCTCACGGCGCCAGGCGAAACTCCGGCCATTGGGCTGCCGACCTTGTACGATCGCGTGTTCTCACAGGTGCACGCCCACAGCGCGGGCCGCCAGAACCCGGTGTTGTGGGGCACCATGCGGGGCGCCAGCCTGCCGCGCCTGGCGCGGTGACATGACAGGGAGATTCCGTGGCCAAGGCACTGCTGCTCACCGGCGAGAAGAAGGTCGGAAAGACCACGGCGCTGCGGAGCATCGTCACCAGCCTGGGCGAGGAGCACTTCGTCGGCTTCTACGCGACCGAGCGGCGCCAGGACGGCAGACGAGTCGGCTTCGGCGTTGCCATGCTGGACGGTCGTGAGGGCACGCTGGCCGACATCGATTCGGACAGCACCATGCGCGTCGGCCGCGTGATCGACGGACGTATCAAGTACGGCGTCGAACTCGGCTTCCTCGAGGACGTTGCTGTACCCGCCGTACGCAGCGCGCTTGACCACCGGACAGACCAAGTCGTGCTGATTGACGAGATCGGCCCCATGCAGCTGTACTCGCACGCATTCCGCCATCTCGTCCTCGACGCACTGGCGAGCAGTTCCATCATCCTGGGCTCAGTGATGTCGCCAAGCGATCCATGGGTGGATGCTCTGAAGAGCCGCAACGACGTCGAGACATTCCTGCTGACGTTCCAGAACCGCGACAGCATGACCGAGATGATGACCCTGTACCTGGGCACCAAGATCGGCGCGCCCGCCATGCCCGTGACGAACCCTTGAGTTACCTGGCCGACGTTGCTCCGTACTCGCCGGGGGAGCGATCACGCCGGGATGAGGCTATCTTCCGCACAGTGGGCACGGGCCATTGGTGACTGGTCCCACGTCAATCCTGCGGGAACCCGTCAGGCCGCACTCCCTGGCGATACGCTCCCTGGTCTGTGAGTCACCGCGGCTGTACTCGCTGATTATCGCGGCCGCTTCGTCTTGCTGGGCTGGCGTCAGTCCCAGGTACACCCGGACCAGGGCGGCGGTGTCTGCGTCCATCTACCAGGCCTTCATGTGATGCGGTAGCGGAAATTCCCGCACACCCCGCAGTTGGTTGGTGTCATGGTCACCGGAACCTTGCCGCAGCCCGCGCATTGGCGCTGATACCGGCGTAGTGCGGCGCGCATTCCCAGACGCTTCTCTGCTTCCTTGATTCCCTGCTGGTAGTCCTGCTCCGTCCGGGCCTGGTCTTCGGTCTTGATGAGCCGGTACTCCTGCTGGAACTGTGTGAGGTTCCCGGGCGGGTTCGACGCGAGCTCGGTGTACCTCGCCGCGAGCAGGTCGTTCGCTATGGCCGATGTGACCGCGTACGACGACCCGCCGACCCAGCCGCCGATGATCGCCCAGAGCGACAGGGCTGTCTGGCCGACGCCGATCGCTGCAGCGACAGCCACGATCACTGGAAGAGATCGCAGGTTGTTATAGGAAAGCACCAAGAGACCGACGGTCATCGGGACAGCGAAGCCGACATAGGTAACCCATTGGATCCGCCTGCCCAGCAAACGTGCCCGGCGCTGGAATATGTATGACGTGGCGTAAGCGTTGAGCGCATCATTCCAGCATTGCGATCGCAGCGCGAGGGCCTGCCTGTCCGCATCCCGGACGGCGTCACCACTGGAGCGCTTTCGGAAAATGCCGTGCCGACGGTCCACTGTCCCCCCTGGACGCCACGCGTTGCGGCGCCGCGATCCAGCCTGCCAGGAATGTGCCCGAAACTGCTGCTGCCGCACGTAACTGTAGTGCGGTCGCCCGAATCAGCCGGAGGTCACTGACTTGCGCAGGCGCCCCTGAACAGCCTTTCCGCAGTCCCCCGCACCTTGTCCAGCAGGTAGACCGGTCAACGGCTGTCCGTGTTCCCATGCGGCTGTGCGCGCTCGCGGGCGCAGGTGCGACTCAGGCGGGGCGACCTACCGCACAAACCATGCGGTGGTCGCCCAAGCTTGGCCCATGCTTCCCATCGAAATTACTGATGAGTAAGTTTCGTCCCCCACCCGGAGGGCAGCCGCAGTGGGGTCGACGACAGCAGCCTGGCGCCAGGTGACCAGGCGCGTCGATCAGTGAGAGGGGGATATCCCTATGCTTCTCAAACGCGCTGGCAGCGTCCTCGTCACGAGCGCCGCACTGGCCGGCGTGCTCGGCCTCAGCGCCGGGAGCGCCACCGCAGCAACCAGTACCGCAGTCAAAGCGACCTGGACCGTCAAGCCGGGTGGAGCCATCACGGCGAAGGCCGGGACGACGACGCTGACAGACAAGAACACCGGCAACCAACTGAAGTGCGCGTCCTCGAGCGGTAAGGGCACGCTCAAGAGCGGCAGCGGGCTGTCCGGCACAGGCATCGGGTCGATCACGGCGCTGACCTTCACCACCTGCACGGGCCCGCTGGGGCTGGTCTTCACCGTGCACAACTCCCACTTCCCCTGGCACCTGAACGCCATGTCCTTCAGCAGTGGCGTCACCACGGGAACCATCACCGGCATCCACTCGATGCTGTCCGGCCCCAGCTGCTCCGCGATCGTGGACGGCACCAGCGCGACCGCCAACAACGGCCAGGTGACGGCCACATACAGCAACAGCACCGGCAAGCTGACCGCGACAGGCGGCGGCAACCTGCACCTCTACAACGTCAGCGGCTGCTTCGGCCTGATCAAAAGCGGCGACGTCGTCTCGTTCAAAGGCTCCTACGCCGTGACCCCCAAGCAGACCATCACCAGCCCATAACCCAACAGGAGCAAAGAGGCAACGACACTGGCCGCCCGCATGCCCGAGCAGCCCAGTACGGCCTCACGCCCTCGATGGTGAAGGCCCTTTCCCACACCCGGGAAAGGGCCTCTGACCTGGGTGGGGCTACGTGGACTCGAACCACGGACCTCTTCCTTATCAAGGAAATCCTGCCCGTTTTGGGTGAGTCTGGCACAGTCTGAGTGAGTCGAACGGGGAGCCCTTCCACCTGCACGAACACTCCGAGTGGGTCGCGCTGGGTCGGGGGGAGCCTGCACACGTTGGCTCCCATTCCTGGCTCCCGTGGCCCCCTTCGAGAGAGGGGCTACCTATGGCAATCAAGATCAGTGAAGACTGCATGACACTGGAAATCGATGGTGCCGTCGTCTCGACCGCCACTCGGCGCACTGGCGGCTGGTGGGAGGTCACCTACTGGCCCCGCTTCTTCGACCGCAACCAGGCGATCACGGCTCTGACGATCACCGAGCTGCTAGAGACCGGGTACGCCAACGACGATCCGTTGATCCTCGCCTTGCGGGGGGAGCTTCGGTGACTGACCGGCTCATCAGGATCACGACAGCCCTCGCCGTGGCTACGGTCGCGGGGATCGCGGCAGTCATCTCCTACCGCCACGCCTACGAACTCGTTAGCACGCACGGGGAGACTGGCCTGACGGCCCGACTCGTTCCCTTCACCGTCGACGGGCTGATCCTGGCGGCAAGCATGCTCACCCTCGATGCGAGCCGACGAAACCAGCCTGTACCACCCTTGGCGCGCTGGTGCCTGGGTACGGGCATCGCGGCCACTATCAGCGCCAACCTGGCGCACGGCCTTGGCATGGCCCCATCGGAGCCCTGGTCAGCGCGTGGCCTGCCCTGGCGCTCGCTGGCTCAACTCCGCGCGTTTCCGGGCACCCAGACGCGCCCCTATCCTGGCAGCCGCAGCCGCCTCCGATGTTGTCGTCGTCACACACGCATCATCGCGAGGCGGCTGTCTTGCCCGACACCAGCACCAACACACCCGACCAGGGTCAACCCAGGTCAAACCCCCCAATGATCACTGCCGTACTAGTAATTTCAACAATGGCGCCTGCGGAACCTCCCTGATACCCTTACGCCGCTTTGTCCATTTCCAGATGCTCAAGGGGACGGCAGATGAGGGTTCCACTGCGACGTGGCACAACGGTGGCTGGCGCAGTACTGTGCGCCATGGCCACGACAGGGACGCTCCCGGCCCAGGCTGCGACTACCCCGGCCTGGCGGGTCGCCCATCTGTTCACTCACAGTCCACTGCGTAACCTGCTCGGCTTCACGGTCACCGGGCCAAACGATGCCTGGGCGTTTGGCGACGGTACCCACAGCCAGCCCACAGCGGTGCATTGGAACGGGACGACCTGGACGGCAGCCGCTCTCCCCGGCGCCACTTCAAGCCCCGGGCACGCCTCCTCGACGTCGGCCACCAACGTCTGGGCCGCGGACGGCGGGGATTGCGGGCCGACGCCCATCGCCGCATTCGTGTCCCGGTGGAACGGCACCGCCTGGCGCACGACACGGTTCCCGAAGTCGTCAACGCTGTGTGTCTCCAGTGTGGTCACGACCGGTCCCTCGGACGGCTGGCTGTTCAGCAACAACGGCGGAACCAGCACACAGGCGATGCACTACAACGGCACAACCTGGCAGAGCGTCTCGATGGGCAACGTCGGGGCCGTGCTCGCCGCCTGGGGAGTGTCGGCCACCGATGTGTGGGCCCTCACCTACACGCAGACCAACAAGATGCTGGCTGTGCAGTGGAACGGCAGGACCTGGGCCAGCGTCCCGCTGAACGAGCCCGCGCTGCCGCCCGGGGACCACGCCTACCCACTGGACATCAAGGCACTTGGCCCGGACAACGTGTGGGCCACGGCGCAACTGGTCAACCACAACGGCCAGGTGACCGGTCCGGACAACTCCTACGTCCTGCACTGGGACGGCCGGTCATGGCGGTGGACCCCGCTGCCGCACAGCGACGTGACCCAGTACGTGGCCCCTGACGGGGCGAGCGGGGCCTGGGTTGCCGCGGTCACCAACGACATCACAGGTGTGAGCGCATTCCTGCACTTCACAGGCGGTCAGTGGACTACCGACCCGGTTCCTCACAAGGGCATTCCCGGGACCGGCGTCAACGAAGTCCTGTACACGCTCGCGCTGGTTCCCGGCACCCAGTCGCTCATGTCGTCCGCTGACGTTTCCTACGACCCCAACCCCACGCAGACCGTCACGCACGCGGTGATCTACCAGTACGGGCCCTGATTGCCGGGGCAGCACGCGACCTGCTCCGGCACCGTCCTAGTTCCAGGCGTCAGTGATCGGGGATGCGGTCGCGCTCGCTCCTGCGTGGGGCAGCCCGTACATGTCTTCGACCGTGCGCAGGACGCCGTAGTGGCCGGTGTGCTCGCTGTAGACACCCGGGCGCACATGGGCTCCGTAGAAGATGGTGGGCACCCGGTTGTTG
>DASYYE010000091.1:0-3773 GCA_035946955.1 Streptosporangiaceae bacterium | reverse complement strand
CGACCTCATCGGCGTCCCGATCCCGCTCACCCTCAAGTAGCCAGAACACCCACCCGGCAGCAACAGCGAAAGCCCAGCTCAGAGCAGAAAACCCTCACCCAACCGGCCGTAACTTCGGCCTAACTGGCAGCAGGGCAATGTTCCGGGCGTCCTCTGACCGTGGCCCGGCTGGTATCTGATCATCTCGCTGGGCGTGGATGCGATCGGACACGCGGTCGATCGTCCTGGCCGACTGTTGCCTTCCGATCGCACGGGGGCGACTGCTCCCGGTCCTACCTGTGCCGCGCGGACGTGTCATGGCTCGGCTTCCCATTCAGCGTCCCATCGGGTGATGGTCGCGGCGAGGCGTGGGCAATTGTCGGCGTGGCCGTGCTCGTCGTCGGCAGGGCCGCTGATCAGGCCGCGGCGCGCGCCGAAGCGGCGTGGATCGCCGGGCGCCTGACCACGGTGGTCGCCGAAGTTGACCGGGTCTGGCCCGCTGCGGTGGCGCACCCGCGGGGATGGGATCTGTGTGAGCTGATCTGGTGGCTGCGGGTCGCCGGGGAACACCGGCAGGCCCCCGTACCGGTGGCCCGGCCCTTCGCGCTCATGCTGGCGGGCGAGCACCGCGCGGCCGCCGGGGCTTGGCAGGCCCTCGGCTGCCCGCTGTGGACGGCCTACGCACTGGCCGGCTCGCCGCAGATCCGGGATGCGCGGGAATGCCTGGGCATTCTCGACCGGCTCGGCGCCCTGGCGGTGCATCGCGCGGTGCTGCGCGACCGGCACGCCCGCGGCTTGCCCGTGCCCCGCGGCCCCCGCGCAGCCAGCAGCGCCAACCCGTGCGGGCTCACCGCGCGGGAGGTCGAGGTGCTCCGCCTGCTCGCCGACGGGCTGTCCTACGCCGAAGTCGCCGGGCGGCTGGTCCTGTCGGAGAAGACGGTCGGCCACCATGTCTCTGCCGTGCTGCGCAAGCTCGGCGAGCCCACCCGGTCGCGGGCGGTCGCCGCCGCCCAGCGGCGGGGGATTCTCACCCCGAAGTAGGGAACAAGCCCGATGTGCCGCCCGGCCGGAGGGGTTGGCTGTGCCCGCGGGCACGGGGCACGCGAACATTTCCTGGGACTGTCTGCCGCGGCCGTGGGCACTGCCCTGCCGCGTTTAGCCGAAGCCGGGGCGGCGGCCTGCGGGTATGTAAGCGACGCCAGCGCCCCCGCTGACTGGAGGCGCTGGCGGCGGGACGTGCTTAGCTGACTGTCACCGTGTAGGTGGCGGTGCCCGTCTGGGCGTAGTTGTCCGTCACGGTCAGTGTGATGGTGCGGGTAACCCCGCCGGTGGTGTAGGTGTGTGCTGCGGAGCCGGTCGTGGTGGTGGTGGTTGTTCCGTCGCCCCAGTTCCATGTGTAGCTGGTGACCGTTCCGCCTGGGAAGGGATCGGTGGCGGTGGCTGTCCAGGTGCTGCTGGCGCCGTGCACGACTGAGGCTGGGCCGCTGATCGTGGCGGACGGCCCGGTCTGGGTGAATGGGGTGAGTCCTTTGGGCGTGCCGACTCCGGTGGGCCCGTCGTAGCCGGTGAGAGCGTCGCAGGCCCGGTCGCCGGGGGCGATGGTCCCGCTAGGGGTGTAGGCGCAGTCCACGATGCCATTGCCCAGGGTGTTCGGGTTGCCGCACTGGGCGGCGCCTTCCCCGTCGCACCAGCCGTTGCCGCCGGTGGTGACGTCGTAGGCCTTCCCGGGGTGCCCGTACAGGGTCAGTGCCGGGTAGGGCACGCCGTGGGCTCCGCCGGCCAGCGCATACGTGGCGGCGATCACTGGTGATGATAGTGAGGTCCCGCCGATGGTCAGCCAGCCCGGGGCGGGGCTGCACGGGCTGCCGCAGTTGTAGGAGTCGTAGATGTCGAACCCGGTGAGGTAGTCCGCGACCGCCGAAACGTCGGCGTCCAGCCGGTTGCTGCCGCACCCGGTGCCGCCCCACACGCTGAGGTGGGTCTGCCATCCCTGGGCGGTGAACATGGTGCTGCATCCGCCGCCGCCAGCGCCCAGCGGGAAGAGGAGGTTGCTTTCCCAGTAGTCCTGCGGGCCGTTGTCGTTCCACACCGTCTCGGACTGCCGGGCGCCGTACTGGCCGAGGTACAGCGAGGTGCCGCCCACCGCCACCACGGTGTTGTAGGAGGCGGGGATGTCGGGCTGGTTGATGGCAGCAAGCTGGTCGAAGGAGTAGTAGCCGTCGTCACCTGTGGATGCGGTGATCACGACGCCGGGATGGTTGAACGCCGACTGGAAGGCTGAACTGGAGTAGGCCTCTGGCTCGCCGAAGGAATTCGAGACCTCATTCGCCCCCAAAGCGACAGCCGTGTTCTCTGCCGTGGCCAGATCGCTGTCATTGGCGGAGCTGGCCTCTACCAGAAGAATTTTGCAGCCCTGGCACACCGAGTGGACGGCTTGCACGTCGAGTGTCTCTTCCACCGACCAGCCGCTGGTGTCGTTCGCGGGCAGGGCCGTGCCGCCGGCCTGGTTCACCACCTGCAGGCAGCCGTTGGTGGTGCTGCACGCGGCCAGCCCGTATTGGGAGTCAAAAGTCTGCAGGTCCGCGTTGATGTTCGGGTCGTTGTAGGCGTCGACGATGGCAACGGTTTGCCCGCTGCCGCCGGTGGTGGTGAGCCCGTACGCGGTGCCCAGGTCGCCTGGGGTGAGCCCGCCGTTAGGCCCGATCGTTCCTGCCCCGGTCGCGCCAGCTGCGATCTTGAATTTCCGCGCGCCTCTTGTTCCCACTTGAACGCGTATGCGGATTTCAGCGTTGCAGGCCGCTAGCCCTGGTTTTTTTGGTGTCTCGCAAACCCGCTTGCCTATGGCATAGTAGGCGGCGGTCTTCTTAGCCGCCGCCTGTGCTGACCCCGAATGCGCGGTTGTGGCCGCGGCGGCCGGAACCGCCGCTCCAAGAGCCGCCATAGCGGCGGCGGCCACCAAAGCGAGCGCGGTGCGCGCTTTACGTGACCCCGTCCGGTCTTCCAGCCAATGTTGCATTGACTTCTCCCTTTTGTTCAGAACCATCCGGCACATCGGCGACACGCCCGCGAGCCTGCGAACAGGCCCACGCTCACCCGGGCCGAACTTGCTCAGCGACGACATCGTGGCCCCTCGTTCCTTCTGCTGACGGCCTGCCCCGCACGCCGCGCGGGTGCCGTCCGCGAGTGCGGCGGAGGCGGCTTTGCGGGCTGGTGTCTGGGCGTCGGCCGACGGATCTCAACCCTGCCAGCCGTCGGTGTGCTGGCGGTGTGCTGACGGTGTTGTCCCTGGTCACGGGCCTGCAGTCAGTGCTGAGGCCCTGGTGGACGGGGTGTAGGAGGAAGAATGGTCGCCGCGGCGGGAACGCCGCCCGGCGCGGGCAGGACCCTACCGCCGCACTCGATGAAGCCCTCGCGCTTGCCATCCAGACCGGCGAGGCCCAGTTCCTGGTGCCGGTGGCTGCGGCACGCGCGAGCCCCGTGCACCGCGAGGCACACGGGCTGGTCGCCGACGAGATTTACCCGGTCGCCGAAGGTGCGTGACCCCGCGGCCGACGCCAGGTCGTGCACTTCCGTCACTACTACGACCCGGCCCGAGCCGGAGCGGCTGGCGTTAGCCGGATTCCTGGCCGGGTACAGCGGCCTGACCGGGTGACTGCGCGGTCGAACGGGTTCGCTGACAGCGTGACCCGGCGAGGCCCGGAAGGCCGGTATTTGCGCGCACAATGGGATGGTGAGGCGGCATCGGATGAGGCGCGTGCCCGTCGTGGCGCGGGTTCTGGTGCCCTGCGCCGTCA
>DASYYE010000090.1:0-18083 GCA_035946955.1 Streptosporangiaceae bacterium | reverse complement strand
TGTCCGTCCAGGGGCGGCCCGTCGTCCAGCAGCTGTCCGTCCAGCGGCACCGGCCTGTTCGTGAGTGGTCCGGACGGGGGCGGCGGAGCGGGAGGGCGGCCCTGCTGGCGGGCGCTGCGGCTGAGCGCGGCCAGTTCGCTGACGAGGCCTGCTGCTTCTTGCTGCGTGCGCTCCGCGAACACCGCGTGGACGTGGCTGCCTGCGGCGTCCAGGTGGACCGTGGCCAGTCCGAGGAACCGCTGGAGCGGTCCCTGGACGTAACGCACGCTCTGTGCCTTGGCCAGCGGCATCCAGATGGTCACCCGGCGGACCCTGCCCGTCACCGCCACCGCGAGGTCGCCGGAGTGGCCGGCCGCCAGGAAGTGGTACGACAGTGGCGCCCGCCACCGCGCACGCAGGGGCGGGCGGGTCAGCGCCGGCGTCTCCGCCCCGACAGCCAGCCGGACGAGGCGGTATGCCTCCTCCGGGCGGCCGACAGCCAGCAGGGCCTTACGGGCTTCGCTGACACCCTCCTCCCGCTCTGGTCCCGGGTGGCCGGCCACGTCGACCTCCAGACGGCACCAGGACCACGGACGCCACAGCAGGGGCTGGATCATGCGGACCGCCTGGACCCGCTGCATCGGAATGGTCTCGGCCACGGTGCCGAGCAGTCCGCGCCGGATGCGGATCCCATCCGGAGAGGCCGCCACGGTGAAGCCGTACTGACTGGACACGCGGCGCCAGGTCACGGTGGTGAAGCCGATCAGCCACCACCCGAGCGGGACGGCGACCGCGGCCAGCCCGGCCGGGGAGACCAGCGCCAGCACGACCCCGGCGGCCGCGGCGGCAACAGCGAGCGGGATGGCGGGCAGCACCACGGAGCCGATGAGGCGGCCGGTGGGGACCGTGGTCACCACCTGTTCGCCGGGCTCCGGCGTGGCCGGGTCGAGACCGTGGTGGGCAGCGAGCAGGCGTGCCCGGAGTTGCTCGGCCGCCGGTTCGGTGAGGTAGGCGAGCCTGCCGTCGGCGTGGCTGGAGCCGGCCAGCCGGACCCGCAGCTCGGCCAGGCCCAGCATGCGCGCGGCAAAGGGCCGGACGACGTCGACGGCCTGGATGCGTGCCACCGGGAGCTGGCGTGAGTCCCGGCGGAGCAGGCCGGTCTCGATGCGCAGGGTCGACCCGTCCAGTGTCCAGCGGGTCACCAGCCACTCGACGACCGCGGCGACCACCGCGGCCCCGACGATCGCCAGGTCATACCAGTGTGGCCCGCCACCCTGCCCGACCATGCCGGTGGTGCCGAACCCGGCCAGCACGAGCAGGGCCAGGACGCGGCGCCCGGAGCGGATCAGCGGGGACAGCGGGTGCAGCCGGTGCCAAGCGCCGGCGTGGTCTGCTGCCGCCGCCTCCGGCCCCCCGCTCACCCTGCACCCCGCTCGCGTCCGGGGCGCCTGGAGGCACCGCCTTCCCTCCTCGCTCCTACACTCGCTCCGCTCGCTCCTCGCTCCTCAGTCCAGGCGGCGCCGCGCCCCTCCCGCTCGCTCACAGGCCAGCGGCCTTTGCTTCACCCAGTGCCGCCAGCCGGTCCCGCAGCCGCGCGGCCTCTTCGCGTTCCAGCCCCGGGATACGCGCGTCACTGGCCGCCGCCGCAGTGTGCAGCCGCACCGTGGCCAGGTGGAACACGCGGTCGATGGGCCCGGCGGTCACGTCGACGAACTGCATCCGCCCATAAGGGACCACCGAGAGGCGCTGGACCATGACCCCGCGCTCCACGATGAGGTCCTCGTCGCGTTCCTGGTAGGCCCACGAACTGACCCTCCTGCGCACGAACTGCAGGGTCGCGGCCGTGGCGACGGCGACCACAGCCACCGCGCCCACACCGGCCGCCCAGCCGAGGCTCGCCCCAGCGGCCGCGCCCAGCGCCAGGGCGGCCACCAGACCGGCCGTGGCCACTTGAGCACGTCGCATGCTCCACAGCCGGGGGGATGGGGACATCCGCGCGGGCTCAGCCGGTCCGGGCATGGCCTCACGTTACTAGGCCCGTCCAAGAGGTGGGCTGGACCCGGACAGCCTGTGACAGATGGCCCTGCCTGTCCGTGCCGGATGGTTGCATGAACCTATGAATGCGGGCATTCCAGCGAACGACGTCACCTCGCAGGTCACCCAGGAAACCATCCGCTGCGTCGAGCCGCTGCTGCGGCCCCATGTGCGCCAGACACCCGTGGTGGCCGTGGACCTCGCTGACTTCGGGCTGGCGGGTGGCGGGCTGGTGCTCAAACTCGAGCACCTGCAGCACACCGGGTCGTTCAAGGTGCGCGGGGCATTCGCGAACCTGCTGCTGCGCCCCGTCCCGGAAGCAGGCGTTGTGGCGGCCTCCGGCGGTAACCATGGGGCTGCGGTCGCCTATGCGGCCCATGCCCTGGGCATCCCCGCACGAGTCTTCGTCCCGCGCGTCTCCTCCCCAGCCAAGACCGCGCGGATCCGGGCCTACGGCGCTGACCTGGTCATCGGCGGGGAGTCCTACGACGAGGCGCTGACGGCCAGCCGTAAGTGGGCGGCGGAGGCAGGTGCTCTGGAGGTGCACGCGTTCGACCAGCCCGAGACCATGCTGGGCACGGGCACGGTCGCGGCGGAACTCGCGGTCCAGGCCCCGGAGGTGTCGTGCGTGGTGGCTGCGGTCGGCGGCGGTGGCCTGCTCGGGGGGATCGCTGCCTGGTACGGCGGACGCGCCACCGTGGTCGGCGCCGAACCGGAGGAAGCGCCCACGCTCACGTATGCCCTGCGGGCGGGGCAGCCGGTGGACGCGCCGGCCGGCGGCATCGCGATGGACTCACTGGCACCGAGGCAGATCGGCGCGCTGACGTTCGGCGTGCTGAGCCACTATGGCGCGCAGGCGGCGCTGGTGAGTGAGGAGGCGATCCGGGGTGCCCAGCGTCTGCTCTGGGACAAGCTGCGCCTGGTCGCGGAACCCGGGGGGTGCGCGGCGCTGGCCGCCGTGCTGTCCGGCCGTTTCGCTGCCCCTGCCGGTGTGGGGCTGGCCGTCGTGGTCAGCGGTGCCAACACGACCTCGGTGGACTTCAGCCTGCAGTCCCAGGTCCACGCAGAGCGGTTGGCCGCCCGGACCTCAATGCGGTGACGCCGTCAGGGTGGACGGCGACGGAGCCGGGGTGGCCTGGCCGTTCCCGTTGCCCTGGCCGTTCCCGTTGCCGTTGCCTTGGCCGTTCCCGCTTCCGCCGCTGCCATGGCCGCACTGAGGTGGGCCGTGGCCATGACCGTGCCCATGACACGGTGGCGGCCCCTGGTGGGGCGGCGGGCCGCACCCGGGCGGGCCGTGGCCGTGCCCATGGCATGCGGGTGGTCCCGTGGGCGAGGGAGTCGGTGACGGGGTGGGCGTGCCGCTCGCGTGGCTGAGGATCCTCACGCAGTAGGCAGCCACCTGGCGGCGACCGCCCGCCAGTTTCGCCAGGTGGCGCATTGCCGCGGCCCGCTGCCTGGCCGAGACGTGCGGGCGGGCTCCTGAACGCTCCTCGCACAGTGCCACGGCCGCGGGGTTGGCGTGAGCTGGCGGCGGAGGCGGTGCGGCGTGGTGGTGGCCACCACCCACCGGTATCCCCCTCCCGGCCGGGTGCGCCCCTGCCGGCAGACCGGAGGACGGCGACGGTGCGCCGAACGCATCGTGGGCGAAGCTCTGGATGGGCGCGGGCAGGGCTCCCCGGTACATCACCACGCTCAGGACGGTCAGTGCCCCGGCGGCGGCGATCACCACCCCGGCGGTCCGGGCCCGCGGGCGCCGCGCAGGCACCCGGCCCCCATGGGCACCCCGAAACCGGCCGCCATGGGCCAGGCTGCCACCGCTGGGGCTCCAGTAGCGGGCGGCCCAGTACCGGACAGGCCAGCGCCGCGCAAGCCAGGAGGTGGCCAGCGTCTCGGCCATGCCCCGGCGCTCCGGGGCGGCCGCCAAGCCGAGCTGCTCCCGGAAAACGGCCAGTGCGGCACTCTCGCCAGCCAGCTCATCATGACTGGGGCCGCCGCGCAGGGCACGCAGCACGTCCGCCACGGCCGCGCCGCTGTCCCGCAGGTCAGCTTCTCCGAGCAGGGAGCCCAGACCCAGCTCCTCGGCTGCCGAGGAGTCCGGCCGTCCTGGCAGCGGGGAATCAGGCATCTCACCATGCGGAACGCCCCGCCCACTCACAGTGTTACACCCGCCTCGGCCACGATCTCGGCCAGCCGTTTAAGGCCCCGGTGGGAGGCTACCCGGACAGCGCCGGGGCTGCGCCCCACCAGTCGCGACACTGTGTCCGTGTCCAGGCCCGCCACCACACGCAGCAGGATGACCTCGGCCTGCAACTCTGGCAGTCCCGCGAGCAGCGAGAGGGCCGCCTGTGTGGACATGTGCTCGACGGCCACGTCGGCCGCGTCAGCGGTGCGGGGGAGGCTGGCCGGCGGCACCTCGTCCAATGGCGACTGCGGCCGCCGCGACATGCGCCTGCTCTCGTCGATCACGCGACGGCGGGCGGTCGTGAACAGCCAGGCCCGCCAGGCCCGTTCATCACCGGTGAACCTGGGCAGGCCCCGGACGACCTGCACCCAGGTCTCGGCCGCGATGTCCTCGGCCACGTGTGGCGCGATCAGCCGCAGGTAACGCAACAAGGCCGGATTGGCGTCCCGCCACAAGCGTGAGAACGCGGCCTCTTCGCCCTCACGCGCTGCATTGACGACTGTCACGAAGTCGTCGCCGATCACCGCACGGGTACCCACCGCGGCCGACACGTCACCCCAGCGACAACGCTGGAGCGCTTCCGCCGGGAGCCCTGCCGGGCCCCTCGGCTCCGATGCCCTAAGGCCATCGCCGGGCTGTGCCTACCTTCCCGCCCCCACGCCGACTGTGCTGTTCCCTTCCAGCCCATACACAACGGCACCCCGGTCCCCCGTACCGGCCAGCGATGCGGCGCCGCGGTTGGCCAGAACCTCTCTGAAGGTCACGCCGACTGCCTCCGGGCCATCACCGCACTGACCCGCCGGGCAAGTTCGCGTGGGCTGAACGGCTTGACGACGTAGTCGTCCGCGCCCAGCTCGAAACCTCGTTCGACGTCACTCTCCTGGGCCTTGGCGCTGAGCAAGATGACCGGCAGCCCTGCGGTGGTCGCGTCGGCCCGCAATCTCTGGAGGACCTCCAGGCCGGTCATGCCGGGCATCATGATGTCCAGCAGGACCAGGTCCGGAACCTCGGCCGCCACCTCGCGCAGTGCCGCATCCCCATCCGATGCCCGCCGGACAGCGAAACCCGACTGCTCCAGCTTGTATGTCACAAGGTCACAGACATCGGGGTCGTCATCGACAACCAGCACGCTGGCCATGCCACCACCTCACTACAGGTGTGCGATGGTCCCGGACAGCCAAGCCCGGGACCATCCAAGCCTTACCTGCCATCGCGAACAGGACACTTGATTTCAATATGTAGTCCCGAGCCTACCCTGCGGGATCACGCCACAGGGTGGCGACGCTATCAGGGATAACCCTCGCTAAGAGTGCCGGAACCGTACTGTACGTAACCAACCGCAGTCTTCTAGTGATGAAGAGCAGTGTGTCACAATCGTGTGTGAACCGCACCCTGGGGTGCCCAACCACGTCCGGCGTGTCCTGCCGAAACACAGCCAGACCAGCGGGGTCAGAAGGCCGGGGCTTCAGAGTAGACGCCCCACTCCTCGCGCAGTGCGTCGCAGACCTCACCTAGTGTGGCCTCAGCCTGGACCGCGGCCAGCATGACCGGGATCATGTTCTCGCCGGAGCGGGCCGCGTCCACCATGGACCGCAGCGCGGCGTCCACCGCCGCCTGGTCGCGGGCCGCCCGGCGCCGTGCCAGCTCGGCGGCCTGGGCGCGCTCCACTTCGTGGCTGACGCGGAGGATCTCCACTGGCTGGCCGACCGTGTCGGTGTAGCAGTTGACCCCCACGACCTTCTTGCGGCCCTCCTCCAGCGTGCGCTGGTACGCGAAGGCCGCCTCGGCGATCTCCGACATGAACCACCCGGTCTCGATCCCCCGCAGCACCCCACTGGTGATCGACCCGTCCGCGCCCATGTCGCGGATGCGGGCGAAGACCTGTTCCGCCTCCGCTTCCAGGGCGTCGGTGAGGGCTTCGAGGTACCAGGAGCCACCGAGGGGGTCGGCGACATTGGCCACTCCCGTCTCTTCCATGATCACTTGCTGGGTGCGCACGGCGATCTCGGCGGCCTGCTCGCTGGGCAGCGCCAGCACCTCGTCCAGGGCGTTGGTGTGCAGCGAGTTGGTGCCTCCCAGGACCGCCGCGAGGGCCTCGATGGCGGTGCGCACCACATTGTTGGCTGGCTGCTGCGCGGTCAGCGACACCCCGGCTGTCTGGGTATGGAACCGCAGCCACTGCGCGCGCTCGGTGCGCGCACCGTAGACGTCGCGCAGCCACCGCGCCCAGATCCGCCGGGCCGCCCGGAACTTGGCGATCTCCTCGAAGAAGTCGATGTGTGCGTCAAAGAAGAAGGACAGGCCGGGTGCGAAGGTCTCGATGTCCAGCCCACGGGACAGGCCGAGCTCGGTGTAGGCGAACCCGTCCGCGAGTGTGAAGGCCAGCTCCTGGGCGGCCGTGGATCCGGCCTCCCGGATGTGGTAGCCCGACACCGACAACGGCTTGTACGCCGGAACCTCGCGCGCGCAGTACTCCATGAGGTCGCCGATCAGCCGCAGGTGTGGCTGCGGCGGGAACAGCCACTCCTTCTGCGCGATGTACTCCTTGAAGATGTCGGTCTGCAGGGTCCCGTTCAGCGAGGACAGCTCCCTGCCCTGGCGCTGGGCGGCCGCGAGGTACATACAGAACACCGGGACCGCGGGACCGCTGATGGTCATGGAGGTCGTGACCTCGTCCAGTGGTATGTCACTGAACAGCACGTCCATGTCAGCCACCGAGTCGACCGCCACGCCGCAGTGGCCGACCTCACCGGCCGAGCGTGGGTCGTCGGAGTCACGGCCCATGAGGGTGGGCATGTCGAACGCGACCGAGAGCCCGGTCCCCCCGGCCTTCAGCAGCATCTTGTAGCGCTCGTTGGTCTGGGCCGCATTGCCGAACCCGGAGAACTGGCGGATCGTCCAGGTCCGCCCCCGGTAACCGGACGCGTAGAGGCCGCGCGTGAAGGGGTACTCACCCGGCCAGCCGATGCGCTCGAACCCGGGCACGACCGACCCGGGAGGCGGGCCGTACACGGGTGCCACCGCCGCGCCGGACAGGGTGGTGAAGTCGGCGTCGCGCAACCGCGACGCCTCGTAGCGCTGCTGCCAGCGCTGCCTGCCCTGCTCGGCCGCGTTGCCCGGCTGCGCGTCCATGGCGGCACCTCCCGTGTGCAGCGGTGGCGGAGAAAGTACTAGGACGTCCTAGTAACTGCCTCTCCAGTCTAGGGTGTGCCCGGAAGCCGCCCCCCGGACCGGCCGACCACCGGGCGGACCGGTCAGGCCAGGCGCTATGGGCTGCCCAGACGCGTCCTCCCGCCATGGCCGGCCCACGCCGGAAAAGTCATCACAACCGAATCGGGGGCTCGGCCGTCTTAGAGAATGCCCGGGCATCGCGGCGGCATGCCCGGGCAGAGGTAGGTGAGCCGGGACAGCGTGCAGCCGCTCCCCGGAGCGCCTAACCACTGGGTTCGTGGAAAGTGTGGTAAACCATTGCAATCGAGACCAGCGGGCGTGACCGCGTCCCCGGCCGCGGCGAGTGTTGCGACCCTGCTGGAACCACGAGCCACACCTTCAAACGAAACCCGCCGGGGAGACTGCGTGAGCACGTTCCGCGCCAGGGACCGGCTCGCCGCCGAAGAGCTGTTCATGGCGACCTACCCCCGGCTGGCAGGCTGGGTGCGGCGGCTCGTGGATGATGACGAGACAGCACACGAGATCGCCTCCGAGGCGTTCACGCGCCTGCTGGCCCGGTGGTCCTCACTCGACAACCCCCAGAGCTACCTGTACATGATCGCTACCAACCTGGTCCGCGACCACTGGCGCAAGACCGGCCGCGAGCGCCGGGCACTGCGTACCGTAGGCGCCGCCGGCCCGGACGACCAGGTGCACCACCCCGCGCAGGACGTGGACGTGCGTGCGCTCATCCAGTCCCTGCCCGACCGGCTGCGCCAGCCGTTCCTGCTCTACCACTACGCAGGCTTCCCGGTGCGGGAGATCGCCAACCTGCTCGGGCGTCCGGAGGGCACCATCAAAGCCGACCTCCACCAGGCACGGGCCCGCCTGCGCGCAGCCATGGGAGAGTCCCATGTCTGAGCACCGCGACGAACTCGAGCAGTGGCTGGGCGAGCCGGTCCAGCACATGCTCCCGCCACCCGGCACGTTCGAGCTGATCAGGAAGCGTGCCCGGCGGCGCAAGGTGAGGCAGGCGGCGCTGTCCGCCGCAGGGGTGGCTGCCGTCGTGGCAGTGGGCGTGACCGTGCCGAAGCTGGTCATCCCCACCACCCACCTGTCCACCCGCTTGACGACGGGCTCGCAGAGCCCTTCGCCGGGCCAGCACGGAACCCCCATGCGTCCCGCGGGACACTCGTCCGCCCCCGTGGTGATGACCTCTCCCACCGCTGGCAGCAGGTCCGTGTGGGTGCCACCGAACTTCCAGGTCTCCTCGGCCACCTTCGTCGGGAACCAGACCGGCTTCGTACTCGGTCAGGCAGGGACCCCAGGACAGTGCGGCCCTCCCAAGGCCTATGTCTGTACCTCGCTCGCACGAACCGACAATGCGGGCGGGTCGTGGTCCGGCGTACCGGCACCGGTCGCTGGCGCCCCCAACGGCTCCACCGGGGTGAGCCAGGTCCGGTTCCTCAATACCGGCTACGGCTGGGTGTACGGCCCGCAACTGTTCGCCACCACCGACGGTGGCTTGACCTGGGCCCGAGTGGGAACCCACGGCCAGCGCGTGACCGACCTGGAGACGATCGACGGCCGCGTCTTCGCGGTCTGGGCCGACTGCCGGGGCAGCGGCGCAGACTTCGCGGCGGGATGCACCAGCTTCTCCCTGTACTCCTCCGCGGCGGGCACCAGCAACTGGGCCCCGGTACCGGGCGTGACCGGTCTCAGCCAGGCCAGCGGTGCACCATCCTCGGCGTTCCTCGTGCTCACCGGCACGCGGGGCTACCTGATAGGGCCGAATGGCGAACTCTACAGCGGCCCTGTCTCGCGCGCGAGCGGGTGGGGGCCCGTGACCAATGCCCACTCTCCTGTGACGCTGCACTGCTCCCCCGGCACCGCACAGCCCGACGGCGTGCCTTCCCAGGCGTTCCTCGCCGCCACCGGCTCAGGAGGGCTGGTCCTGTTCTGCCCCGGGACCTCCCCAGGCAGCCCGCAGCCCGGCAGCCTCTACTACTCGACCGATGGCGGGGCCACGTGGCAGCCGCAGGGGACCGTCCCCGTGCAGGGCACACCCACCTCCCTGAGCGGCTCGCCCGCGGGTGCAGTCATGCTGGCCTCGGCCAGCGGCATCGAGGTGGCCAGCAGCCCGGCCGGGCCGTGGCAGGTGGCGCGGACCTCGCCGGCACCCGGTGGGTTCACCTATGTGGGGATGACCGAGGCCAACCAGGGCATCGCGGTCGCCGCCCGCCAGAGCCTGCACGGCCTGTGGTTCACGTTCAACTCCGGCCTGCGCTGGCACGCGTTGCAGATTCCGTGAAGTCACCCGCGGCCAGCCGCAGGCCGCGCAGGGATGTGAACACCTGGCGCAGTTCCGCGTCGCCATAGCCCGGCAGGCCGAACCGTGCGGTCATCAGGTCGTCCGTGGCGCCCGCCATCACTTCACGCCCCGCAGGGGTGATCTCGGCCAGCGTCCCCCGGCCGTCGCGCGGGTTGGGCATGCGGCGGACCAGGCCCTGCTCCTCGAGCCGGTCGATCGTGCTCGTCACGCTCGTGGGGTGGACCATGAGCCGCTCCCCCATGACCCGCAGCGGCAGGGCGCCCCGCCTGCTGAACGCCAGCAGCACCAGCGCCTCGTAGCGGGAGAACGTCAGGCCACGCGGCCGGAGGATCCCGTCGAGAGTGGCCAGCAGGATCTGCTGGGCCCGCATGACCGAGGTGACCGCCGCCATGGCTTCGGACGGGCCGAACCTCTCCTCCCAGGTCTCCGCAGCCCGCGCAATCGGGTCGAACGGCAGCCCGAGCCGCTTCACCAAGACCTCACGCTGCTCATCGCCGCGCCCACTAGGCCTGCCGCACCGCAAGGGCCACGAGCTCGTCGGCGGCCGAGAACGGGTCGATGTCGCCGCAGGCGACCTGGCTGGCCAGCTCATCGAGGCGGGAATCGCCGGGCAGGCCGCCCACCAGCCGCCGCAGCTCAGCAAGGGCGATGGCGGAGACCTCCTCACGGGCGCGGGCCGTCCGGCGGGCAGCGCCCTCGCCGGAGGAGTCCAGCCATGCCCAGTGCTGGTCCACCCGCTCCGCAAGCTCGGCGACGCCGTCGGCCGCTGTCGCGGTGGTGGTCACGATGGGCGGCCGCCACCAGCCCTCACGCCGGGGGGCCATCGCGACCATGCCGCGCAGGTCACGTACGGTCTCCTGGGCGCCGGGCTTGTCGGCCTTGTTCACCACGAGCACGTCAGCGGTCTCCAGGATCCCTGCCTTGATGGCCTGGATCGCGTCCCCCATGCCCGGCGCCGAAATGACCAGGGTGGTGTCGGCGAGCGAGGCGACCTCCACCTCGGCCTGGCCCACTCCGACGGTCTCGACGAGGACCAGGTCGAACCCGGCCGCCTCGAGCACCCGCAGCGCCTGGGGGGTTGCCCGTGACAGGCCACCCAGGTGGCCACGGGTGGCCATGGAGCGGATGAACACCCCCGGGTCCGTGGCGTGGGCCTGCATGCGCACCCGGTCACCGAGCAGCGCTCCCCCGCTGAACGGGGATGAGGGGTCGACGGCCAGCACTGCGACGCGCAGCCCACGCTGCCGGTACACACCGACCAGCGCATTGGTGAGAGAGGACTTGCCCACTCCGGGCGCCCCGGTCAAGCCCACGATGCGGGCCTGGCCGGTGTGGTCCGCCAGCGCCTTCATGATCGGCCGCAGCTCAGGGGCCGCGTCCTCGACCAGCGAGAGCAGCACCCCCAGTGCCCGCGCATTGCCCTCCCGGGTCCGCTCGATGACCCTGCTAATCCCACTCGCCCTGCTAGTCCCGCTCGCCTCCGGGGCGCCTTGAGGCGCCGTCTTCCCTCGTCGCTCCTTCACTCGCTGCGCTCGCTCCTCGCTCCTCAGTCCAGACGGCGCCGCGCCCCTTCGGCTCGCGGGGGGGCTCGTCAGTCCGGGCGGCGCGGCGGCCCTTCGGCTCGCGGTGGGGTCAGCCACGCTGTTCCGGTCCGGGTACCCGCAGCAGCAGGGCACTGCCCTGCCCGCCACCGCCGCACAGCGCAGCGGCACCGAGCCCGCCGCCCCGCCTGTGCAGTTCGTTGACGAGGTGGAGTGCGATCCTCGCGCCAGAGGCCCCGATCGGGTGGCCCAGCGCGATGGCGCCGCCGTTCACATTGACCTGGTCCGTGCCGACTCCCAGGTCACGCATGGACTGCACCACTACGGCGGCGAACGCCTCATTGATCTCGATCAGGTCGAGGTCGGCGACGCCCAGGCCGGCCTTGCGCAGGGCGTGGCGGATGGCGCGCGACGGCTGGGACTGCAGCGAGCTGTCCGGCCCGGCCACATTGCCGTGCGCGCCCACCTCGGCGAGCACCGGGGCGCCGCGCTCGGCCGCGGCGCGGGCGGACATGACCACGACGGCGCAGGCGCCGTCGGAGATCTGGGAAGCCGACCCAGCGGTGATGGTGCCGTCGGCGGAGAAAGCCGGGCGGAGCTTGGCCAGCGCCTCCGCGGTCGTTTCCGGGCGCACACCCTCGTCGGTGTCGAACAGCACCGGCTCGCCCCGGCGCACCGGCAGCGCCACCGGCACGGTCTCGCTGGCCAGCAGCCCGTCCTTGATTGCCGTTGCGGCGCGCTGGTGGGACAGGGCGGCGTAGGTGTCCTGCTCGGCCCGGTTGATGCCGAGCCTGGCGTTGTGCAGGTCGGTCAGCTCACCCATGGGTGTGTGCTCGAAGGGGTCGGTGAGCCCGTCGAGGGCCATTGCGTCGGGCGCTTCCACCGCGCCGAACTCGTGGCCCGTCCGCATGTCTGGCAGCAGGTGTGGGGCCCGGGTCATGGACTCCATGCCCCCGGCCACCACGATGTCGAACTCACCGGCCCGGATGAGCTGGGCGGCGAGCGCTATCGCGTCCAGCCCGGACAGGCACACCTTGTTGATGGTCAGCGCGGGCACCGTCATCGGCACCCCGGCCGCGACCGCCGCCTGACGCGCGGGGACCTGACCGGCGCCAGCCTGAAGCACCTGGCCCATGATGACGTACTCGACCTCGTCCGGGCGCACACCGGACCGCTCCAGAGCCGCCTTGATCACCACCCCGCCGAGGTCTGCGGCACTGAAGTCCTTGAGCGACCCGAGCAGCCGGCCGAACGCCGTCCGGGCACCGCCGGTCACCACCGCATCTGACATGGCTTCCTCCGCTGACCTTCGTCCCACGCGCACTCACACCGCAGGGGATGTCTGCCACGATACGCAAGGGACCACACGGCCGCCCGGCAGCCCAGACCGGCCCGGCGGCCCGCCAGACCACGAGGGAGGCAGCGTTGCTGCAGCGAATCGACCACGTGGGGATCGCCTGCCACGACCTCGACGCCGCGATCGCCCGCTACGAGACACTCTTCGGCCTGCTCGTCGTCAGCCGGGAGGAAGTGCCCGAGCAGGGTGTCCGCGAGGCCATGCTGCGGGTGGGCGACGCGCCCGGCGGCGCCTCGTGGGTCCAGTTGCTGGAGCCGCTGGCCCCGGACACACCGGTCGGGAGGTTCCTGGCCCGGCGCGGTGAGGGAATCCATCACATCGGCTACGGAGTGGCCGACATCAGCTCGGCACTGGCGGCCATCGGGGGGCAGGGCGTGCGCCTGGTCGACGAGCGGCCCCGCCACGGTTCGATGGGCGCTTCGATCGCCTTCCTGCACCCGCACGACATCGGCGGCGTACTCACCGAACTGGTGCAGTTCCCGGACCGGGCGGACTTCCCGCAGTGAAACAGACGAAACAGGAAGCCAGAAGCCGCCCCAATCGCCTACACAGGGGGAGTACGCTGCCAAAGGCCGGAGGAGCGGCTCTGGAGATGCGTGAGACTGCTGGGTGAGCGGATGCCTGGCCCAGGTCGCGGTCGGCCCCAAAGAGCACCCACACTGCCCCGCATGTCCCATCTAGCCAGGATCAAGCCAGATGCAGCCTGATATTGACGCCCAGCTCAGCAATTACTTCGAAGACTCCACTTCCCGTGACTTCGCCAAGGTCATGCGTGGCTACGACCAGCACCAGGTCGATGAGTACCTCAGCCGGGTCGATGGCGATATGCGCCAGCACCGCGAGCACATCCAGGCGCTCCGGCAGGAACTGGCAGATGCGCACCGGCAGATCAGGGAGCAGGAGCGCCCGACCTACGCCGGCCTCGGCTCGCGCATCGAGCAGCTCCTCCGCCTCGCCGAGGAGCAGGCGACCGAGATCGTGGGCGAGTCCAGGGCCTCCGCCAACGAACTGCTCGCCGCCGCCAAGGTGGACGCGGCCGAGCAGCGCGCCGCCGCTGAGAACGAGGCGGCCGAACTCCGGGCCGTCGCCAAGCGTGAGACCGATGACCAGCGCGGCTCCGCCGAGCGCGACGCCGACGCGATCAAGACCACCGCGCGGCGTGAGGCCGACGAGCTGACCTCCACTACCGAGCGCGAGGTCGCGAAGCTCCGCGCCATGGCCGACCACGAGGTGGCGGACAAGCGCGCCGGGGCCGAGCGTGACATCGCCAAGCTCCGCACCACAGCCGAGCGCGAGGTCGCCCAGAACCGTGCCTCCGCCAAGCGGGAGCGGGACGAGATCCTCACCACCTCCAAGCGCCAGGCCGATGAGATGCGGACCCAGGCCCAGCGGCTGCTGGAGGAGAGCGAAGCCCAGCGCGCCCAGGCAGAGGCCGAGTTCGAGATCCAGCTCGCCTCCCGCCGCGAGGAGGCGGAGCGCCAGGAGGCTGAGCGCCTGTCCGCGGCGCAGGCAGCAACCCAGAAGCTGGTCACCGAGGCCGAGCAGCGGGCCTCCACGGCCGAGCAGCGCGCCGCCAAGGCGAGCGCCCAGGCCGAGCAGACCCGGCGGGAGGCCGAGCAGCACTCCAAGCAGCTCGTTGCCAATGCCAAGAAGAACGCGGACCAGATCGTCTCGCAGTCGAAGGCCCAGGCGAGCCAGCTCATGGCCGACACGAAGAACGAGATCGAGCGGCACCGGATCTCCGCGCAGCGCGAAGTCGACGAGCTGACCAAGCAGAAGGAGAGCATCTCCTCCCACCTGACCCAGATCAGCCAACTGCTCGGCACCCAGATCCCCGGCCTCGGCGACGCCCTCAAGGGCCCGGCGGGCCGCCCGGCGGTCGCGCCTGCCCAGGCGCCCCGCGCGGTGCCTGCCGGCAGCCAGCCCCCCGCTGCCGCGCCTCAGAGCAGCCAGGCCCGGTCGGCGTCAGCCGCACCCGGACTCCCGCAGCGCACATCCACGGCCTCCAGCGCCAGCCAGCCCCCCGCGCGCGGGGCGGCGCCAGCGGCCACCCAGGCCAGGCCAGGCAACTCAGGCGGCCAGCCCGGCGCGGCGCAGAGCAAGCAGCCGGTCACGGCCAAGGCCAATTCCGGTGACGGCGACGAGTGGTGGACCGAGTAGCCCACACACAGCTCATAGGTGAGGGGGCCGGCGCGATCGCGCCGGCCCCCACACGTGTGCTCAGTAAGCGGTCTGGCCGCCGTCGATGACCAGCACCTGGCCGGTCATATAGGACGAGGCGTCACTGGCCAGGAACACCGCTGGCCCGGCCATCTCCTCGGGTTTGCCCCATCGCTGCATGGGCACGGACGCGACCGTGGCCTTGCCTGCCCGCTCGTCCTCCCACAGGTTGCGGTTGAGGTCAGTTGCTGTCCAGCCCGGGCACAGCGCGTTCACCCGGACCCCCTGCGCCGCCCACTCCACGGCCAGGGACTTGGTGAGCGAGACCAGCCCGGCCTTGGCGGCCCCATAGGGCGAGAGCAGCGGTGAGGCGGCCAGCCCGGCCACGGATGCGACGTTGATCACCGAGCCCTGGCCCCGTTCCAGCATGTGCGGGCCGACCGCGTGGCACACGTACACGGCCGAGGTCAGGTTGAGCGTCATGACCTTGTCCCAGCCGGGCAGGCGCAGATCCACGAAACCGACCATGAAGTTGGACCCACCGGCGTTGTTCACCACGATGTCCACGTGCCCGAGGCCCGTGACCGCCGCCTCGACCACTCCGGCGACCTGGTCCTGCTGTGTCACATCAGCGGGGAGCACCAGCGCCTCGCGGCCGCACTCGCGCACCTGCTTGGCGGTCACCACGAGCCCTTCCTCGCTCCTGGCGACCAGGGCAACGTCGGCCCCAGCCTGGGCCAGCGCAACGGCAACCACCTGCCCGATCCCCCGGGACGCCCCGGTGACGAGGGCTTTCTTTCCAGCTAGGCCGAACACTCTTCTTCAGTCCTTCCATTCGGTGGGCAACGGCCAGGCGGCTGGGTTGACCCGCCGCACGATCTCGTTCAGCACGATACGCACTGACGGTTCACCGACCCACAGGTGCTTGGCTCCTTCGACCCCCACAACCTCGGCCTGTGGGACGGACGAGAACCGTTCCCGGGCCTCGGGCGGGCGCAGGTAGTCGTCGAGCCCAGGCACGAGCACGAGCAGCGGTTTGCCCGAGGCCGCCCAGCCTGCCAGGTCAGCGCCGGTGGCCCGGCGCAGCGGCGGGGACAGCAGGACCGCACCGGCCACGGCCGGGACGTTGCCCCATCGCAGGGCCAGTTCGGTGCCAAAGGACCAGCCCAGCAGCCAGAGATTCGGCAGCCCGGCCGTTGCGCACCAGGTTATGGCGGCGGCTACGTCGTAGCGTTCGGTATCGCCCTCGCCGAACTCGCCGTCGCTGCGCCCGTGCCCGGACTCGGTGCCGCGGGTGTTGAACCGGAACACGGCGATGTCGGCCAGGGCCGGCAGCCGGTAGGACGCCTTGCGCAGGATGTGGCTGTCCATCATCCCGCCGTGGGTCGGCAGCGGGTGCAGGCATACCAGTGTTGCCACCGGGTCATGGTGTTCGGGCATAGCCAGTTCACCGACCAGCGACAGGCCGTCCTCGGTCCGCAACGGGACCCGCTCCCGCCGCGCTGGCAGCACGGTCGCCGCCCTGACCTCACCCCTGCTGTCCCGCTCGTCTCCGGCAGCCGACCCGCCCCGCTGGTCACGCTCGCCTCCAGGGCGCTTTGAGGCGCCGCCTTCCCTCGTCGCTCCCGCGCTCGCTGCGCTCACTCCTCGCTCCTCAGTCCAGGCGGCACCGCGCCCTCCGGCTCGCTCACATGCCCCTCCCTCGCACCCCACGCCTCTGTTGCTGTTATCACACACCCGGTCACCGCGGCCGAGAGGTGCCCCGGCGGCGCCGCAGCCGTTCCTGCCAGCAGGGCCGGTGCCAGTGGCGGCGTTCGGCCACTCCCGGGGTATAGGCGGGCCACACCACCAGGTGCGGGGTGGCAGGCTGCACCTCCTGGTCACACCCGGGGCAGCGGTAGGTCTTGTCGCTGGCGTTCCCTGGCACGGCGCGCACCACCCAGTCCCCGTCCGGCGCCGACTCGGTCGTCTCGGGGCCCAGCCGCAGCGAACCCTCCTCGTCCTCCGCCGCATCCCCGGCCGCCGGTGCAGGCCGGAACCCCCCGCGTGGCCTGCGGGGGACGTCGGCTGGCAGGCGCCGGGCCTTGCGTGGGCTCACGCGCGCCAATGTATGGCACTGCGGACGAGACAGCTCAGCCGAGTCAGCAGTCGCGGCTCTCATCACGCTGACATGCTGGTGCCCCAGGAGGAGGCGCACTCATGCGGGGGGCGAGACCAGCCCCGCCAAATTGTTTAGAAAAAACTCCACGGCCTGTCGATCTGACGCGCCCGGGTTCGACGCATGGGCAGGAAACGGGTGGCGGCCCTGGCGCCGGGCACCCAGACAAAGTGGGTGGCGGCGAACCGCCGACCACCGACCACACAAGGAGCAAGTCATGCGTTACTTCGGATTCACGCCGAGCGACCCGTCCGCACCCCCGCCCACCCCGGACCTGTACGAGCGGATGGGCGAGTTCATGGAAGAGGCGAGCAAGGCGGGCGTACTGCTCGTCGCTGGCGGCCTCGGGCCGTCCGAGGAGTCTTTCAGGGTGAAGCTGGCCGATGGGGAGTACACGCTCACTGACGGCCCTTTCACCGAGGCCAAGGAACTGGTCGGCGGGTGGGGCGTGTTGGACTGCCGCGACAAGGCCGAGGCCGTGGAGTGGGTCAAGCGCTTCCTGGCCGTCGGCGGCGGTGGCGAGAGCACGGTCTGGCCCATCCAGTAGCCAGGGCGCCCCGGCGCCCGCGCCCACGAGGGGTGGTGCCCCGTGCACCACCCCTCGTCTCATTAGCCGTTCAGTTTTTCCCCTGATAGGGGACCAGAGGAAGTCTGAACCAGGTTCCCGCGCAATGCACCTGAAGAAGGCACCGGCCATTCTTGAACGCCCGGACCGGCCTGTGACGGGCGCCGTTCGCCCGTCAGCCTTGTCGTGGCCTCAGCGATCTGGCACGCTTCCGCCGTTGGAAAGGTCCCGATTGGTGGGAGGTTCCTATGAGCGAGACACATAACGCCCCCGAGGACGCAGGCCACACTGCTCCTGACGGGGCGGGGCCCGGCCCGAGCAGGCGTGGACTGCTCAAGGCGGGGCTGGCCGCCGGGACCGTGGCCGGTGTCGGTGGGTGGCGGTCCGCTCCTAGGTCAGGCCAGGGCTCACGCTGGCACCGCCATCTGCGCCGGCCTGGCTCGCTGCCGTACCCGAACCTGCCCATGGGCACCGACACGGTCCCGCAGATCGAGCACATCGTCGTGGTCATGATGGAGAACCACTCCTACGACAACCGGCTCGGCATGCTGCGGCGCCCGGGTGCCGACGGGTTCTGCCTCGGAGACAACGGCCGGCCCACCGCGACCAACCCCTATGCCAACGG
>DASYYE010000089.1:0-6892 GCA_035946955.1 Streptosporangiaceae bacterium | reverse complement strand
GCGCCGGGCTGGATCGTCACCGCGCCGGCCCAGAGCCGGTCGGCACCCACCGACGCGGCGCTGATCGCGGCCTGCCGGTGCATGCCCGGTGTCTGTGGCGTGGAGGAGTCGAGCCGGTCATGGCGGACCGTCCGCACACCGGACTCGCGCCAGTTGGAGGAATCGCTGGTCATGGCCTGTCACCAGTTCCGCGTATAAGGGAACGCTTCAGGGAAAATCCCACTCCACCAAATACCCAGGCCGCAAGCCCAGCCGAGCCTCGATCTGGTCCCGCGGCACAGCGGGGATCCGGCGCCGGCCGGTCACGGCTAGGGTGTCTCAGCGTGGCGGGACAGCAGACCCCGGCGACCGCGCTGCTCGGCAGGCTCGGCATCGCGCACCGGCTGCACAGCTATGAGCACGACCCCAGGCACGGCTCCTACGGCCTGGAGGCCAGCGAGGCGCTGGGTGTTGCGCCGGAACGGGTGTTCAAGACGCTCGTCGCCGAGGTCGACGGTGCGCTCACGGTCGGCGTGGTACCCGTGACCGGCCAGCTCGACCTCAAGGCGCTGGCGGCTGCGGCGGGCGGAAAACGGGCCGTCATGGCGGATGTGGCCGCGGCGGAGCGGGCGACGGGCTACGTGGCCGGCGGCATCTCGCCGCTGGGCCACCGCAGGCGGCTCGCGGTGGTGGTCGATGCGTCCGCGCTGGGTTACGCAACGGTCTACTGCAGCGGCGGCCGGCGCGGGCTGGAACTCGAACTCGCCCCCGCCGACCTGGTCCGGGCCGCGGGCGCGAAGGTCGCCGCCATCGCGGCGCCTGCAAGGCCGTCCTGAGCCCTGGCAGCGACCCGTCCTCATGCCTCCCCCTGGGTCGCGGACTGCGTGAGCCAGAGGTGAGAGTGACCCGGCCGATTCGGTTTCGGTGGCATCGTTTTCCCATGACATACACCGGCCCGGGTTTCGTGGACTACCACGCTCACCTGCTGCGCACCAGCTCCGGAACGCCCCCGCCGTGGGGGGAGCCAGCGGGGGTTCGCCCCTATCACGAACACTGCGCGGCGATGGGAATGACACCCGTGGACGCCCTGGAGGAACCTGAGGTCGACGGCCTCGGCGACCGCCTCTTCGCCGGCCTGCAGCGGGCGGCTGGGTGCGGGCTGACCGAGGTGTGGGAAGCCGGTGTCCGCCACTGGGCGTTCCTGGACGCGCTCGTGGCACTGCGGGAGCAGGGCCCGCTGCCGGTACGGGTCCGGCTGCTCGCCGCGGCCGGGCTCGCGGAGACTGGCATGAGACCCCGCATCGGCGATCCCTACCTCGACCTCGTCGGGATCAAGTTCTACGCGGATGGCTGGCTCCGCCCGCGGACCTGCGCACTGTCCCGCGAGTTCCTCGATGAGGCCGGGAACACGGGGATCCTGTTCGAGCCAGCGGACCGCCTGGCACGGCGGATCGGGCCGTTCGCGGAGGACGGGTGGAGCATTGCCACACATGCCATCGGTGACCGGGCGATCGAGTCAGCCCTTGACGCGTATGAGCTGGTGTACGGGGAGGACTGCCGGGCGGCGGCGCCACGGCTGGAGCACGTGCAGGTGCTCCACAAAGACCTGGTGTCGCGCATGGCCGAAAACGGTGTGGTTGCGTGTATCCAGCCCAGCTTCGGCGTTGACGACGCCGCGGACGCCCACGATGGGCTCGGTCAGCGGTGGCCCGATGCCTTCCGGTGGAGTGCCCTGCTCAATGCCGGTGTCCAGGTGGTCGCCGGGAGCGACTACCCGATAGCGGAGCTCGAGCCACTCCTCGGCCTGCAGAAACTGCTCCGCAACCCGTTCGACCACCTGGGGGTGGACACCGCGATGGACCTGATGACCGACGTACGCGCCGGCACCGTGACGCTCAGCGCCGACCCCCGCCAGGTGCCCGCCGACCACCTCGGTGACATCGAGGTGCTGGCCACGCAATTGGCATAATCCCCAAAAAGGGCTTGAACCTGGAGTTGGGTCCAGGTTTTACGGTGAACCCATGAGCATGCCGCAGGCCCATGGCGGGCTTTCGATCACCCAGCTCGCGGCCCGAGCAAGCGTCCGCCCGGACACCATCCGCTACTACGAGCGGACCGGCCTGCTGCCCGCGCCAGCGCGCACCTCCGGAGACCACCGCCGCTACGACGAATGCGCCCTGGACAGGCTGCAGTTCATCCGCGGCGCCAAACGGCTCGGCCTGCGGCTGGACGCCATCGCCGAGCTGCTGGAAGTCCGCGACACCGGGCAGTGCCCATGTGAGCCAGCCGCGGAGTTGCTGCGCCGCCGCTTGAGCGAGATCGACGCCGAGATGGCTCGGCTCGCCAGGCTGCGTGGGGAGCTGACGGCCACGCTCACCGCCATCCCCGGCCCCGCCTGTCCCGACCCAGCCCCGGGCACCTGGCAGCCCCGGTGCCCGGACACAGACCCCGGCATGGAAGGGAGGTGAGACCCGATGCGGTGCCCATGCTGCGGTGACCCCGAGTGCTGCGGCTGCTGCTGCGGCGCAGTCACCTGCCCCGGCTGATAGCGCCGGCCGTCGTCCTGCCCAAGGCGCCAGGGCAGGTCGACGTGGTCTCATCCGCTGGCCACTCACCTGAGCGACACTAACCAGCCGCGGTACCTGGGGCCGGGCTCCGGTGGCGGAAGCGGTGTTCATGACGATCCCCGCCCTTCCCTAACGATGTTAACTAACATCGTTAGTTAGCTGCGTTAGGGATCTGCGTCAACCCTGTCAGGTGGGCTTGGTGGCACTCGAGTACCAGACCTGGTGGTTGGTCCCGGTGCCCCGCCAGGCGGCGTACAGGGTTGAGCCCTGGGCCGCGAGTGCCGGGGCCTCGCCGGTGAGGGCCTTGGAGAGCCGCGCGGCGGCGGTGAAGGTGCCGCCGTCGACGGACGCTGAGAAGTCGACGACGCCACTGGCCGGGGTCCGCCAGGCTACGTACAGGGTTCCCTTGCTGCTCCTCAGGAACGCCAGTGCGGGCCCGCTGACGTTGTCCGCGCCGGGGATGACGTCGGTCGGGCCACCAGGGCAGCCGCCCTGCAGGCACCAGGTGACCTTGGTTTGATTGAGGCTGTCGTTCCAGGCGCCCGGAACCGTGGCCTGCGGCGCCCAGTTCCCTTGGCCGAAATGGCCGCTGGGACTCCCCTGGCATTGGCCTGCACGCTGGCCATTGCGCTGCCGTAGGCGCTCATCGCCAGAGCAGCGGTCGCCAGCAGGACCACCACCAGTACCCGCGAACGCGTGGCCCGCGCCTTCCTGACGGACCGCGCCGTCAGATAACCAGTCATGCCAACCCCCGCCCCGCGGTGGCTGCACCGCCGCCCGCGCTCCCACCAGTAATGGACCCATCTCGAAGGCAGAGCAGGACACCCCGAGTCCTGATACACCGCAGCCGTCACGATTTCTGGCCCATGACCGAGGCGGTTCCGCAAGCCACTGACTCGCTGACAGCGCGCTCAGTCAGCCGGGACCAGGCCTTCCCGCACGGCCCACAGCGCGGCCTGGGTCCGCGACGCAAGGCCCAGTTTGGCCAGCACACCACTCACGTCGGTGCGTGCGGCGCGCTCGCTGACCACCAGGGCCTTGGCAATATCGCAGTTGGAACGGCCCTGCGCCACGAGCACCAGGATCTCGCGTTCCCGGGGGGTGAGAGTGTCCGCGGCGTGCTCGGAGGCCACCAGGGACCGGGTCAGCTCACGGGCTACGACACTGTCGAGGTGCACCTCGCCGCGGTGTGCGGCCCGGACCGCGGCGCCCACCTCGTCGGCTTCGGCGTCTTTCAGCAGGTAGCCGGCTGCCCCGGCCGCCAAGGCCACATGCACCCGCCCGGCCTCGCTGAAACTGGTCATCGCCACCACCTCGACGCCGGGGTAGCGCTGCTTGATCGCGGCGGTGGCGGCGATGCCGTCGAGGCGGGGCATGAGCAGGTCCATCAGCACCACATCCGGCAGGTCACCCCGGGCCGCCATCACGGCGAGCTCATCGATGGCCTCTTGCCCGTCGGTGGCCTCGCCCGCGACCTCGATGTCACCGAGCACGTCGAAGAACGCGAGCATGCCGCGCCGCACGACCGCATGGTCGTCGACCAGGAAGACCCGGATGGGGCTGTTGCCGCTCGTCTGGCCCACCACCACTCCCCCTCATGCGACGTCGCTACACCGCCATCGTGCTCGGCCGGTCCTGCCCGGCCGGCTGCTGCCGCAGCAGCCCTGGCACCACGACCCGCACGGTCGTCGAGGCGCCGGGGGAACTCTTCACCGAAAACCGGCCACCGATCCGCTTCGCCCGCTCGCGCATGCCCTCCAGGCCCAGGTGTCCCGGACGGGGGATGCCAGGGTCAAAACCGACGCCATCGTCAGCGACCTCCACGACGAGCGTCCCGGCGGCATCAGCGCCTTCAGCCAGCCGGATGCTGATGTGGCCGGGACGGGCATGCTTGACGCTGTTGTGCACCGCCTCCTGGACGATGCGGAAGAGTTCGGTCTCTGCTGAGGCCGGCAGTGCCAGCCCGCCCTGCGGCGCTTCGACCGCCACCTCGAGCCCTTCCCGTGCCGCGACGCCCGCGGCGTGCTTGCGGACCGCGGCGACCAGCCCCTGCCGGTGTAGTTCGTCCTCGTCCGGGCGCGGCTGCGGGTCGTCCGTGTCCGGGCGCAACTCGAGGATCAGCGCCCGCATCTCGGTGAGCGCATCCTGGGTCAGCTCCCGCAACTCGGCCAGGCTCGTCACGATCCGGTTCTGGTCGTCGAGGCCCTGCTGCTGAACCGCCAGCTGCACCGCCCGCGTGTGCAGCGTCATCGAGAACAGCGCCTGCGACACGGAGTCGTGCAGCTCGACGGCCAGCCGGTGCCGCTCATCACGCCGCTGCGCCTCGGTCAGGGCGGCCACCGCCGCGCGCTCGCTCTCGACCAGGAACGCCTTGTACAGCGCGGCGCTGAGCTGTTCCTGCAGGGCGGCGTAGACCCAGCCGATCCTCGGGCCGACCTCGAGGAGCACGAACCCGAGCGGCTGGTCCGCGAAGCGCAGCGGCAGCGCGACCATGTTGAACATTGCCTCGCACGGCAACGCATCCGCTGGCACGAGCCGCACCGAGGGGTAGACAACGCCGTGCGCCGTGAGGTCGGTCACCGCACCGTTCTCGTAGGCGAGCAGCAGGCGGGACCAGGCCGACCGCGCCCCTGCCGGGGCGGCGTGCACCCACGGCCGCGGCGTCCCGGCCGCGGCGTCTGGATCCTCGGCTTGCGCCGGATCCCGCTCATAGGTGGCGAGGTAGCAACTGGGAATGCCCAGCTTGGGCAGTTCCGCGGCGAGCCGGTGGGCAAGCGCCGCGACACTGGGCGAGGTGACGAGCTGGTGGCCCACCTCCCGCACGATCGTGTCGCGCTTCTCCGTCAGGATCTGCCCGTAACGCCAGAACCGTTCGGCATTGTCGGCCAGCAGGGTCAGTGCCTGCGTACAGGTGTCCTCGGCCCGCATGAGCTGTGCCGTGCCTGTGGCGGCACCCCCCACGGACTGACGCAGTGTGTGGATCACCTGCCGCCAGTTCTGCACGCTCTCCCCGCCGCGCAGGCTGAGCTGCACCAGTTCCTCGAAGAGGTGGAGGAAGGCGCCTGGCTGAGCGCCGCCCGTCTCGGCGAAGAAAGCCGCGGACAAGTGCTGCGGCCAGTCGTTGGGCAGGTGGTCCGACCGGTAGGTCAGTGCGCGCCAGAGCCGGGCGGCGGGAACCTCCCACGCTCCCGGGGCGGCAGGGGGGTCCCGGGAGATAGTCGGGAGACAGCCGCAGGAACGCCGCACGACCAGCTCTGGCTGGACAGTGGCCACGTCAGGAACGGTTCCGCCGCGGACCATCGCAAGCACGACCTCGACCGCGCGTCTGCCCATCTCCTGGTAGGGCGTGCGGACCGTCGTCAGTGACAGCGCGCCGGGGTCCACATTCTGGCCCAGCGGGAGCGCCCCGCTCCCCCCGCCGCTATCGCTGTCGAAGCTGACATCGCCTGGGCGGATGCTGAAGAAGTCGCCGAACCCGACGACCGCCACCTCCTCCGGGGCACGGGTGCCCGCGGACGCCAGGACCGAGAGCACGGCGACCGCCAGGTTGTCGTTGGCGGCGACGATGGCATCGGGCGGTTCCCCGCTGGCCAGCATGCGGGTGACCGGGGCGAGCGAATCAGGTGCTGTGGACTCCAGCGGCGCCGGCAGCAGGGCGGGGTCGGCGGCCAGCCCGTGGTGGGCGAGCGCGTCGGCGTAGCCCAGGTAACGCTCTTCCTCCCGCACATGCGCTGGCGAGCCGCGGACAAAGGCGACCCGCCGGCAGCCGTGCACCCCGATCAGGTGACTCACCATGTCAAACATGGCCCGCCGGTCCCGCGGCAGGACCACAGGTGCCTGGCCCAGCGCCTGCCCCACGCTGACGACGGGCAGCGGGAGCCGCTGGCAGAACTCCGCCAGCCGTTCGAGGCCGAACTCGGGGGCCAGCACGCTCGTCCACACGATCAGGCCGTCCAGCGATTCCGCCGTGACCAGGTCATAGACGGCGTCCACCGGTTCACGTGCGCCTGCGGACCGGCCGCAGAACGAGATCAGGCAGGCGTCCTGGGCACGCGCCCCGTCGGCGGCCCCCAGCCACTGCTCGGTGAAAGGTTCCAGCAGGTCGAGCGTGAGCATCCCGATGGTGGGATGCGCATGGTCGTTCGGGCGGCCAGGCGGACGTGGCCTGGACGACACGTGACGCACACCAGGCGCTGCCATCGCCGGGACGCCCCGCCCCTCAACGCTGCGGCCAGCGGCCGGTGTTCGGCCGCCGGTAACGAGGACGTAAACAGCCTACTGCGCAGGTGAGAGGTAGTCACCGGTCGCGGCCAGGTCACTCCGGGAGGCGGCAGTGGCGGGGGGGG
>DASYYE010000088.1:0-8273 GCA_035946955.1 Streptosporangiaceae bacterium | reverse complement strand
CGCGACCGAGGTGAAGGTGGGGTCGCCGAAGGCCAGCAGCCCGGACAGCGCCACGGTCACGGTCAGCGCGGAGAAGGTGACGGTGCGCCCGGCCGTCGCCGCGGTGAACTGGACCGCGCTGGGCACGTCCGCTCCGGCGGCCCGCGCCTCGCGGAACCGGTTGACCATCAGCAGGCTGTAGTCCACGGCCAGGGCCAGGCCGAACACGGTGATCACGTCGACGGAGTAGGTGGCCACATCGGTCACGTGGGTCATGGCCATCAGCAGGATCAGCGCGCCGGACACGGTGGCTAGCGCTGCGGCCAGCGGCAGCATCGCGGCACGCCACCCGCGGAAGATGAAAAACAGCGCGATAAGCAGCACCGGCAGCGCGACCGCCTCACCGCGGTACAGGTCGCTCTGCGAGGCCACCATCCGGTCCCGGGTCACCCCCAGATCCCCGCCGACCTGCACGGTCGCGCCCGGCACGGCGCCCCGGGCAGCCGAGCGCAGCGCGGTGACCACGTTCATCTGGGCCATCATCGACGCGTTCTTGCGGACCGAGACCACGATCACGCTGGCGTGCCGGTCTGTGGACTGCAGCGCGAGGCCGTCCGGGCCGGTGTAGGCGTTGATCGCGCCGGTCACATCCGGCACCTTTGCCAGCCGGGCGGTCAGCGCGAGCACCGCCGCCCTGGTGCCCGGCGCCGCCTCCGGCAGGCCCTTCACCAGCACCACCGCGGTCGGGCCCATGCTGCTGGCCTGCTGCTTGATGGTGTAGCCCTGGACCGACTCGGTACCCGCGCCGCCGTTCGAGTCGTGCAGGCGGCCGAACACCACCGTGCCAATTGCGATCCCGGCCACGAACAACAGCATCCAGGCCGCGAGCACCCACCGGCGGCGCCTGACGCAGAAACGGGCAATGGTTGCGAGCATGTCTATCTCCTCACCGCAGAGCGGCCCCGTGCGTGGATTCGCGCACGGGACCGCCCCGGAATTGCCGGCCAAAGCATGGACCGGTTCACACCTTGCGAGCCGACAGGATGCTGCGCCGTTGTTCCGGCTCGCCGACGAGGCCATCCTGGCCCGCCGGGTTCAGGTTGCGCGCTGTCGCGGCGTGCGTGCTCGCCTGCGCTCGCCTGGCCTTGCGGCCCGGCCCATCAAGCTGGACGTTCGCCGACGCGACGGGCCAGGGGAATGTGACGATCGCGAACATGAAGTTGCTCCCTCCGGTTGTGGTATGAGCGATCGTCTTTAACGATGGGCTTTCAGGGGCCGCGGACCATCGGCTAGAGGGCGCAAAACGCGATGTCCGGGGTCGTATATTTGTGGCGCGTCGAGATTGGTTCTCGCGCAAATCGCTTACTTTCGACCGTCCTGGATGGCGCACAGTGAGCCCTACTCGCCGTGGCTGCCGCGTCCGTGGGTGCTCATGGCGATGCGACCGCGGCTGAACAGCGGGCGAGAGCATCTATCCATCCGCTGGATGGCTGGGGCTCGCGTCAGCCCTCTAGCACACCCCGGGCTGCCCTCGCCCACCCGACGGCGGGTAGCTGGCCCATACACCACGGTGCCCCGTGGCGCGAACACTGGCCGCCGCGCGCACTGTCGTCCTCGTAACGTGAAGCGAAGCCAGCAAGTCCTGCCCGGCCCGGCCATCCTCTGGGCAACCCGTTCGATCTTGAAAAGACCCCTGTGAACCACTGACAGCGCCCGAACGTCACCAAATTGGGAATACATCGACCCGAACAACCTTCGCAAACCTAGACCCAGGCGTCGTGGCCGCGCGCTTTGGCCGAGATCCTCGGCCCGGAACCCCTATAGCCACAGTAATCACCGATTGGGAAGAGGCCGATGACTGCCGACAGTGCTACCAGTGCCACCCCTGATGCCCGCTGGGCTGACCTGCCGCGGCTGCCCGTTCTCACCCCCGAGTTTCAGGAAGATCCGCACCGGTTGCTTCACCAGGCGCGGGAGCAAAGCCCCGTGGCGTTGGACCCATTCGGCCTGGTGGCGCTGTCCTACGACGCGGTCCGTACCGTCCTGCGCGACAAGCGGTTCCACACCCCGCAAGCTGTAGGCCTGACCGACCGGGGCGTCACCTCAGGTCCGCTGTGGGACTGGGCCGCGACCGGCATCATGAGCCTCAACGGCGAGGAGCACCACCGGCTACGTCGGCTCGTGATCCGGGCCTTCACCCCGGCCTCCGCGGCGAAGCTACGCGCCGCCATGATCGCGGTGATCACCGAGCTGACCGACCCGGCCAGCGCCACCGGCCGCTGCGACATCGTCGCTGACGTAGCGCGCGCCTACCCGATTCCGGTCATCTGCGAGCTGCTCGGCGCCCCCCGCCAGGACTGGCGGCTGTTCTCCGCCTGGGCCGACCGCATCTTCATGATCTTCAGAATCGACGTCGCCGACCACGCGTCCGACATCTTGCAAGCCGTGGATGAACTCGGCGCCTACATAGACGAGATGGTCGCTCGCCAGCGGCACGCACTTGGCGAGGACCTCATCTCCGGCCTGATCCGTGCCGAGGACGACGGCGACCGCCTGAGCCACGACGAGCTCCAGATGCTCGTCGGGGCGCTGCTGACGGCCGGGACTGACACCACGCGCAACCAGCTCGCGGCGGCCATCGAGGTGTTCTGCGATCATCCGGACCAGTGGGTCCTGCTCGCCGAGCACCCCGAACTGGCGCCGCAGGCCGTCGACGAGGTCATGCGCCACACCCCGGTCGTCCTCGGTGCCCGGCGCATCGCCGTCGAGGACGTCGAACTGGCCGGCGTAGCGATTCCGGCAGGCACGTCGGTCACCGCCTGCACCGCCGCCGCCAACCGCGACCCCTCCGTCTACCCCGACCCCGACCGGTTCGACATCACCCGGGCAGCCGCAGAGCCGATGCTCACTTTCGGCGGCGGCATCCACTACTGCCTCGGCGTGCACCTGGCCAAGGCCGAGCTAGCCGTCGCCCTCACAGTCATGGCCAGACGAATGCCCAACATCCGCCGCACGGGTCCAGCACCCTGGAAACCGCTCTTCGGCATCAGCGGGCCCATCACGCTGCCAGTCCAGTTCGACCCCGGGCACTGACACACGCCAGGAGCAGTTGCCTGTACGCGACAGCGGGACCGGCACGTACCGGCGGCAGGATCACGCTCTCCGCAGAAGTAGTACGCAATATCGCCAGGAAGGCCTCGGCTGCCCGTCACCCATGCCACCGGGGTTGAATCCCGCAGGGCCCCGGAACCACATCCTGGCCAAAAGGCGGACAATCACAGGCTATGAGCCCAATGACACCCCAGGAGCTGGAGGAACGGGCGCCGACGCTGGAACTGATCAACGCTGAGATAACCGCCTCCATCGCCCGCCAGGCTAGCTCCGGCCGCAACCTTGACACCAAAGCTGTGCTCCTGATCGGCTACGCCGGCGCCGCCGCATCTTTCCTGGCCACCCGTCACGCCCAGCTCCTGCTGGCCGCATTCGCTTACGCGGCTTACGCCACTGCAGCCGCCACCGGGATCTGGGCCGCTGCCGTGCGCGTCTACCAGGACGTCCCTGAGCCCCGCCGGCTGTTCACCGAGTACCTCACCCGGTCCAGGGCCGAGACACTCGCAGCGCTCGCTGCCAGCAGGGTCGACGCGTTCGAGAGCAACACCCGCAAGCAGGCCCGCAAGGCGACAGGATGGTGGATCAGCCTCGGCTGTCTCACGGCCGGCGTGATCTTCATGATCCTGGCCGTGTCCGGCGCATACTGGTGACCGTGACAGGCTCGTCGGGCACCGGCGATGATGACCCCGTCGCTCAGTTCAGCGACCCGGAGCTCAGGCATGCCTACGCCGAATACCCCACGGGCGCATTCCCACCCGTACCCGTCGGCCCTTCCGCGCCCGCCGGGGGGATCCTCACCCCCCGCCGATCGTCCCGGCGGCGGCTCCTCGCCCTGCTCATCATCGTCGTCATCCTCGGTGTAGCCGCAGGCCTCGTGGCCAGCTTCGCGCACTGAAAACGCAAGCCAGCGGCAGCAGGGCGCGCTCGCGTGCATGCTGGCAGCCATGACCAACCTCGCAACCCTCGCGCGCATTGCCCGCGCGGAATTGCTGCGCCGCCTGGGGCGGCGCGGATGCGACCGCGGCCTACTACGCCAGGAGCAAGCGGTCCGGCGGACCGTCCCGGCCGCGCTCCTAGTATCAACGCGACAGGATTCCTAATCGCCGCGCTGACCTGGCGATACTACGGATAGTGACTGGTGGCAGGTGTTGGGTTCGAACCAACGTAGGCTGAGCCGACGGTTTTACAGACCGCTTCTCCCGAACCATTGGAATAGGCGCTGACCTGGCCAAACTACCTTAACAATCAGATGAATATCGGGTCCCGTCCGCCATATGTCCGTGCGGGCAGCCGTCCGGGAGGCCGTCAGCACGGACGGGCACGGACGGCGACCATGCAGGCCGCCTGGCCTGCGGTTTCATGATATCTGAGCCAGATCGGCAGCCCGGGAAAACAGTAGGCGATGCGGAACCTCGCCAGCGAGATCTCCCCAGGTCGCCGCCTTGGCGCCGACCAGGCCCCGCGTGACCGCGGCCAACGCGGGACGCGGCGCATAGGCACTTGTCCCGGAGAGGCCAGCCGCGGGCAGTACGAACAGTCGCTGCGTAGGGGCTGCTCGCGGCGAGCAAGAAGTTCCACGCAAAACTCGGCGGGAGCGGGTATAGAACGGCCCAGGCCCACGATAGACCCAGGTCAGGGGCCGTTTCGCCAGCAAGTCTGGCCCTTTCCACCGTATCAGCTTATCTCCCTGTATATCCGGGTCGCGATTAGAGCGCGCCCGGCGTAACGTGGACACCTGATCGGGCATTGAATGCGTGGGCCACAGCGATCCCGTTCTCGTACAAGGAGATTGGTCGGAGCTGAAGGGCCACGGGGCGATCAGAGTGGATGTAGCAGGGCGGGGCCCATTGCGGGCGGAGGTGCTTGGCCCAGTACGAGCTTGGGCTGGCACGCGACGGCTGGACCTGGGTGCTCCGCTGCAGCAGGCGGCGTTTGTGGTGCTCGCGTTCCGCGCGGGGCGCGCGGTATCGCGGGATGAGTTCATCGATGCGCTGTGGGGGACTGACCCCCCGCCGAGCGCGGAAAACGGTGTCCACACCTACGTCAAAGGGCTTCGCCGCGTACTGGAACCAGCCCGGGCTGCCTGGGCGCCCGGGCAGATGCTGATATCGACATCGGCGGGGTATGAATTGGTGCTGCCACCGGACCGCCTGGACGCCACGGTGTTCGGCCAGCAGCTTGACCAAGGGCGCCACTTGCGTGCCGCGGGTGATCTGGCAGGCATGGTTCGGTCCGCTGATGCGGCGCTGGCGTTGTGGCACGGCGCGCCGTTGCCTGGCATCCCCGGACCATTCGCGGAGATCGAACGCACTCGACTGGGCGAGCTTCGCCTGGGCGCGATCGAAGAGCGGGCGGAGGTCATGCTCGATCTCGGCCGCCATGCCGAGGTTGGAGCGGAGCTGCCCGCAGTCGTAAGTGAGTATCCGTTCCGTGAACGCTTGCGTGGCCTGCTCATGCTGGCGCTCTACCGGGGCGGGCGGCAGGCCGACGCGCTCGCGGTCTTCCATGACACCCGCCGGATCCTGGCTGCCGAGCTTGGCATTGAGCCCTCGCGCGACCTCAACCGCCTTCACCAGCAGATCCTGTCCAGCGATACAGCCCTCGATCTGCCCTCTGCCGCGATCATTGACCCCAGGCGCCCCGGCCGCGAGTGGCGGCCAGCCGAGCTGCCGCACGACGTCGCAGGCTTCACCAACCGCGAGGAGGAACTCGCCGAGCTGCGGGCGATGCTCGCCGTCGGTGATGAGCACCAGGGACCAGGGCTGGTGATCTCAGCCATCGACGGCCCCGCTGGGGTCGGCAAAACGGCTGTTGCCGTCCACGCCGCTCACCAGGTAGCCAGCCGTTTCCCTGATGGGCAGCTCTACCTGGACCTGCGGGGCTTTCACCCCCGCGAACCTGCGCTGCCGCCCGACGAAGCTCTTGGGCATCTGCTGCGAGCATGCCAGGTCGACCCGCATCAGATCCCCCACGATCTGAACGGCAGGGCCGCCATGTACCGCAGCGTCCTGTCGGGCAAGCGGACGCTCATCATCCTGGACAACGCCGCCACCGCCGAGCAGGTCCGCCCACTGCTGCCCGGCAGCGCCTCCTGCGCCGTGATAGTCACCAGCCGCAACCGGCTCGGCAGCCTGGTTGTGCGTGACGGCGCCCGCCGCGTCACCCTTGACACGCTCGCTCCTCACCACGCCCTAGACGTAGTCGCGCGGATCGCCGGCCCCCGCCGGCTCGCCGCAGAACCCGCTGCCGCCGCGGACCTGGCGCGGCTGTGCGGCTACCTGCCGCTGGCCCTGCGGGTCGCGGCCGAACGCGTCGCCGCCCGTCCCCATCTCAGCCTGTCCGAGCTGGCCGGCCGGCTCGCCGTTGAACACGACCGGCTGGACATGCTCGCCGCCGACGAAGAGACGGCTGCAGTGCGGGCCGTCCTGTCCTGGTCGTACCGTGCCTTGCCGCCACTGGCCGCGCGCCTGTTCCGGCTGCTCGCCCTGCACCCAGGAACCGGCATCAGCGGCCCGGCGGCCTCGGCACTCGCGATGACCAGCACGGCCGAGGCACAGCGGCTCCTTGACGATCTGACCAATGCCCACCTGCTGGAAGAGACGGGCCCAGGCCGCTACCAGTTCCACGACCTGGTGCGCCTCTACGCCAGAGAAGTCGTCGCGGAACAGGAAACCGCCGCGGACCGCGCCGACGCTGTGCGGCGGCTGCTCCACTGGTACCTGCACACCGCCGACTCCGCGTGCACTGTGCTCAACCCGCGGCGGCCCCGAGTACCGCTGAGCCCCCCCGAGACCACCATCAGCCCGCTGGCTTTCCCCGATCACGACAAGGCCCTTCGGTGGTGCGAAGAAGAACGCGCCAACACGGTGGCTGCGGTTCACCTTGCCGCCGCGAACGGCGACCACACCACCGCGTGGCAGCTTCCCATGGCGATGTTCGATTTCTTCTCCCTGCGCACACTGTGGACTGACTGGGTCGCGACCAACCTGCTCGGCCTCGACTCGGCCAGGCACCTGGGTGACGAGTTCGGCGAAGCCGCGATCTTGACCAGCCTCGGCATTGCCTACTTTGATCAGCGCCGCTTCGGCGACGCCATCGACTGCCTGCGCCGCGCCCTTCCGATCTGGCGCGCGATCGGATTCCCGCAGGCCGAGGCCGTGACCCTCGATCCGCTAGGAGCCGCCTACCGCGACACGGGCCAGCTCAGCGAGGCTCTCGACTGCCTCCACCAAGCCCTCCGGATCTGGCGCGACGTAGGCGATAGGTGGGGTGAGGGCATCACGCTGCATAACCTGGGCGACACCTACCGCGACCTTGGCCGCCTCGGCGAGGCGATCACCCATTTGCAGCAATCCCACTCGGTCCGCGACCAGATCGGCGACCAGTGGGGACTCGCCTGGACTCTGCACGATCTCGGATCCGCGTACGCCGACCTCCGGCGATACGACGACGCCATCGACTGCTACCAGCAGGCCCTCACCATCCGCGGCCAAATCGGCGACCGGCACGGCGAAGCCCGAACGCTGCGCAGGCTAGGCCACATCTACCGCATCGTCGGTCGGCCGGAAATGGCGTCTGACCTATGGAAGCAAGCCCAGGCCATCTTCGAAGACCTCGGCGACCACCCCCGCACAGCGCAGGTCCGCGCATCCATAGACGACCTCTGACGTAGTGCTGGTCAACAGGGATAGCCGCACGTGTCCCCATCCTTACCGGCGGGCGCGACTCGGCAGCGCACGGCGGATGAGATGAGTGCGGGCACCATTGACCTCGACTTCGGCCTGGATGGCCTGCCCTCGTGCCAAACCCCTGCCCACGCCCGCATCTGCCTGCGATCTGGCGGTCTGTCTCAGCTGCGGACCCATCACGCGCTGGATGCGCGGTGGCGGCCCATCCCGCATCCGGCACCCCTTCATCCCCAAGGGCGCCTGCTGGCTGAACCTGCAAGAGGGCTGGTGGCGGATCTTCCGCCGCCAGGCCCTGGCCGGCCAGGCATTCGCCGACCCCTACGAGATCGCCCACGGCACCCAGGTGGCCACCGCTCAGCTCAACGCCCGCGCCCGGCCCTGAAACTGGGGACGCTCCCAGCCGGTCCGGCAACCACCGGCGCGAGGCCCAGCATGACCACGGTTGCCCCCGCAGTCGCGAGTAGCTGCCGAGATCATTCGCCGTGGCGCACGCGA
>DASYYE010000087.1:0-5325 GCA_035946955.1 Streptosporangiaceae bacterium | reverse complement strand
ACGAGGTCGCCCACGCCACCCAGGTCGCCACCGCCCAGCTCAACGCCCGCGCCCGGCCCTGGATCTGGGGACGGCCCCAGCCCAAACCACGCTCCTATCGCCGACGCTTTATATACACCCTTTAAGGAACGTAGCACTAGGGGACTTCCGGCCTGTTAGCGGGCCACCCGCGTGCACAGCCAGTGCGGGAAGGCGTACTCATCACCGCGGCTGGCCTTGCCGGCCGCCCGGATGAGGAACACCAGGGCGGTGAGCCACAGCACCACCAGGACGGGCAGCACCACGATGACAGCGACCTGGATGCTGTCGAGCGCGAGCATGACCCCCATCAGCGTGATGGACACCTCGTACAGCGACACCGTGACCCACACGTTCAATGCCTGTGCGGCGTGCGCGCGCAGCCACGGGTACCTGCGCCGGGCGCCCAGGTAGACCACGAGCGGGACCACCAAACCAAAGAACGGGACGGTCAGGTACGCGGCCATGGCCCGGCGGGCCTCCCGCTGGTCTGGCCAGTACTGCCCCCCTGGGATCCGGCTGGCGGCCGGGCGTGCCTGCGCGGGCTCCTCCTCGGAGGCCAGTTCGTAGCCTTCGTCGGCTGGGTAGCCATTCTCAGCTGGGTAGCCATCCCCGGCTGGGAAGTGCTCCCCGACCGGGAAGTGCTCAGCAACGGGGTAGCTGGGCGAGGCATATGCAGCGGGGAGCTGGTCCGCGGCAGGCAGGTCCGCGGCGAAGCGCTGGGCTGGGACGGGGTCTGCGGGTGCCGGGTCGCCAATGGTCCAGGCGTCGCCCGGGTAGGTGGGCTCGGGTGCCCCCCACTCGCTCGGGCGCATCGGCTGGCCCCCTGGAGGGGCCAGTTCGTCGGACGGATAGTCAGGCGAGTGGCGTGTCATCGGCTCCCCGGCGAGAAGGTTCACTCTCCAGGCTACGCAGTCGCGGCTATGTGACCAACACGCCAAACGCTCACTTGACCAAACCGATCAACTTCCATATCAGGGCACACCTGCCATGATGGAGTTAGTCGTCTGTCTGGGGGCTGGCAATGTTCATGTCATGCCCGGTTGGCCTGACGAGCACCACTGTTCGCTGATGCCCCCGGTGCCCTGTCCACATACACTTGGCACTCAGGGAGCCGGAGTGCCAGTGGCCGGCGGGGAGGTGGTCCATGCTCGATGACAGAAAGCTCGCCGTGTTGCGTGCCATCGTGCAGGACTACGTCTCCACCATGGAGCCCGTGGGGTCGAAGTCCCTCGTGGACCGCCACCACCTGGACGTGTCCTCCGCGACCGTCCGCAACGACATGGCAGTCCTGGAAGAGCAGGGCTACATTGTGCAGCCGCACACCAGCGCGGGCCGGGTCCCCACCGACAAGGGGTACCGCCTGTTCGTCGACCGGCTGGCTGGGGTCAAGCCCCTGTCGTCGGCGGAGCGCCGTGCGATCGAGGCATTCCTGGCTGGCGCCTATGACCTCGACGACGTCGTGACACGGACGGTGCGGCTGCTGGCTCAGCTCACCCGGCAGGTCGCGCTGGTCCAGTACCCGTCCCTGAGCCGGTCGGTGGTCAGGCACGTCGAACTCGTGCCGCTGACCGCAAAGCGGATCCTGCTGGTGGTGATTACCGACACCGGGCGGGTGGAGCAGCGTAACGTGGACCTGCCTGACTCGGCCGACGAGGCCGATGTCGCGCACTTGCGGGCGCTGCTGAACGCCTTCCTGGTGGGGCGCAAGCTCGCCGAGGTGGCCTCGGTTATCGCTGACCTGCCTGACCGGGTGCAGCCCGCCGCGCGGCCCAATGCGGCAGCAGTGTTCTCAGTGATCCTGGAGACTGTGGTCGAGCGCAACGAGGAGCGGGTCGTGGTGGGCGGGGCCGCGAACCTTGCCTCGGGGGACTTCTCGCAGAGCCTGCGTGAAGTCCTGGAATCGCTTGAAGAGCAGGTGGTGCTCATGCGGCTGCTGGGGGAGTCCACGGACCAGTCAGCAGTGACCGTCTGGATCGGCGCGGAGAACCCGGTGGAGGGGCTGCGCACCACGTCGCTGGTGTCGGCGGGGTACGGCAGCAATGACCAGGCACTCGCCCGGCTCGGGGTGATCGGCCCGACCAGGATGGACTACCCGACAGCGATGGGAGCGGTACGCGCGGTGGCAAGGTACGTAGGCCAGATCCTGGCGGGTTCGTAGTGGCGGGGGACTTCTACGCCGTCCTGGGGGTGCGGCGCGACGCAAACCAGGACGAGATCAAAAAGGCGTACCGGCGGCTCGCGCGTGAACTGCACCCTGACGTCAACCCGGACCCGCAGACGCAGGAGCGGTTCAAGGAGATCACCCAGGCCTATGAGGTGCTCTCTGACCCGGAGAAGCGCCAGATGTACGACGTGGGCGTGGACCCGTTCGCCCGCGCCGGGGCCGCTGGCGGCCCGGCCGGGTTCGGGGCCGGGTTCCCCTTCAGCGACATCATGGACGCGTTCTTCGGCACAGGCACGGCATCACGTGGCCCGCGCAGCCGGGCCCGGCGGGGCCGCAATGCCACGCTGCGGGTGGACCTGGACCTGTCGGAGTGCGCGTTCGGGACGACCAGGGAACTGGTCGTGGACACCGCCGTGGTGTGCCCCACCTGTTCCGGGGAGGGCACCGCGCCGGGCACGCACCCGGAGACCTGCGACACGTGTGCTGGGCGCGGCGAGGTCTCCCAGGTGACCCGCTCGTTCCTGGGCCAGGTCATGGCGACCCGGCCGTGCCCCGCATGTGGCGGGTTCGGCACGGTCATCCACCGTCCGTGCCCAGAGTGCGATGGCGATGGCCGGGTCCGCACCCGCCGCACCATCAAGGTCCGCATCCCCCCGGGTGTGGAAGACGGCACCCACATCCAGCTCGCCGGCGAGGGCGAGGTCGGCCAGGGTGGCGGGCCGCCAGGAGACCTGTTCCTGGAGGTCGTCCAGCGCCCGCACGCGATCTTCGAGCGCCATGGCGACGACCTGCACTGCACCGTGACGATCCCGGTGACGGCCGCCGCACTGGGCGCCGCCCTGACGGTGGAGACCCTGGACGGCCCACGGGAACTCGACATCCGCCCGGGCACACAGTCCGGCCAGGTCATACCGCTGTACGGCCTCGGGGTGCGGCACCTGAACAGCGCGGGCCGCGGCGACCTGATCATCCACGTGACCGTCGAGACCCCGGTCAAGCTGGACGAGGAGCAGGAGGCGCTCATGCGCCAGCTGGCGAAGCTGCGCGGGGAAGAGACCCCGCCCGGCCGGTTCGCCCCAGGCCAGCAAGGGTTCTTCTCCCGCCTGAGGGATGCCTTCAACGGGCGCTGAATCACCGGGCGGGACTAGCCCTCCGCGAAAGGCAGTGCCCTCAGGCGCCCTGCAGGCGAGCGGGACTAGCACCCCGCCGGTGTTCCTGTGTGCCACGGCTGACCTGGCGGGCGACGTCGTGGTGCTCGGCGGCAGCGAGGGCAGGCATGCGGCGACGGTGCGGCGGCTGGGCCCTGGAGAGAGGGTCGACCTCAGCGACGGCTCCGGGCTCATGGCCGAATGCGTAGTCACGGCCGCCCGGGCCGGGGCCCTCGAACTGGTGGTCCGCTCCCGCCGGTCCCAGCCGCGGCCCGACCTCACGCTGGTAGTGGCCCAGGCGCTGCCGAAGGGGGACCGTGGTCAGCTTGCCGTGGAGCTCATGACCGAGGCCGGGGTGGACGCCATCGTGCCGTGGGCGGCACAGCACTGCGTCACCCGGTGGGAGGGTGAGCGTGGCGCCCGCTCCGCGCAACGCTGGCAGGCGACCGCCCGGGAAGCGGCCAAGCAGGCACGCCGCGCCTGGCTGCCCGAGGTGGCGCCGCTGGTGAGCACCGCAGGACTGCTCACTCGCGTAGCACAGGCACGGCTGGCGGTCCTGCTGGACCCTGCTGGGCAGGTGGCACTCGCCCACCTGCCCGTGCCCGCTTCCGGCGAGATCGTGGTGGTGGTGGGGCCCGAGGGTGGGGTGAGCCCCACCGAGACCGGCGCGCTCGTGGCAGCGGGTGCGGTGCGCGCCTGCCTTGGCCCCACGGTGCTCCGCACGTCCTCCGCGGGCGTGGTCGCGGCCGCGGTCCTGCTCAGCCGCACCGGCCGCTGGGACACCCCATTGGCAGCAGGCCAGTCCTAGGGGGTCCGGCCAGTCTCACCGGGCTCGCCGGTCGTCCCTGTTGTCTGGCTCTGGGCCGGTGTGCTGCTCGCGGTGGTGGGACCTACCGACGGCGGCGGCGGGCTGGAGCACCCGCCTGTCCTGTTGCTGACCGCCAATGGTGAGGGGGTCAGTTGGGTGGTCGTGGTGGGTGTGGGCGTCGGCGTGGTGGTCGGTGTGGGCGTGGGCGTCGGCGACCCGGTTGGTGTCGGGGTGGCGGTGTCCGTGGGGGTCGGCGATGCGCTGTCGCTGCCCTGGGGGGACGGGGTGGGCGTGCGGCGGCAGTTCGGCTGTGCCGTGCCCGCCCGCGGGTGCCTGCGGCTCCCCGCATGACCGCCGGGGTGGTGCCCGGTATGGCCGTGGCCGTGCTGGCCCTGCACACGGCTGCTGCCGGCCGTGTCCGCGCTCCCGTTGCCGTTGTGACCGCTGCCAACCCCGCCGGTTATCTGCCCGATGCTGGTGATCGTGGTGCGCACCGGGTTGAGCCCATAGGCCACTCCGACGACCAGAGTGACCACAGCAGCCCCCACGATCAGCGGACGCAGCCAGGCCTTGCGCTGGTAGACCTGGTCAGCACCTTGCCGGGCCGACAGCAGCGCCCGGGCCATGACAGCCCGCCCCTGTGACGCCAGGTGCTCAAGCCTCGGTCTCACCCGTGCAATGAGCGGGGCCGCCGCGTCCAGCGCGGGGCCACACCACCGGCGCAGCAACGCGGACAGCGCCACCCTGGCAGTGGCCAGTTTGGTGCGTGCCCACTCGAGGGCCGGCTCGCACCTGATGATGACCAGCCAGGCCAAGTCCACGCAATCGTTCACGAACAACGACAACCGCCGCCACAGCCATGGCTTGTCGATCCGCTCACGGATGCGCGACAGGCCGTCTCCCATCGGCTCGATCGGGTCCGCGACTGATTGCAGGGCTGAGCGGAGGAGCTCGTCGAAGTCGCTGTCTCCTGTTGTCATGGGCTGCATCGCTCCCGGCCACAGTTGGCCCCCCCGGGCTTCATGCGTGTACCTCCAAGACGCTCCGCAGTGCGGCCATGGCGCGTGAGGTGTGGCTCTTGACCGCGCCTTTGCTGATGCCCATGGCCGCGGCGATCTGCGCTTCTGACAGGTCGGCGTAGAACTTCAGCACCAGTGCCTCGCGCTGGCGGGCGGGCAGCCCGC
>DASYYE010000086.1:0-1501 GCA_035946955.1 Streptosporangiaceae bacterium | reverse complement strand
GCGCCTGTGATCTCACGAAGCACCCACTTCATGATGCCCATATCCGCCTGCACGGGAGGTAATCGGAAGCTTACTCCCCGATGCAGATCTGGGTAATCCAAACCCAGAATTCCTCGAACGGGAGTTAACCATGCGACGTCGCATACTCTTCATCCTCGCGCTGCCCATGATGCTGGCGGCCGCCGTCTGGGCCGCCTCCCCGGCCCTGGCGGACAGCCCGCACTTCATATCGGCCAGCGCCACAGTCAGCGGGACCAACCTGATCGTGTCCTGGAAGGAAGCCGGGCTCGGGACCAACACCTTGACCAGCTACACGACGACCGCGGACGCCACCGCCACCTTCGTCTGCGTCAACGGAGGCAACAAAAACCCCCGCGCCGCGAATACGACCACGGTCAACGGCCCGGTCAGCGCGAGCGGCACGTTCCCCTCCGGCAAGAACGGAAACGTCACCGCCTCGCTCACCCTCACCCCGCCGGGGCCGGGAGGCTTCTCCTGCCCATCTGGCCAGAAGCTGGAGACCGCCCAGGTGACCTACACGAACGTGGCCCTCACCGACACCACGAACCACATCCAGGCGCCGCTCAACCCGGGCCCCTACTCCACCGGGTGCCTGCTCCCCACTGTTCGCGGGGCGTGTAGCTAGCGGCCCCTCGGAAGGGGCGCCCCGTAAGGGGTGCCCCCTCTTCCGCTGCTGCGCTGACCTCAGCACCGATCTGTAGCCCGGCGGCATGACGGCCGAGGCAGACATTTAGGGGTAGGCGCAGGTCCACATCCGCCCGCACGCGAGGTAAGCGCAACTTACCAACGCTCACGGGAGGGATCACCGACTTCAACGATCCATAGGGGGATCACATGCAACGACGCATGCTCTTCATCTTCGCGCTGCCAGCGATGCTGCTGGCCACATTGGTCCTGGGCGCCTCCGCGGCCCTGGGCAGCAGCCCGCACTTCATCAGCGAGGGAACCGCCAGCATCACCAGCACCGGCGCCTACCACGTCGCGAACTTCAAGGAAGCCGGGCTCGGCACCACGGTGTCCACCGAGGCGATCACCTTGTCCGGCACCGCGACGGCAACGTATGCCTGCATCAACGGCGGCGGCAACCACCCTAGCGCCGCGAACAAGGAGACGGTGACCGCGCCGATCAGCAACACCGGCTCCTTCCCCGTCCGCAACGGGCAGACCACCGGCTCCATCTCGGCCGGGCCGCCCGGGCCGGGCAGCTTTACCTGCCCGGGGGGGCAGAAGCTCGTGCTGGCCTTCGTGTCCTACACGGGTGTCGCGCTGACCGGGCTGGCAGGTGACACCTCAACCGAGCCCGACCTCAGCGCCTGCCTTTTCCCCGGGGTGGGCATCTGCTAGTCCCGCACTCATGAAGGGGCACCCCGGGCCGGGGTGCCCCTTCCCTGCCTGGCCTGTCCACATGGCCGCAATAGGCGCTAGCGTGCCGTTTCGCCGAAGAGCGGCAGGCGGGAATCGAAACTGCCTGACCAGCCTG
>DASYYE010000085.1:0-2378 GCA_035946955.1 Streptosporangiaceae bacterium | reverse complement strand
GGTGATGGTGACCAGGGCGGCCAGGCTCGGCCCGGCCGTAGGACCCGGGCGCGGAGCGGGGCCGCCAGGGCCATTGGAGCCGGGGCCATTGGGGCCGGGGCCATTGGGGCCGGGACCATTGGGGCCGGGATCGGGATCGGGATCGGGATCGGGGCCGGGCGGCTGGGTGCCCGCGGGCGGGTGGGTGTCGGCGGGAGGCTGGTCTGGGGTGCTGTCGGCTTCCGCGCCGTCGTCGGGGGCGGCGCTCAAGTCGCGGTCGGGTGGCCCGGGGGAATCTCACCCCCGGGCTCCCGCAGATCCGTACGTGACAGTCTCCCGTCATACGGCTCTTGTCGTCCTGGTCATCTGGCGGGCCGGTTTCACCCAGGCCCAGTGAGCGAAGTACTGCGGCCGGGTCGCGGCCGCGTCAGTCCAGGCCCGGGCGGCTTTCTTCCAGGTCCGGTACCTTTTGTACTTGTTCATCAGCCACCGCATCAGGTAGGTGTTGATGCGGCGGAGCAGGGGATCCAGCGCCGAACGGCCGAACGCCCCGTAGTAGGTCATCCAGCCGCGGATTTTCGGGTTGATCCAGCGGGCAATGCCCGCTGAGGTCATCTCGATCTGCCGGTGCAGCCGCCAGGACCGCACCTCAGCGCTGATTTTCTTCAGGGCATCCTTGCTGATCGCGGGCGAGAACGAGGTGAACTGCACCCCGTCGCGCCGCCGTGCCAGCCGCGGCCGGAACGTGTAGCCCAGGAAGTCAAACGAGGCAGGCCCTGCCGGGCCGCGCCGGTTGCTGTCCTTGCAGTACACGATCATGGTCTTGCCCGGATGCAGGTCCAGGCCGACCTCGGCCATCCGTTCATGCAGCGCAGCCAGGACCGTGCGGGCCTGGCGCTCGCTGACGCAGTGGATTACCGCGTCATCGGCATACCGTTCGAACTTGACCGCCGGGAACTCCCGCACCAGCCAGGTATCGAACGCGTAGTGCATGAACAGGTTCGCCAGCACGGGGCTGACCGGGGATCCCTGCGGGGTCCCCCGGTCCCGTGGCTGCAAGATCCCGCCAGGCAGCTGCAGCGCAGCGGCCAGCCACCGCTTCACGTACAGCACCACCCAGCGGGTTTCGTGATCGGTGTGCGCCTCCACCGCCTTGATAAGCAGGTCCCACCGCACTGAGTCGAAGAACTTCCGGATATCCAGGTCGATGACCCAGTTGTACTTCCAGCAGCGCTCCCGGCACGCCGCCACCGCGTCCAGTGCGCTCCGCTGCGGCCGGTACCCGTAGGAGTCCGGGTGGAACACCGGTTCCACCGCCTTCTCCAGCCGGGCTGCGGCCACCGTTTGCGCGACTCTGTCCGCGACGCACGGCACCCCGAGCATGCGGGTCCCTCCGCCATGCGGCTTGGGGATCTCCACCGCCAGCACCGGGGGCGGGAAGTAGGTCCCCGAGGACATTCGGTTCCAGACCTTATACAAGTTGTTCTTCAGGTCCTTCTCGAACGCCTCGATGGACTGCCCGTCCACCCCAGGTGCGCCCTGATTCCCTTTCACCTTGAGCCAGGCCTCCCAGACCTCCTGTCTGGTGATCTGGAACGGCTTGCCAGATGCTTTCAGCTCGTCCACGTGACTCCTCCCAGGCCAGCGGCCCGGTTGACCAGATGAACCACAGCCACGGACGACCCGGCCCCTTCGCTCCGCCCCCATTACAGGAGCCTCACCACTACTACGAGCCGGTCCGCCAGCATGCCCCGGACGGTACTCACGTCCCTGCCGGGCACTCCCTCTCGCCGCCGCTGACGCGGCAGTACCAGGACACGCCTTCCCACGTTCCGCACGAGAGCCGCAGACCAAGCTCACGCCACCTCTGCGCCGGACACCGCCTGGCCAGTAAACGGGTATCCGCCAGGCTCATCCCGGGACAGACAGCAGCGCCCCGGTTCTGATGTCGTCTGAGAACGTTACGACGCTTCGACAGTGGTCGTCTTCCAGGTCCCCGCCTGACGCATCACGTGCGCCTTTTCCTCATCGCTCACCACGACGGTCTTCAGCCAACGCAGCATGAGGCGGCTTGAAGCCTCCCCCCGCAGGGCGACTCCGAAGGGCCATCAATCCCTCATCTCCCGTGCAGCACCGCATCAAAGAACCCGTTTACCTACTACACACAAGCAGGCTCCCTTCCGCGCTCGTGGCGCACGCTGTCACGCTCTTGCAGCAAGTCGAGGTAGGCCCGGACGCGCAGCTCACGCAGGCTGCCCGGTACCCCGGCCGCGCGCAGGTCCAGGGCGCGCTGCTCGACGTGCTGCCAGGAGGCGAGGACCTCGTCGGAGGGGAGTTCGCGGGCGACCAGGCCGGCGTTGCCGGAGTTCTCGCGGAACGGGCGTACGTGGGTCTCCCGT
>DASYYE010000084.1:0-15052 GCA_035946955.1 Streptosporangiaceae bacterium | reverse complement strand
AGTTCCTGTCGCGCCCGACCCGGCCGCACCCGCTGTTCACCGGCCTGATCGCGGCCGCGCTCGCGCGGTCCAAGTCCGTCAGCCTGGCGTCCGGCGCCCGCGCCGCGGCCAGCGCGTGAGCGAGCCGAAGGGGCGCGGTGCCGCCTGGACTGAGGAGCGAGGAGTGAGCGAAGGAGCGACGGGGGAAGGCGGTGCCCCAGGGCGCCCCGGAGGCGAGCGGAGCCAGCAGGGCAATGACGCACGTGCGACTCTGCGTGACCTGATGCCTGGTGTCCGGGCCGACCTTGAGGCGCTGGTCCGGATCCCGTCGGTGAGCGCCGACCCGGCGCGCGCGCAGGACGTGCGGCGCAGTGCCGAAGAGACCGCACGGCTGTGCCGTGAGGCTGGTGCGCTCCACGTGGCGGTCCTCGACGACATCGAGGGCGGCCAGCCAGCCGTGCTGGCCCGCTGGCCCGCGCCGCCCGGCGCACCTACCGTGCTCCTGTACGCGCACCACGACGTCCAGCCCACCGGCGACCTCGCTGCCTGGAGCAGCCCGCCGTTCGAGCCGCAGGAGCGGGACGGCCGCCTGTACGGGCGAGGCACCGCCGACGACAAGGCGGGCATCGCAGCGCACCTGGCAGCGCTGCGGGTGTTCGGCGGACGGCCCCCGGTCGGGGTCACACTCTTCGTCGAAGGTGAGGAAGAGCTCGGCTCGCCCACGCTCAGTGCGTTCATCCAGCGCTACCGCCAGGAACTGGCCGCCGACGCCATCGTGCTCGCGGACTCCCTCAACTTCGACGTGGGCATACCCGCGCTCACGACCGGGCTGCGTGGCCTGACCGACTGCGTCGTGGAGGTCGCGACGCTGGAGCACGGTGTCCACTCCGGCGTCTACGGCGGCCCCGCGCCGGACGCCCTGACCAGCCTGTGCCGGCTTCTCGCCACCCTGCACGATGACCTCGGCGACGTCGCCGTCAAGAACCTCGGCCGCGCACCTGACCCGCAGGTCGACTACCCGGCGGAACGCTTCCGTGCGGAAGCCAGCATGCTCAGCGGCGTGCACCTCACCGGCACCGGCAGCATCGCGGAACGGCTCTGGGCCAAACCCGCCGTGAGTGTACTGGCCATCGACGCCACTGCGGTGGCTGATGTGTCCAACACGCTCGCCCCATCTGCCCGGGCCGTGGTCAGCCTGCGGCTGCCGCCTGGCCTGGACGCGGTCGGCGCCCAGCGCATGCTCATGGACCACTTGCGGGGCAACGCGCCGTGGGGGGTCCATGTCGAGGTCACCGCAGGTGCAACCGCCCGGCCCTATGCCATCGACGTGCAGGGGCCGGTCTACGATGCCGCGCGCCGCGCCTACCGCGAGGCCTACGGCCGTGACCTGGTCAGCATCGGGATGGGCGGCTCGATCCCGTTTGTCGCAGACTTCGCCGAGGCCTTCCCCGCCGCAGCGATCCTGACCGTCAGCGCGGGGGCCGACCCGGACAGCCGGGAACACGGCACCGACGAGAGCCTCCACCTGGGTGACTTCGAAAAGGCCTGCCTGGCCGAAACGCTGCTGCTCACCGAACTAGCGGCCCTGGATTTGACTTGACACCGGCGGTCGCCCGGCCTCCCGGTAAGACAGGGCAGCGCGGAGGGTTCAGTCAAAATCAACCACCACTGGGATGTGGTCCGGCTCGGCACACCGCAGCCGTTCGGCTGCCGTGCGCACAAAACCCTGGTGGATGTCGAGGCCGCCCGCGTGCCGGCCCAGGCGGCGTGCGACCACAGCCGTAGTCCCTGACCCCGCGAACGGGTCAAGTACGACCCCGCCGGGCGGCGAACACGCCTTGACGAAGAACTCGGCAAGGCCCTCCGGCATCGCGGCGGTGTGGCCACCGGCTCCGTGGTGCTGGTTGTAGACCTGCGCGACGCTGACCACATTGCCGGGGTCGGCGCCGCCATGCAGGTAGGTCTTGGTCCGGTCCCGGCCGAACCCGGCGCCGGTGGTGCGCCGTCCCAGGGTGTCCAGCTTGCGCCGTTCGATCTCGTCCGGGGCGGTCCGGTAGGGCACGCGGACCGCGTCCAGGTCAAACCATGGCCTGGCGCCCTTGGCGAACGCGTATACGTACTCGAAGCTGTCCTTGGTCCGCGGGCCGTACCGGCCGGGGACCGCATTGGGCTTTGACCAGATGTAGGTCTCCAGCCAGCGCCAGCCAAGCCGCTGCAGCGCGAGGACGAGCAGGTACACGTACGGGTGCCGCTGCCCGCGCAGCGGCCCACCGCTGGCGACCCGGTTCTTGATGTTGAGCACGAGCCACCCGGTGTCCTTGGTGGCCCTGAGCATGTCCCGGCCGAACGGCAGGAACCAGTCCACGTAGGTGTCGGGGCTGATGCGGCTGTAGGCGCGGGCGTCCGCATAGGGAGGGCTGGTGAACCACAGGTCGACCGATGCCTCGGGGAGCAGCGGCAGCCATTGTGCGCTGTTGCCCCAGGTGACCCCGTCCGTGAGCAGCCGGGTCAGGGCGGCGTCTCCGGCGAGGCGGGGGCGGGGCGGCATCCGGGGCGCCGACGGCGCCGGGCGCGCGCCCAGGTGGGATGGGGCTGGGGGGACTGGGCCTGGCGGGGCCGGGGCGGTTGGGGAGGGCTTGCCGGTGGCTGGCATGGTGCCTCCGCGGTCGGTGTCCACTTTTACGGTAGGGATACCCGGGCGCCATGTGCCCGCGACACGCGGAGCCCGGCCACGGCGGGTCGCGACTAGCATCGGCGGCATGCGTTTCGCGAAGGGGCACGGCACCCAGAACGACTTCGTCGTCCTGTTCGACCCGGACGGAGCCCACGGCCTCACGTCCGCCCTGGTGGCGCGGGTGTGTGACCGCCGCGCGGGTCTCGGGGGGGACGGCGTGCTGCGGGTGGTCCGGGCCGCCGCCGTTGGCGAGGTGGCCGGGAGCGGGCCGGGGGGTGACCATGGGGCCGGCGCGCAGTGGTTTATGGACTACCGCAACGCCGATGGCAGCATCGCGGAGATGTGCGGCAACGGGATCCGCGTCTTCGCGCGTTACCTGGCCAGCCATGGCCTGGTCACCGGCCCGGAGTTCCCGGTCGCGACCCGCTCGGGCACGCGCCTGGTGAGGCTGTCGGATGACGGTGACGTCACCGTGGACATGGGCCCCGCGACAGTGGTGGGCGACGGGCAGGCCACCGTAGGCGGTCAGAGCTACCCCGGGCTGGCGGTGAGTGTCGGCAACCCGCACCTGGCCTGCCTGGTCGAGGACGGTCTGGAGTCGTTCGACCTGACTGCCGCGCCCGGGCTCGACCCCGCGCAGTTCCCCCACGGCGCCAATGTCGAACTGGTACAGGTAACCAGCGCTGGCTCGCTCACCATGCGGGTGCACGAGCGGGGGTCAGGAGAGACCCAGTCCTGCGGCACGGGCGCGGTGGCCGCGGCCGTAGCCGCCGACCACGCGTACGGGTCCGGCGCAAACGGCTGCATGGCGGAAGATTCTGGCGCGGACGGCTCCAGCGCGGACGGCTCTGGCGGGCACAGTCACGACAGCCGGGCCTGGCAGGTCCGTGTACCCGGCGGGCGGCTGCGGGTGGTCCTCGGTAACGGCACCACGTGGCTCAGCGGCCCTGCGGTGATCGTCGCCGAAGGCGAACTTGCCCCAGCGTGGCTCAGTGAATAAAACGCGCAAAATATAACCAACCGGGTCGCAGGTATAATTGTTACCAGTGGTACGGGAGTGCACTGAGTTACGCAGTTTTCACCCTCCCAGGAATACCGCCCAAAAGTGGGGACAAGACCGGGGGAGCTGGTGTAATAATCCAACCTCGATCTTTTTACGCACACTCCGGGTTCCGGTTCTTCACCGTTGAGGGAATCCCCGGGGTCGTGTGGGCAACTCCTTGCATTGTGTTAGTTGCGTGCTGCATGGAGTTGGGGGAGGGGAGCAACCGTGTTTGATACGCCTGGCCGCAACGGGCGGCCTGATGTTCCAGCCTTGTTCACCAGTGCCTGGGACAGGGCGCCACAGGATCCGGCCTTGTTCAACAGAGTTTGGGACAGGGCGCCACAGGACCCAGCCGTGTTCACCAGTGCGTGGGACAAGGCGCCATACGATCCAGCCTCGGCGGCCGCTGTCTCGGACAACGCGCCACAAACCGAAGCCCGTCATACTCGTCCCGGCGCGACCGACCGCAGCCGCTGGCACTGGTTGCTGGTGGTGGCGGTGGTGGTGCCACTGCTGACGCCGCTGTATGACCGCACCACGCCAGTGCTATTCGGCGTGCCTTTCTTCTATTGGTCCCAGCTGGCATTCGTGGTCCTGGCCTCCTGCATGACCTTCGTGGTCTATCAGGCGACGAAAAGGCGGGGTCGGTAATGCTCGGAGGGCACGTAACTGAAATCAGTGTCGTCATCGCGATGTTCGGCGTCATCACCGTACTCGGCTTTGCCGCGTCGCGGTGGCGCCGGCCGGAGGCCGCGTTCGACCAGAAGTGGGGCCTTGAGGAATGGGGCCTGGGTGGCCGCGCATTCGGGAACGGGATCTGCTTCTTCCTGCTGGGTGGCGATGTCTACACCGCCTACACCCTCGTGGCCCTGCCCGCGCTGGTGTACGGGCTGGGTGCCCCTGGGTTCTTCCCCGTGGCCTTCCTGGCGATCACGTACCCGCTGATCTACGTGGCACTGCCCAGGATGTGGTCAGTCGCCCATGTGCACGGGTTCGTGACCCCGGCGGAGTTCGTCCGAGCGCGCTTCGGGTCATCGCCGCTGGCCGTGCTCGTCGCCTGCACCACCATTATCGCGACCATGCCATACATTGCCGTGCAACTCGTCGGTATGCGGGCAGTGTTCCAGGCTATGGGCATCACCGGTGACATACCGCTGATCCTGGCGTTTGGCCTGCTGGCCTTCTTCACGTTCAACTCGGGGCTGCGGGCGCCCGCGCTGCTGGCCATTGTCAAAGACCTGATGCTGATGGCGACAGTCCTGATCGTGTTGCTGCTGCTCACCATCACCCAGGGCGGCTGGGGGCACGTCTTCAGCGCCGCCAGCACCCAGTTCGCCCATTCCAAGGGCGGCTCACTGCTGTTGCCAGCGAACGCGCAGCTCAGCTACGTGACTCTGGCGCTGGGCTCGGCCATGGCGCTGTTCCTGTACCCGCACACGATGACCGGCGTACTGGCGTCACGCAACCGCGCCACCGTCAAGCGGAGCCTGTCGCTGCTGCCGGTCTACACGCTGATGCTGGGGCTCTTCGCCCTCTTCGGCTTCGCCGCGATCTCCGCGGGTGTACGGCCTCTTGGCGGGAACTCGACCACGATCCTCCCGCAGCTCCTGCAGACCAACCTGAACGGCTGGGGCGCGGGCCTGTGCTTCGCCGCGCTGAGCATTGGCGCCCTGGTCCCGGCATCGATCATGTCGATCGGGGCGGCCAACCTGTTCACCCGCAATATCTACCGGGTGTTCTTCAAGCGCGACGCCACCGCCGGACAGGAGACCCAGGTAAGCCGGATCGCGTCGCTCGTGGTGAAGCTCGGCGCGCTCGCGGTGATCGTGAGCATCAACGTCGGGAACGCCATCGACCTCCAGCTCATGGGCGGGTGCGTCCTCCTGCAGGTGTTCCCGGCGGTCGCCCTCGGCCTCTACACGAACTGGTTCCACCGCCGGGCCCTCATCGCAGGGCTGATAGCCGGGCTGGTCAGCGGGGTCGCCATGCTGTACCAGATCCCAGGCACGGACGCGAGCGGGAAGGTCATCAGCCGCCACTTCGGCGGTGACTCCTGGCCCCTGTCCCACCTGGGCCTGGACACCAAGGCCTCGATCTACGTGGGCCTGGTGGCCCTGGTGGTGAACCTGGGCGTTGCCGCCAGCCTCACCTGGGCGTGCCGCTGGCTCGGGGTCCCTCGTGGCAGGGACATGACCGATCCGTCCGACTACACGGCCGACGAGCACGACACGACCGTCCGGCGGATGTCCGAACTCATCGACGGCGAGCTGCCACGCCAGGCCAAGCACGCGCGGCGGGGAGGCGTGGCGGCCGTCCGCTAGGTCGCAGCCTCACGGGCCTGCGCGCTGGGCAGGCGCAGGCCCGTGAGGGCGGCGGCGAACGCCTTGGTGTCGGCCGCGAGCGCGACCGAGCGGCTCACCGCCCGGGCGCCGTGTCCCACGTCACGCTCGTAACGCAGCAGGACGGGACGCTGCGCGGGTGGTGACCCGGTGGCGTGCTGCAGTGCCGCGCACATCTTGCGCGCGTGCAGCGGGTCAACTCGGGTGTCGCCGTCGAACGCCGTGAACAGCACGGCCGGGTAGGCCGTGCCCTCGCGGACATGGTGGTACGGCGAGTACGACAGCAGCCAGCCGAACTCCGTGGGATCCTCGGCCGTCCCGTACTCGTCGGTCCACAGCCGTCCGAGCCCGAACCGCTCGTAACGCACCATGTCCAGCAGGGGCGCGGAACACACCACCGCCGCATAGAGGTCGGGGCGCTGGGTGAGGACCGCGCCGACCAGCAGCCCGCCGTTCGAACCGCCGGCCACACACAGCTGGCTCGGGGTCGTCCAGCCATCCGCGATGAGCCGTTCCGCGGCCGCGTGCATGTCGTCGAACACGTTCTGCTTGTGCTCACGCATGCCCGCGCGGTGCCAGTCCTCCCCGTCCTCGCTCCCGCCGCGCAACCCGGCGACCGCGTACACGCCACCAGCCTCGACCCAGGCAAGGGCATCAGCCGAGAACTCCGGGGTGCTCGCGATGTTGAATCCGCCGTAGCCGTGCAGGATCGCCGGCCGAGGTGGTGTCCCAGCGGGACCGCCGGTCCCTGGCTGGCCCCCCGTGCCCGACACGACCCGCATATGGACCTCAGTGCCGTCCGCGGAGGTGTACGTGACCAGCTGGGTCGCGACCCCGGACAGCCCGGCCGATCCCGGCGGACGTGCCCACACTGCTGTCCGGTCCGTGAGCGCGTCGTAGGAGTACACGGTCACCGGAGTCACGTCGTCGGTGTAGGCGAACCAGCCCTCGTGACCGCCTTCGGGACGCGCGGTCAGGCCGCTGACCGTGCCCAGCCCTGGCAGCCGGACGTCCGCCACGCGCTGGCCCGTGCTCACCTCGTGCACGCTGACCTCGCTGATCCCGTGCCGCGCCCAGGACGCGAGGAGCACCGGCCGGTCAAGCCGCGAGCCGTCGAGCAGCGTGTAGCCGGTGAGCACTGCGGTGCCGTCCTGGCCGAGCAGGTCCGTCCAGCCCGCGGGCCCTGGCCGCGCGGGGTCTGCGACGGCCAGCCGGCCGCGCGGTGCATCCAGGTTGGTCAGCAGGTACAGCCGCCCGTCGCGGCCGACCTGGCCGCTGGTGCGGGCGTCACGGCCCGCCACGGCAACCCGGAACTCCGGCGCGGCCTCGGCCGAGGCGGCCAGGTCGGCGACCCAGAGGTCGTTGCGCGGGGCTGTGCCCTGGCTGGCGCCCAGCACCAGCCAGCGGCCGTCAATGCTCGACCAGACGGTGTAGAGCGTGGTCTTGTCCTGGCCGTCACCGAAGACCAGGACGTCCTCAGCGGCGGGGCTGCCGACCCGGTGCAGGTAGACACGCCGGTGGTACTGCTCCTCCCCGGCTGACACCGCCCTGGGCGGCAGCCGCCGGACGTAGTAGAAGGCCTTGCCGTCACCGGTCCAGGCCACCGGAGTGAACCGGGTGCGGTCGATGGGGCCGTCGACCACCTCGCCGGAAGCCACGTCCATGACCCACAGCACCGACTCCTCCGAGCCGTCCTTGGACAGCTGGTAGGCGAGCAGCCGCCCGCCGGGCCCGGCGTGCCAGGCGTCGAGCGTGGTCTGCCCGGACGGGTCGATGCCTGTCGGGTCAACGAGTGCCCGCCCTGGTGTGGCGTCCGCGGACACGTAGAGCACCGCATGCTCCTGGCCTGGTGCCCGCTGGGTGAAGAAGCACCGCTCGCCGCGCCAGGCCGGCGGGCTCACCGCGCCGGTGGCGAGCAGTTCGGCAACGCGTGCCGCGACCCAGTCCCGCCCGGGCAGGCCCGCGAGGTACCCGGCGCACAGCGCGTCCTGCGCTGCCAGCCACGCCGTGGTCTGTGCGCCGTCAGCGTCTTCGAGCCAGCGGTACGGGTCGGCCACCACGTGGCCATGGATGGTGTCGGCGGTGTCGAGGCGGGGAGCGTCCGGATAGCGCGAAGGGGTCACCACACGAGGCTAACGGCCCAGTCATGCCCAGTCTGCTGGCGTGTGTCCGGCCGGTTCGCGCAGGGCAGTGACCGGCAGGCCGCGTATGGACGCGTCCAGTACCTCGGCGATGTGGGCCACGGCCGGGGCCTCGTCTCCCGCTGCCAGTGCCGCCGCGATCTGCAGGGTGCAGCCGGGGTTCGCGGACACGACCAGGCGGGCGCCGGTGGCCCGCAGTGCCTGCGCCTTACGCTGGCCCAGCTCTGTGGCAGGGCCGGGCTGGAGCAGGTTGTAGACCCCGGCGGACCCGCAGCACATGCCCCGGTCGGCAGGCTCGGTGAGCGTCAGCCCGGGGATGCCTCGCAGCAGCTCACGGGGCTGGTCGCGGACCCCCTGGGCGTGCTCGAGGTGACACGCGGCATGGTAGGCGGCCATGACCGGGAACTCACGGCGCACGGCCCGGACCCCGCCGCCATGCTCGTAGAGCTCGGCAAGGAACTCGGTGAAGTCACGGACCTTGCCGCTGAACTGCGCGGCCTGGGGGTCCGCCAGCAGCGACGTGTACTCCTTCATCGCAGAGCCGCACCCGGCCGAGTTGACGACGACCGTGTCCACCCCGGCGCGCCCGAACGCCGTGATGGTCTGGCGGGCGAACCTGGCCGCTTCGGCTGCGCGGCCACAGTGCATCGACAGCGCACCGCAGCAGCCCTGTGCTTCCGGGATCACCACGTCACAGCCTTCCGCGGTGAGCACGCGGACGGTCGCGGCATTGACACCGGGGAAGAAGACCTGCTGGACACAGCCGGTGAGCAGGCCGACGACCGCGCGGCGCAGGCCGCGGGCGGGGATCCGGGCGGGCACCACCGGCCGGCCTGGGCTGGTACGCGGGGCCAGCCGCAGCGAGGTCTGGAGTTCCGGAGCCAGCCGGCCGACGGTGCGGCTGTCGCGCAACAGCCGGTCCAGGCCGGTCCGCTGTGCCAGCCGCAGCGGGCCGGTCAGGGCGCGCAGCCGGCGCGGGTAGGGGAAAGTCGCGAACACGGCCGCGCGCACCGCCCGGTCACGCAATGACCTCGCCGTGGTCACGGCTGGCGCACCCGTGCGGGCGGGTGGCTCCTCGGTCCAGGTGCGCGCGGCCTCGATCAGCTCGTTGTAGCGGACGCCGGACGGGCAGGCCGGCACGCACGCCATGCAGCCCAGGCACCGGTCGAGATGGGTAACGACCGCCCCGGTCAGTGGCTCGCCCCCCAGCACCTGCGAGATGAGGTGGATGCGGCCGCGGGGGGAGTCCATCTCCTCACCCCACAACTGGTATGTCGGGCAGGCCGGCAGACAGAACCCGCAGTGCACGCAGTCAGAGACCACCCCGGCCAGCCTGCCATCCGGGTCGAGAGGGGTCGGGTCGGTCATCAGATCCCTCCTGCGAAGCGCCCGGGTGACATGCGGTGCCCCGGGTCGAACTGGTCTTTCACGGCCCGCATCAGGCCAGGTGAAGGGACCGGCCCCCACAGGTCCACCAGGTTCCGCACCGCACTGGGTGCCCGCACGACCACTGCGCTGGCCAGCGCGGGCGGCAGGTCAGCCGGCTGTGCTGGGCCCTGGCCGAAGCCGTCCGGTCCGCGCGCGAATACGGCCCGGACACCGGATACGAAGGCAGCGACGGCCGCTGGGTCACTGGAGCCCGGCAAGCTTGCGTAGACCACGCCAGCCGCGGCAGAGCCACCCACCCAGGGGTCGAGACCAGCAACGGCCGCCGCGTCGTCGACCACCCGCAGGACCGTGGCGAACCAGCCCGGCCAGTAGGCGAGCCTGACCAGCGTGGCTCCTTCCCCACCCCAGCCCCACCACGGTGGCGCGGAATCGGCCACGGCAACGTCACGGGGAGAGCCTGCGGCAGCGGCCGAGCGCAGGAGGCCGTGCACCAGGCCGGCGCGCTGGCCCACCCCGTCCGCGTCACCCTCCAGGAGCACGCCAACCTGCACGGGCTCGTCACGGCAGGCCCGGACGGCCTCCACCGCCGACGGCGCGAGCTGGCTGGCTGCCACTGCGGCGACGGCCTCGTCTGCCGCGGCGGTATCGGGGTACGCGCTGGTGAGGTAGGCAGACCGAGACGGCAGCGGGTGCAGGCGGAACACGGCCTCCACGATGAGCCCGAGCGTCCCGTACGAGCCCGCGAAGAGCTTCCCAAGGTCGTAGCCTGCGACGTTCTTCACGACCTTGCCACCGGACTTCGCGACTGTCCCGTCCACGCGGACCACGGTGAGCCCGATCAGCAGGTCACGTGGGGCCCCGTACCGCAGCCGCCGCGGCCCGGCCGCCCCCGTCGCGACCATCCCGCCCACGGTGGCGGCGTGGCATGTCATGTGCGCGCCGGGCGCGGGGTCCAGTGCGAGTTGCTGGCCGGCATCGGCAAGCGTGTCCGCGAGCCGGGCCAGCGTGACCCCCGCCTGGACGCGGACGACCAGGTCACTTGCGGCATGCTCGACCACCTTGTCCAGCAGCCGGGTGTCGAGCACCAGGTCGCAGCGCGCAGGCGGCATCCCCCAGTCCAGCTTGCTGCCACCGCCCCGCACGACCACGGCAAGGCCGTGCTCGGCCGCGGCCCGCAGCAGTGCACTGGCCTGCTCGACCGTGGCCGGAGAAGCGGCATAGCGCGGGCTCACCCCGGCCAGAGTGTCCTCCACGGCCGCGCCTCGCGCGGCCGGGCACGTGGCGGCCAGTGCCCGGAGAACCGGGTCGTGCGTCATGTTCGTCCTACGGTCGTGGGTGGACGGACCTGGACAATAGATTCCCAGGATCCACACATCCAACGTGTTGCCTGGGTAACGCGGAGGGCCCGGCCACACCTGGCAAGGCCCTCCGGTCCCGGATGGACACCGTGCTCGGGCGCTGTGTCAATCAGAGCTGGTCTGCCTGGCCGGAGGCCACCAGCGGGTGAGGGGCGCGGCGGACGCCGGGGACTTCGCCGCACAGCCGGGGGGTTGGGAACACCTTCCCCGGGTTGCACACCCCGGCCGGGTCGAACGCGCAGCGCAGCAACTGCATCGTGTCCAGGTCCTCGGCACTGAACATCTTGGGCATGTAGCGGGACTTGTCCACGCCCACGCCATGCTCGCCTGTGATCGAGCCGCCGTGGGCGATGCACAGGTCCAGGATGGCGCCGGACAGCGCCTCGGCAGCGGCCGTGGCATCCGCCGAGCTGTCGTCGTAGAGCACGAGCGGGTGCAGGTTGCCGTCACCGGCGTGGAACACGTTGGCGACCCGGATCCCGGAGTCGGCCGACAGTTCCGCGATCTTGTCGAGGACCGGGCCGAGCGCGCTCCTGGGCACGACCCCGTCCTGGACTATGTAGGCGGGCGAGACCCGCCCCATGGCGGCAAATGCCGACCTGCGGCCGAGCCAGATGGCGGCGCGCTCGGCAGGGTCGTCGGCGACCCTGATCTCGGTGGCCCCGGACCGCTCACAGATCCGGCGCACGGCAGCGGCCTCACGCCGCACGTCCGCCAGTGGCCCATCCAGCTCCACGATGAGCACCGCGCCCGCGTCCTCCGGGTAGTGGCACCCCACCGCGTACTCGGCCGCCTGCACCGCGAGCGCGTCCATCATCTCGATCGCGGCCGGCACGATGCCCTCCGCGATGATCGCCGACACGGCCGACCCGCCCGCCCCGGTGGCCGGGAACGCCGCCAGCAGGCAGGTGACAGCCTCCGGGATCCGGGTGAGCTTCACGATGATCTTTGTGGCGATGCCGAGTGTGCCTTCGGACCCGGTGAACGCGCCGACCAGGTCATAACCAGGAGCAGCGCCGGTGCCGTCGCCGAGCCAGGTCAGTTCGCCCGCGGGCGTGACGACCTGCAGTCCGGTGATGTGGTGGACGGTGAAACCGTGCTTGAGACAGTGCGCCCCACCGGAGTTCTCGGCCACATTACCGCCGACCGAGCACACCACCTGGCTGGACGGGTCGGGGGCGTAGAAGTATCCGTAGGGGCGCGCGGCCTCGCTCACCGCGAGGTTCGTGACCCCCGGCTCCACGATGGCGCGCCTGCTGGCCGGGTCCACCGCGATGATGCGCCGCATCCGCGAGGTCACGATCAGCACCCCGTCGGCGCGGGGCAGTGCCCCGCCAGACAGGCCGGTCCCGGACCCGCGTGCCACGAACGGGATCCCTGCTGCGGCGCACTCGCGCACCACGGCTGCGACCTGCTCGGCGGTGCTGGGAAGCACGGCCAGCCCGGGGGTCGCGCGGTGTGACGTGAGCCCGTCGCAGTCGTAGGTGCGCAGCTCAGCGGGGTCGGTGACCACCGCGTCCGGCCCGCAGATCTCCGTCATCCGGCCGATGAGCTGCCTGACCATCGCCCTCCTCGCGACGGGCACACCGACACGGCGCACCCACTACCCCCAAGCCTGCGCCTCCACGCGCCTGAGTTCCATGATCGCGGTGATTTCTACTGCTATGTGCAGTAAGACCCGCCGCGATGATGGTCAAGGCATGCGCTCGTACGCGGGGATGGTGAGGAACTCCGCGTAGTCGTCGGCCAGGGCCACTTCACTGAACAGAGTCACAGCCTGGTCGAAGCGGGCAGCGTCGAACGCCGCACCCGCGGCGCTTCGGATGGTGCCCAGCTCCTCATGGATGACCCGCTCGACCAGGTCGCGCGTGACCTGGGGGCCTTCGGCCAGCGTGACGTCGTTGTGCACCCACTGCCAGATCTGGGACCGGGAGATCTCCGCGGTCGCGGCGTCCTCCATCAGATTGAAGATCGCCACCGCGCCGTTGCCCGCGAGCCAGCTCGCCAGGTACTGCAGTGCCACGCTCACGTTGTTGCGCAGGCCCGCCTCGGTCACCGAGCCCGGCGTCTTCGACACGGCCAGCAGGTCCGCGGACGAGACGCTCACGTCCTCACGCAGCCTGCCGATCTGGTTCGGCCGGTCGCCCAGGACCGCGTCGAACACCTCCCGGCAGACCGGGACAAGGTCAGGGTGGGCGACCCAGGAGCCGTCGAAGCCGTCACCGGACTCCCGCGTCTTGTCGTCTCGCACCTTGGCCAGGGCGGTGGCGTTCACCGCCGGGTCGCGCCTGCTGGGGATGAACGCTGCCATGCCACCCATCGCGTGTGCCCCCCGCCGGTGGCAGGTCTTGACCAGCAGTTCGGTGTAGGCGCGCATGAACGGGGCGGTCATCGTGACCGCGTTGCGCTCGGGGAGCACGAACTCCCGGCCCCGCGAACGGAACTTCTTGATGATGCTGAACAGGTAGTCCCAGCGGCCCGCGTTTAGCCCGGAACTGTGCTCCCGCAACTCCCAGAGGATCTCCTCCATCTCGAACGCGGCCGGGATGGTCTCGATCAGGACCGTGGCGCGGATGGTGCCCCGCGGGATGCCGAGCCGGTCCTGCGCCAGGTTGAAGACGTCGTTCCAGAGCCGCGCCTCCAGGTGGCTCTCGATCTTGGGCAGGTAGAAATAAGGCCCCGCGCCCTTGTCCAGCTGACGGCGCGCACAGTGGACGAAGTACAGGGCGAAGTCGAACAGGCTGCCGCAGGCCCGCTGGCCGTCGATCAGGAGGTGCTTCTCGTCCAGGTGCCAGCCCCGCGGGCGGACCACGATGGTGGCCAGTTCGTCGTCGGGCCGCAGCCGGTACTGTTTGCCGTCCTCGCTGGTGAAGTCGATCCTGCGGTCCAGCGCGTCCTTCAGGTTGAGCTGGCCGATGACCATGTTCTCCCACAGCGGGGTGTTCGCGTCTTCGAAGTCGGCCAGCCACACCTTCGCGCCCGAGTTGAGGGCATTGATGGCCATCTTCCGCTCGGTCGGCCCGGTGATCTCCACCCTGCGGTCGACCAGCCGTGGCGCGAGCGGGGCGACCCGCCACGACATGTCCTCCCGGACCTGGTGGGTGCTGGGCAGGAAGTCCAGTGTCCCGCCCGCGGACAGCTCTTCCTGGCGGGCCGCACGCGCGGCCAGCAGCCCGGCGCGCCGGGGTGCGAACTCCCGGTGGAGGGCCGCAATCAGGTCGAGCGCGTCCGGCGTGAGGATTTCGTCGTAACGGTCCCCAGGTGGACCGGTGATCTCCATGCCCTCGCTCGCTGTCATGGTGTCCCTCCTCTGCCGTGGCGTCCCGCACCCGATTCCGCAGATGGTAGAACGCCACCCGGGTACGGCCGCAGGGCGGGGGTACTGGTCGGTAGGGCACAAGCTGGTCCTGCCGGGTGTTATTGAGGTGACGGTGCAAGGAGGCCATGACACCATTGACCAACCACAGCCGGGTGGCACCGGGCGCTGCGAATGGCAGACCACAGGGGTGGCCCGCGCCTGAACACCGGCCCGAGGTTGCCATGCCAGATATTGTCCTGCCCGAAGCTGTGGGGCCTGAAGTCGAGGGTCCTGAAGTCGAGGGGGCTGGTCCTGCCGAGGACTATGACGACCGTGACGTCCTGGCGTTCGATGCGTCGGACGAGGACGACCCCGGCGCCCTGGACCTGGCTGACCGGCATGCCCTGCGCCGCGTCGCCGGCCTGTCCACCGAACTCGCTGACGTCACCGAGGTCGAGTACCGGGCACTGCGGCTGGAGCGGGTGGTCCTGGTTGGCGTCTGGACCGAAGGCACCCTGGCCAGTGCGGAGAACTCCCTGCGCGAACTCTCACGGCTCGCCGAGACGGCCGGCTCGGTCGTGCTCGACGGCCTCATCCAGCGCCGCGGCCGCCCGGAACCCGCGACCTACATCGGCTCCGGCAAGGCAGCGGAACTGGCCTCGCTGGTGGCCGCGACCGGTGCTGACACGGTCATCTGTGACGGTGAGCTGACCCCCAGCCAGCTACGGCGGCTGGAGAGCATCGTCAAGGTGAAAGTGGTGGACCGCACCGCGCTGATCCTCGACATCTTCGCCCAGCACGCCCGCAGCCGCGAGGGCAAGGCCCAGGT
>DASYYE010000083.1:0-25351 GCA_035946955.1 Streptosporangiaceae bacterium | reverse complement strand
CGTCTCTTGCATCTAGGGCTGAGGGATAGATAAGTCGGCAGCGGGCCGCGCCCGGTAACCCGTGCACGGCCCGCCTTAGGGTCTCTCCGTCAGAGCCCGAGGTCGCTCAGGAACCTGTTGGTGTATTCCAGTGGTGTTGTGCCGGGTAGTGAGTTGCAGGTGGGGGATGCGAAGGTGTCGGAGCAGGGTGTGTCGCGGTCCAGTGACCAGAAGTGCAGTCCGGCCAGGCCGTTGGCGGCCGCGTAGTGGGTCAGGGTGTCCACGTCAGCGGGGGTGAAGGTCTCGCTGGTGTTGTCGTTGAGGCCGATCATGGGGGTGACGGCGATCTTGCTTGCCGGGATCCCGTAGGTGTGCTCGAGGTTCTTGACTGCCTGGATCGCGGACTGGGCCATCTCACACTTGCCGGAGACGACGACGCAGACGCTGCTGGAGGCGCTGCCGTAGTCCATGGTCATCAAGTTGATGACGTAGTTGTTCAGGCTGGAGCTGCGTACTGTGCGGACGACCTGGTTGCCGAGGGAGTTCACTCCGCCGGAGCTGCCATCGGATGCTGCGAGGGTGGCGAGGGTGAAGGAGAACTGCAGGTTCGGGTACTTCGACTGTGCTCCTGCTGCGGCGTTGACGAGGCCCTGGATGTCGGAGGGGCTCTGGCCGCCTTCGATGTCGAAGTCGATGCCGACTAGGTTGGGGCTGGCGTAGCGGGCGATGAAGGCTTCCATGCCAGCCGTCGAGCCGCAGGTGAACGTCCCGGCTGCGCCGCCGGTGGAGACGGTGTAGTCCAGGTTGGCCTGGTGGAGTTGGGGGATGTTCTCGGCGGCGAACCCGGCGGCGGGGACACCGCCCCAGTTCTCGCTGCCGCAGGTCCCGGTGGCGAAGGCGAGGGTGATCGCGGGCAGCTTCGGGATGAACCTCGACACCAGGCTGCCGGGGCCCACCACCGGGATGGGGGACCCTTCCACCGCCGACCGCATCTGGTCGGTGTTCCAGTTCATGTTGATGGTGATGTCCTTGTATGGACTGAACAGCAGGCCACTCGCCGAACCCGTGCCGGTTGACCCCGTTGTGCCGGTTGACCCCGTTGTCCCGGTTGACCCCGAGCCGCTGGTGCATGAGCCGTTGGATGTCCACGGCTGTCCCGAGCCGCTTCCGCCGTTGTTGGTCGCCGGGTCGTTGCCCTGGGTCCACCAGTTGGCCGTGTAATTGATCCCGTTCTCGCTGGCCTGCTCGCCGCCGGTGTAGACAGTAGTGGAACCCCACGCCGGGGCGCATGCGGTGGATGCCTGGGCGCCGGACCCGGAGGCCAGCGCGAAGACCGAGCCGCCGGTCATCAGCGTGAACGCCGAGCCAGCGATGACAGTTGTCTGCAGAATCCGTCTTCCGATCTGCATGTGCCCTCCAGGGATGAGAGGAGCGGAGGCGATCTGGCGTCTCGCATGAGCGGGCAAACCGATGATGCGGTCACTTGTGGCCCCGGAGAGCCGACACCGCCAAGGCTTACTGTTAAGAAACTTTACTAATTAATTATAGGACCGGCACAAAACGGTGTAAAGGTCGCTGACCCGCAGGTTCTCCTGCGATGTTGGTCGTATGCGCGCTGCATCGCGGGCTTGTGGAGGTACGGAGGCGTAGGGTCGCCGCGTTCATCCTCTGCATCGACGATTCGTCCGAGGCATCAGCGCCGCCGCCAGCGCCAGGGACGACTGCCTGGCCATCGGCTGTTAACTCTCGCTGTTCTTGCAGGGATTATTGTGATCCGATTCTGAGCCAGAGCCTGGGTGCGACCGATCGAGAGTAGGGCTTGATGACAGTCAAGAACGTGAGCCATTCGGTGCGGGCAGGGCTGGTGACGGCCATTACCCTCGCTGCGGTCATGGGCCTCGGTGTCTCGGGGGCCGTGGCGGAGGCTACGACGTCAGCCGGTACCTGGGGCGCCGCGCAGGAGATACCTGGCACGGCGGCCCTCAATGCTGGTGGGAGCGGCGGGCTCTCCTCGGTGTCGTGTCCCTCGGCGGGTAACTGCGGCGCCGGCGGGGGGTACACGGACGGCCTGGGTCACGCTCAGGCGTTCGTCGTCGACGAGACGGGCGGTACCTGGGGCACTGCGCAGGAGGTGCCCGGCACCGCCGCCCTCAATGTCGGCGGCAGTGATGAGATCGACTCGGTGTCATGTCCCTCGGCAGGCGACTGCAGCGCTGGCGGACAATACCTGGACGGCTCGGGCCACTCTCAGGCGTTCGTCGTCAGCGAGGCGGGCGGCACGTGGGGCGCCGCGCAGGAGGTGCCCGGCACCGCCGCCCTCAACATCGGCGGGTTCGCTGTGATCGATTCGGTGTCGTGTCCTTCGGCGCGCGCCTGCGGCGCCGGCGGCTACTATGTGGACGGCTCGGGCCACTCACAGGCGTTCGTCGTCAACCAGACCAACGGCACCTGGGGCACCGCCCAGGAGGTACCCGGCACGGCCGCCCTCGATTCCGGCGGGCTCGCCCAGCTCGACTCGCTGTCGTGTGCCTCGGCGGGCAACTGCAGCGCGGGCGGAAAGTACACCCGCCACGTAGGTCACTCCCAGGCGTTCGTCGTCAGTGAGAGGAACGGCACCTGGCGCACTGCACGGGAAGTGCCAGGTAGCGGAACCCTCAACGTCGGCAGGTTCGCCGGTGTCGGCTCGGTGTCGTGTGCGTCGGCGGGTAACTGCGCCGCCGCCGGGTTCTACCGAGACGGCTCCGGTCACTCTCAGGCGTTCGTCGTCAACCAGACCAACGGCACCTGGGGCACCGCGCAGGAGGTGCCCGGCACCGCTGCCCTCAACGCTGGCGGGTTGGCCGTGCCCGGCTCGGTGTCGTGTGCGTCGGCGGGCAACTGCAGCGCCGGCGGGGGGTACACGGACGGCTCCGGCCACAACCAGGCATTCGTCGTCAACGAAACCAACGGCACCTGGGGCACTGCCGAAGAGGTGCCCGGCACGGCCACCCTCAACGTCGGCGGGTTCGCCGACATCACCGTGGTGTCGTGCGCTCCAGCGGGCAACTGCAGCGCCGGCGGGAGCTACACAGACAGCTCCGGCCACAACCAGGCATTCGTCGTCAACCAGAGCAGCACCTCGCGTGCGCGGTCTGAGCATGACACCGATGCGGACAGGTGATGACGCGCCGTAGGTAGTGCCCATAGCGGCTGGTTGAAACCTGCAGATCAGACCGGTTACGACATTTGGAGCAGTACAGGTCCGCTGGTCAGAGGGCGGACGCCGGGACAGGAACCGGAATGACGGTAACGACCGATTCGAGTCCACGGAAATCTGCGGGATTTGTGGTGAACAGAGGAAGCTTGTTCGCTGCCGCGGTGCTCGCGATCATCAGGTCAGCCACGCGGCCGCGGGGCTTGCGGCCCATGGCGATCACCTCGGCGGCGATAATCCCGTACTGCCGGGCGGCCTCCGCATCGAATGGCAGCGGGTTGAAGGTCGCCTCCACGCGCTGCACACGAAGGATCCGCCGGGCGCGTTCACCGGCATCCACGGCCGAATGCACTCCTGCCGACAGCTCGGCGAGGCTGACTGTACTGGTGAGGAGTTCGGCGGGTAGTTGATCGACCGCCAGCCGTTCCAGGTAGATCAGGATGTTCGTGTCGCCGAGCCCGCGCAGGTAGCGGGCGTTCACTCGCCGTCCTCAGGCTCGTTGAAGCGTTGGTAGGCATCGAAGTATGCCTCGGTGTCGGCGTAGCGATCCTGATCGGCGCGGAACACCTCAACGCTCATCGGAGGCAAGTCCTGGAACACCGTCATGAGTTCGGTGACCGGAACCGACTGGCGGCGCGCAGGGGTTGCCTGGTGAACGTAGGTATCGATGGCGGCCAGCGCGACTTGCTGCATGGAACGACCTTCGGCCTCCGCCTTCCGCCGGAGCGCCTCCGTCTGTTCATCGCTAAGCCTGAGTGTCATGGCCATAGCCACATGATACCGCGTGGTATCAGCAATGCCCGGCGTTAGCCTGCGAGGTGCCAGAACTCGCGCGGAGTGTTCGGGCCTGGCGGTTCCGGGTGAGGTGCGCGCACTGGCGGAGCCATCCTCGGCGAGGATGCTTGCCTTCACCTGCAGGATTCCAAAAACGTGGCATAGGTCGCTGGTTTGCCTGCGCGTGATAGTGCTGTCCTGACCAGCAAGGGCAGCAAGCGGATCCGCGAGATTGGTGGGACCGTTACCAGGCCACGGGCATCCTCTCGAACCCCCCGATGAGCGAATCAGTCCGCAGCCTGAGCTGCTCGGGCGCGACTGCGAGCCGCAAGCCGGGCAAGCGCCCGAACAGGCGGCTGAACACTACCTGGAGTTCGAGCCTGGACAGCACGGACCCGATGCAGAAGTAGGCGCCGTGGCCAAAAGCGAGATGTGCGGTGTCCGTGCGGTGAATGTCGAATTTGTCCGGCTCGGCGAAGCGCTCGGGATCGCGATTGGCGATCTCGTGGCCCAGCAGCACCAGGTCTCCCGCCCGAATCGTCTGGCCACCGACTTCGATGTCCGCGCCGGCCCATCGGGGTATCGCGCCAAAGCTCGGCATGGCTATGCGCAGGATCTCCTCCACCACTTTGGGGGCAATGCCTGGGTCGGCCCGGAGGGCCGCGAGCTCGGCTGGATGGTTGAGCAGCAGGACCGTGCCGAACTCGATGCGGGCGACCGAAGAGGTGAAACCTGAGAACAGCAGGGTGTGCGCGATCCTGATCAGCTCGTCAAATGTGAGCTTGCCTTTTTCGTCGTACACCTGAGTGAGCTCGGAGAGGATGTCGTCGGCCGGCTGCCGCTGCCTCTGCTGCACCAGTTCGATGAAGCAGTCGTTGATCGACAGCAGCGCCTTGAATGCCCGGTCGCCGTCGACGGTGTTCTGCGCCTGGTCCGACCATCGCTGCATGTCATCGCGCAGCTCCACGGGGACGCCCAGCAGTTCGGTGATGACCATGACCGGGATCGGAAGCGCGAAGTGTTCGCGGAAGTCCTGCGGCGGGCCGGCTTCCGCGAGGTCATCGAGCAACCCGTCAACGATGGCTTCAATCCGCGGCCGGAACGCCTGCATGCGCTTTGCATTGAAGGCGGCGGTCAGCACACGCCTGATCCGCGCGTGGTCTTCCTTGTACGTCCGGTGGTCACCGACCGGAGCGGCGAATACGTCCGGGGAGTACCGCGGTGCGTTCTGCGGGTCCGGGTGGGACCGGACCAGGTCGCCTTCCATGAAAAGCTGGCGCACGTGCTCATACCGGCTGATCAGCCAGGCAGGATCACCGTTCGGCGTGCGCACCTTCAGGATCTTGCCTGAGTCGAGGACGTCGCGGTAGCCGGGGGGCATATCCCACAGGGGAGCGCGAGGGAAAGGCAGGGTCGGGATATCAGTCACTTCAGGCATGGGCGGCGCTCCGTCGGTCGGTGGGGGCGGGCAAGCTGGCGGTGGAATCGGCATACCCGGCCCACTTCTTGACGGTGAGAGCCTGCATTTCCCGCACTGCGGGATTGAGCTCAGGTATGAGCGCGCCGTGGTAACGCTCGTATCCCCGTTGCTCGCTCTCGATCGCCACCCGGTCCTGGTCGAGCAGCGGCTCGATGTACGCCCTGCGAGCGGCCCGGAGCAAGGGGGTCACCAGCATGCGTGGCAACCGCACCGGGAGGAACGGTATGCGGTACAAGTCCGGTGCGAACAGGAATAGGAAGAACGCTCGCGTCGTCCGTTCGTCAATCGGGAGGAGGAAGCACCAGTGCTTGATCTTGCCACCCGTATCTGACCACTGATATGGATATTCATAACAGAGGTTGATGCTGCCAGTGTCGACGGTGGGATCTATGAGCAGGCGGGCCATGCGGCTGCCCCCTACCTTGGTCCGGTAGGACACGCGCACCCGGTCATCGTCCGAATCCAGGGAGGTGAGCGTGGCGTCTACGAACGGCTGGTATTTCCGGTGCAGATAGGCATGAGTGAAGTCGCTGACATTGTCGATGATCATCGAATGGTGACCGTTCCAGACCGCGTCGACGGGCACACATGGCCAGGGATCGACGCCGGTCAGCTCGGGCACTTCCGGCACCGGTCGGCTGGCCGCGAGTTCTGGGTTCCCGGGAAAAATCCAGATCAGTCCGTACCGGACCTGCACCGGATAGCTGCCAATCGAGGTCCGGGGGAGCGGCCGGCCGAAGCGCTCGTGTGGTATGTGCGACACCTTGCCGTCACCGTCGTGACTCCAGCCGTGGTACATGCAGGTCAGCGCGCAACCCACGACCCTGCCCTCGGTGAGAGCCAGTTGCCGGTGCGCACACCGGTTATTGACTGCCCGCAGCACGCCGTCCTCACCGCGGAACAAGGCGATGGAGCGCTTCCAGAAGGTGACCTCGACGACCTGTCCCCTCCGCAGCGCGCTGTCGCGCTCGACCGGGTACCAGTGGTCCGGGTCCATGCCTGCTGACCTGGCCCGCTGGTGCCTGGTGCGGGCCTGGGCGAAGCCCGGGGGCGGTGCGCTCCCTTGGCCGTACTGAGAACTGGAAGTCACCGTTTCTCCTCCTTTGCCGACGTAGCCACCAGGTCGCTGTCCGGCCGGGCCGTACCGGCCGGACGGGCTGGCCGCCGGGGTGACGGGATCACACCGCGCTGCACAAAGTGCTCGTAGGCTTCGCGGACAGCCTGCTCGATGGATGTCGGCTGGTAGCCGAGCTCGGTACGGGCCTTAGCGCAGTCGGCCCGGCGCTGCTGGGCGAGCAGGCGCACTGAGGCTGGCGTGATGAGCTGCTCATGACCGGGCGCAACGCGGCCGAGGACCGGGCTCACCACCCCAGCGATCCCGGCCATGAGTCCCCTGGGCAGCCGCAGCGGTGGCTTGGCACCGGTCAGCTCGGCGAACTGGTGGACGAGTTGATCCATCGACCGGTACCCGCTGCCGAACAGGTAGTTGTGCCCCGTCGCGCCGCGGCTCATAGCCAGCAGGTGGCCGGTGACGATGTCGGCAGTGGTGACAAACTCAAAACCGCCTGGGATGAACGCGGGAAACCTGCCGCGCCCGATGTCGATGAGTACCCGCCCCATCCGGGACGGCTTGTAGTCATGCGGGCCGATGATCGCGCAGGAGGTAGCGAGCACGACATCCATGCCCTGTGCGGCGGCCCGGAAGACCTCGTGCTCGACCAGCAGCTTGGTCTGTTCATAGGCGGTGTGTTTGGTGAAGGGGTCGAACGGCACGGATTCGTCGCTCGGGCCGCCCGGGCGATCGCCGATGGCTCCGAAGGAGCCGGTGACGACCACCCGCCGGACGCCCGCATCGCGCGCGGCCTCGAGCACATGCCGGGTGCCAAGCACGTTGGTCTCGAATATCTCCCGCCTGGCCGTTTCCAGGATGGACACCTTGGCCGCGCAGTGGAAGACCTGGTCGCATCCGTTGACCGCGGCGCGTACCGAGTCCCGGTCCCGCACGTCGCCGTGGCGGCGCTCGACGTCGAGGCCGTCGACCGCGGCGGCCTCGGCCGAGTGCAGCAGCACCACGACCTGGTGACCGGCAGCAAGCAGCCCGCGAACCAGGTTCGCCCCCAGATGACCGGTCGCTCCGGTAACGAGCACCTTGGGCATGTCTCACCTCACAGGAATCGTGCGGCGCCGCCGCTGACGTGGATCACCTGGCCGGTCACGTGGCCAGCCGAAGGCGACGCGAGGAAGGCCACGACCGATGCGACTTCCCCGGGCTGGGCTATCCGCCTGTTCGCCGCGTTGCGCTCGAACCACCGGGCATTGCTGTAGTCGAGCCCGCCCGCGGCGCCCTCCGCTCCGGCGGTCATTCCCGGTGCCACGAGGTTGACCGTGGTTCCCTGGCGCCCGAGCTCCCGGGCGAGCTGCACGGTGTAGCACTCCAGCCCGGCCTTGGCGGCGCCGTACCCGTCGCCGCCAAGCCGGGCGGTCACGGAGCCGATCATGATAATTCGCGCGTCTGGGGCGAGCCGGGGCTTCAGTGTCTCCGACACCATCACCGGGCCGACGAGGTTCAGCTCGAGGTTTGCCATCCAGCTGTCACGGATCGCATGTGCGTCCGGCATGTCGCTGGTCCGGGCGTATCCGTCGCGGCTACCCCCGGCGTTGTTGACCAGCACGTCGATGGTCTGGGGCAGCGCGTCGAGTGCACCAGCGATCGCGGCGGGGTCAGTGATGTCGAACGCGACTGCGCGCGTCCCCAGCCCCAGGTCTGCGCACGCCTTCTCGAGCACGTCAAGCCGCCGCCCGGTGATCACGACCTGGAGGCCCTCGGTGACCAGGGCACCTGCTATCGCCTTGCCGATGCCGGTGCCGCCGCCAGTGACTACTGCGATCCTTGCCACACCAGCCTCCCTAGCCGAGCCCCACGGCGCCAGGCGTGCCCGCATACTGCTCGCGCAGTCGCGCCCGGCTGAGCTTCCCGCTCGGAGTCCTCGGCAGTGACGAACGGAATTCGATCGAGCGGGGGACCTTGAAGGGTGCCAGCTGTGCCCTGGCGAAGCTGTCGAGTTCCTTTGCCAGCACGTCGTCAGGCTCTACTCCAGGCCACGGCTCGACCAGTGCGACCGCCCGCTGCCCCCATTCCTGGTCAGACACCCCGATCACCGCAGCATCGGCGACGGCTGGATGCGCCAGGAACACTTCCTCGATTTCGGCCGGGTAGAGGTTGACCCCCCCGGAGATGATCAGGTCCGTCCGGCGGTCGTCAACGTACAGCCACCCGTCGGCGTCCACGTGCCCCAGGTCGCCGACGGTGAAGTAGTCACCATGTATGGCCGCAGCCGTTTTCGCCGGATCACCGTGGTACTCGAACGGCAGGACTGGCGAGTTCCTGAAGTAGATCAGGCCGGTCTCTCCTGGACCGCACGGTTGCCCCGCCTCGTCGATTACGGTCACGGCGTCCGGGGTGGCTCGTCCTACCGTGCCCGGGCGGGCCAGCCACTCGTCCGGGGTCACGGTGACGAATCCGCCTTCGCTCGAACTGTAGAGCTCGATGACGATCGGTCCCAGCCAGGCCAGCGCCCGATGCTTGGTCGCCACCGGGCATGGCGCTCCCCCGTGGATCACCTGGCGCAGAGACGACATGCCGGCCTGGGTGCGCTCCGCGTCGCTCAGAGCCAGCCAGCGGTGCAACATCGTGGGCACGATGAAGGTGCTCGACACACGGTGCTGCTCGATGGCCCGCAGCGACCCGGCGGCATCGAAGCGATCCATGAGCACGACCGTGTGGCCCATGTGCAGCAACTGCAGCGCGAATCCAAAGGGGGCGGTGTAGTACAGCGGGCTGGTAACCAGGTGCACGCCTTCGTCTACGGTGAACCCGAACCGCTTGCGCAGCTCACCGCCGACGAACCCGATAATGGCCTCAGGCGGTACCGGGAACAGGGGTTTGCATACTCCCTTGGGCTTGCCCGTGGTCCCCGACGTGTAGGGCATGAACTGCCCGGCACGGCGGTCGTCGGGCAGCGCCTCCGATGAACCCTCGATCAGGTCAGCCAGCGGTGCGAAGGTCCCGAACGCTGCGGTGGCGAACCGGCCTTCCGGCGGGATGCCGGCCTGGTCCGCGGCCTGGCCGGCCTGCTCGGCGTATGCGGGATCGGTGACGAGCGCCGCCGCGCCTGAGTCGGCGAGCACGTAGCCGATCTCAGCCGCCGTGAGGTGGCTGTTGAGTGGCACCAGGCGTATCCCGGTCTGCTCCGTTGCCAGCGCGAGCGCGATGTATTCCAGCCTGTTCGGGAGCAGGACCGCGACGGCGTCTCCGGCAGCTAGACCGTGCCTGCGCAGGCCGTGCGAGAGGCGGTTGACCAGTGACAGCAGGACACCCCTGCGTGTCGTGTCTCCACTGCTGCCGATCACCGCCACACGGTCCGGATCTTGGGCGGCAAGCTGCCAGAAGCCCACTGCGTCCCCTTCGGCGTCAGCCATCGGATCGTTATCCCTCTCGACTCGATACCAGGTCACCGGGTGCTGCCACGGACGCGAACTGCACCGGCATCTCCTTGATTGCATTGGCAAAATTTGACCGGAGCCGACGGATTTCGCCGTGCACCTGTATCTCTGGTATACGGTGCACGAGCTGCCGGAACAGTGCGGCGATTTCAAGGCGGGCCAGGTGTGAGCCGAAACAGAAATGCGGGCCGCCCCCGCCGAACGCCAGGTGTTCGTTCGGCCGACGCAGAATGTCGAACGTGAATGGCTGCTCAAACTTCTCTTCGTCGCGGTTGGCGGAAATATACCAGAGCGTCACCTTGGCGCCCTCGTGGATTCGCTGGCCGCGCAGCTCGTAATCCCGCATGGCGGTTCGCCTGAAATGCATCGTGGGAGTTGCCCAGCGGAGCATCTCCTCGATCGCGGTATCCATCAGGCCTGGATCCGCCCGCAGCTTCGACCACTGCTCCGGGTGTTCGATGAACGCGAGCATCCCCTGGGATATCAGGTTCCTCGTCGTTTCGTTGCCGGCAATCGCCAAGAGCAGAAAGAACAGCCCGATCTCCAGCTCGGAGAGTTTGGCGGTCTCCCCGTCGTGCTCGATCTCGGCATTCACGAGTTCCGTCGTCAGGTCATCGCCCGGCCGTTGACGCTTCTGCTCGGCCAGTTCGGACGCGTACTGCAGCATCTCCATGCTGGCCTGGGTCGCATCGGAACGCTGAGCCGCGAACTCCGGATCCATCCAGCCGACGATCCGGTTGGACCAGTCGACTACCCTGCCACGGTCCGCCACCGGAATGCCGATCATCTCGGCGATAACGGCAAGCGGCAATCTCGCGGCCACGGCTGAGATGAAGTCGCACTCTCCGCGTTCGCTGATGTCGTCGACGATTTCCTGGGCAATACGCTCGATCCTGCTGGTCATTGTCCGCACGGTGCGCGGGGTGAAGGCCTTGTTCACGAGCATGCGGTACCGGGTGTGCTTGGGCGGGTCCATGTACAGCGGCAGCATGCGGAGAAGCTCAAGCTCCGCTTCGGGGTAATCGGTGATCTCCGTGCCCCCCCGCTCCGATGAGAATGTTTCCCAGTCCCGGCTCAGCGCTTGCACGTCCGCAAACTTGCTGACCACCCAGAACCCTGGCCCGTCGGGCTCCTCATGCCAGTAAACAGGCGCTTCCCTCCGCAGCCGGGTGAACATTTCATGTGGCGGCCCATTCGCGTAGCTGTCCGGGTCCCACAGGTCTATGCCAGCGAGCCTGTTACTCATGTGGACCGTCCTGGATAATCGTGCGGGCAAGTAATCTGTCCTGCGAGTAGTGAATACCAGGCTTGCGTACTGGAACAGGGCCCGTAGGCCCAGCCGGATGCCAGCCCCGAGAATGCTCAGCCAGGCAGGATGGCGATGGCCTCGGCCGGGCAGGAACGTGCCGCATCACGGACTTCTGCGTCAACGGCGGCCGGCGGATGGGGGTCGAGCAGCACGACGGTGCCCTCGTCGTCCTGGTCGAACACTTCATGGGCCTTCAGCGAGCACAGCCCGGAGCCGAGGCATCTCGTCACATCCACCCGCACCTTCATGTGCCTTCCCTGCTCTCCGCGGCGATGGCGAGGCGATGGCTTTCGCCGACGATGTGCCCGGCCGCCACCTCCTGCCCGCCGAGCAGGAGCCGCGCTGACTCGGCGCGGCGGAAGTACAGATGAGCGTCGTGCTCCCAGGTGACCCCGATGGCTCCGTGCACGGCCAAGCAGGCGCGCGTGGCGCTTTCGGCCGCACGGTCCGCGGCCAGTCGCGCACAGGAGCACGCCAGTGAGAACTCGTCCGTACCGGCGGATACCGCGCTGAAGCACAGCAGCGACCGGACATTCTCTGCCTGCCGGTAGACGTCCGTGAGTTGGTGTTTGATCGCCTGGAACGTGCCGATCGGCCTGCCGAACGCCCGTCGCCGCTTCGCATAGTCCACGCCCATGTCCAGGGTGGCCTCGCAGACCCCGAGTGCTTCGGCTGAGAGCAGGACTTGCATCACATCCCAGGCCCGGCGCAGGTCTCCGCCGGTCAGCGGCAGCATCGTGGCCGGTGCGGCCTCGAAGTCGACCGACCCGGTCGAGGTGGTCATGTCGTAACGCCGTCCGGTCGTGATCTTGACGCCGGACGCCTGGCCGTCAACGAGGGCCGCGCCGGCTGTGCCGTCGGCGCACCGGACCGGAACCAGCAGCGTGGCGTCCTCGGTGACGCCCGGCACCATGGCGGCGCGGCCGGTGACTTCGATGTCCCGGCCGGCACCTGCGGCGGCAGGAAGCTCCCCGCGCGGCGCGCAGGGCCGCTCGTCGACCTGCATCGTCGGATGGCCGTCGCGGCTACCCGGCACGGCCGGGAGGAACACACCGCGGGCCGTGCCGGCCACCAGCTCCTCCCACAGCGCGGTGACGGTGTCGTGCCGTGCATGGCGGGCGAAGGCGGCGAGCACCGCGGCGTGGCCTGGCAAGCCGGTGCTGGCCAGCGCGCGGCCGCATTCGATGTGCAGCAGCATCGCCGCGGCCAGCCCGGGAAGCAGAGTACCGCCGGTTTCCTCGTCGGAGGTGACCAGCACACCGGGCCAGCCGAGCTGCACAGCGAGCTCCCACAGATCAGGGGGAGCGTCCCCGTCCAGCGCGGCTCGCGCCGAAGCCAGCGTGTCCCGGCCGGCCAGGGCCTTACGTGCCACCCTGGCGAGTTCCTTCTCCTCGTTGGTGAATTCCAGGTTCATGACGGGGCCCTCGCCCCCTCGGCATCGGCCAGCGCCAGCTCCCGGAATGCAACGTTCTTGTCGGTCCTCGCTTCAGCCGGCAGGCCGAGGACACGCTCTCCCACGGTGTTCAGCAGAATCTCCGGGGTGCCGCCGCCCATCCGCCAGCACGGCATCGTGGCCAGCAGGTCACCCCACTGTCCGTCGAATGCCTCAGCCCCGAGAGACTCGATCATGAGGCGGCAGGCCCGCATCACCGCATCAATCGCGGTGATCTTGCCCAGCCCAGCACCGGCGTTTGGCAGCGTCCCCCGCGTCATCGAGCTCAGGGCACGGTAACCACCGAACCGCACAGCATGCAGGTCGGCGATGATGGACGCGGCTGCGGACTCGGTCACCGGCCCGCTGCCGGCCGCGGCCTGGGCAACCGAGGCGACGAGCGACGGGATGTCGAATCCCATCTGGTCGAGCCCCGCGACCAGATGGAGCCGCTCGTGCGCCACCATGGTGAGGGCCACCGGCCAGCCGCCGCCGACTTCTCCCAGCACGGCGTCCCCGGCCAGTTCCACATGGTCGAGAGTGATCTCGTTGAACTCCCGGTGGCCGGACATCTGGCGTAGCGGCTGGACAATGACCCCCGGCGCGGCCATCGGCACGACGAACACGGTCAGGCCCTGGTGTTTCGGGACGTCCGGGTCGGTGCGGGCAAGCAGCATCCCCAGATCGGCCTGATGCCCATGGGTGGTCCATACCTTGCGGCCGGTGATCTCCCACCCGTCACCGCGACGGACTGCCGAGGTGCGCACCGCGGCCAGGTCCGACCCGGCCGATGGCTCACTGAACAACTGGCACCAGAATTCCTCGGCGCGCAGGATCTTCCTCAGGTAGCGATCTTGCTGCGCCTGGGTGCCGAGCGCGATGATGGTCGGCCCCACCGCGGACGTTCCCACCATGTCGAACGGCCCCGGGACGCCCGCACGGATCAGCTCGGAACCGAAAACGGCCAGCTCGGCCTGGCCGAGTCCCTGGCCGCCGTGCTCAGCCGGCCAGGTGATCCCGACGAATCCCGCCTCGTAGAGCCTGCGCTGCCAGGCCCGGAACGGTCCGGTGTCCTGGACCTTCACCACCGTCCTGTCGGGCGGGGCGTGCCGGGCGTTCGATTCCAGCCAGCTACGTACCCGACGCCGGTACGCAGCCTCTGCCGGGCTGTCAGCAAGGTCCATCGCTTACCGCCGGTTTGCGCAGGGAATGAGTCATGCCGAAGTCAACTCGTCCCCGCCCCCGCGGACCAGGGCCCCTGGGCCTTGTTGTGCTGGATACCCAGCCGATAGTTGTTACGAGATACCCGGCCTATAGGCGGTGCCGTGCAACCGACTCGCGTGGATCAAGGCAGGCACCTGGGGCTGCGGGCACTCGTCACCGGGGCTGGATCGGGTATCGGCCTGGCTACGGCGCTCCGGCTGGCCAGGGAAGGAGCAGAGGTCGTCGGGTGTGACGTCGATGCCGACGCCCTGAGCCGGGCCCAGGAAATGCTCACGGCCAGCGGCTTGAGTGGCCGGATGCATCGCTGTGACATCACGGACCAGTCGCAGGTTGACGCCCTGCTCGCGGTCGCGGCCGGAGACCGGGGGTTCGGCATCCTCGCCAACGTTGCGGGCATACTCGATGATTTCACCCCGGCCGGCGAGGTCCGCGACGCCATCTGGGACCGCGTCCTGTCGGTCAACCTCACTGGGAGCATGCGGGTCAGCCGGGCAGTCCTCCCGCTGATGCTGCGGTCAGGGGGCGGCGTGATCGTCAACGTCGCATCCTCGGCCGGGTTCACGGGCGGGGCGGGGGGTGCCGCCTACACCGCGTCCAAGCACGGTGTCATCGGTTTGTCGCGGTCGATCGCCTTCCTCTACGCGGACCGCGGTATCCGCTGCAACGTGGTGTGCCCCGGCGGCGTCGACACGCCCATGGCGCACAGTGCCCGCCCCCGGTCGGAACTGACGTTGGCGAGGATGAAGCTTTCGCTGGCGCGTGCCCCGGCGCCTGCCGCACCCGAGGAGATCGCGGCGCTCATCTCGTGGCTGGCCTGTGCCGAGGCGGCCCATGTCAACGGCGCGGTTGTGGCGGCCGACGGCGGCTGGTCCGCAGGCTGACCGTCAGTCACCGGCTCGCAGCGCCCGCGAGGCACAGCGGCGAGTCGTGGGAGGCGGCCACGGTGAGTGGAATCCCCTGCCGCGACCGGAGCGTGAAGGTTGGCCACAGCTCTGCCGGCTCGTTTGAGGCTGGCCGGACCCGGCAGTCTCGCAGCAGTGTCGCCAGCGCGAGCACGGCCTCCATCATCGCGAAGTTCTTGCCGACACACATCCGCGCGCCGCCGCCGAAGGGGCAGTACGCAAGCTTGGGCAGGCTCCGTGCGAACTCCTCGGTCCACCGATCCGGCCGGAACTCCAGAGGATGGGCGAACAGCCGCGCGTCATGGTGCATCACCCACGGAGCGATGATCACGCTTGACCGCGCGGGGATGGTGTGACCGCCGATCCGGGTGTCCCGGACCGCGTCCCGGCCAAAGGCGTACACCGGGGGATACAGCCGCATCGACTCCATGACCACCTGGCCGGTGAGACGCAGCCCCGGCAGGTCCGCGGCGGTCGGCGTGCGCTCGCCCAGCACCAACGCCAGTTCGGCGCGCACCTCGTCCGCAGCCTCGGGATGGCGCGACAGCAGGTACAGGCTCCAGCTCAAGGCCAGTGCGGTCGTCTCGTGGCCGGCGAAGAACATCGTCATGATCTGGTCGCGCACCTGCTTGTCACTCGCCCTGGTGCCATCTTCGCGCCTGGCGTGCATCAGCATCGACAGCAGGTCGGTGCGGTCGGCGGCGGCGTTCCTGCGCTGCGCGATGAACCCGTAGACGATGCGGTCCAGAACCCGCAGCGCCTGGCGGAAGCGCAGGTTCTGCGGTGTCCATGCGCTGTCAGGCAACGGGATCATGGCCCGGTATCTCTCCCGCATCCTCTCCTGGATGACCCCTACCGCCCACGAGATGGTTTCGAAGTCCAGCGCCGTGTCCACGTCGAACAGGCACCGCACGACGACCCTGAGCGTCAGCTCCGCCATTTCCTGCTGCATGTCGACGACCTGCCCGGCCTGCCACCTGTCCCTGGTCCTGGCCGCTTCCTCGACGACGATCGAGCCGTAGCCAGCGATGCGGTCGGCGTGGAACGCGGGCTGCACCAGCCGGCGGTCAGCCTTCCACTGATCACCTTCGCTGGTCAGCAGTCCGGAACCAAGGAACAGGCGGTTGTAGCGCAGCGGGAAGACCTTGCGGTAATCGTGGGCCCTGCGCACCAGCACCTCGTTCGCCAGCTCCGGTGAACTCACCAGGAAGCCGCGGTGGAACACGACCCGTACCGGGACCAGGTCACCGTGGTCCACCGCGCACCGCCGCAGGAACCCCAGCAAGTCGTGCCGGTATTCGGTGAAGCTGCCGAGCACGGGGTGACCCTGCGGCCCAGCGAGTTCAGGTAGAACTGTCGTCATGTCCGCCGTCGTCATGTCCGCCTAAACCCCCCAGGCCGTCCTTTGCAGATATCGCTCAGTAGACATGCCAGGAGCCAGCCCAACCAGGGCCCGCGGGCCTAAAACCGCTGGTCAGCCAGTGGTTGCCGCGCTCGCGACGGCGAGCGCCCAGGCCGGGAAGACATCCTTGTAGAGGCGGTAGTCCAGTACCGCTGTCTTGAAGAAGACCCCGCTCGGCGCTTGCCGGGGCCAGCCCCCGGCGCTGCCCTCCATGAGGCTGGCGAGGAAGCCCAAGCCGCGGCGGACGGCGGGATGCCCCGTTCCGGCGACCGGGGTCAAGGCCAGCAGAGCCCAGGCGGTCATGGCAGCCTGGCTCTGCGGATGTTCCACGTACTTGCCTGACCGGCAGCTCGAATGGTGCTCGCCCCAGCCGCCATCGGCTTTCTGCGCTTTGATCAGCCAGCCGGTCGCGCCGGTCACGGCCTTGTCCGCGGGATCAACGCCCGCGGCCCGCAAGGCGTCCAGCACGAAGAACGCGGAGTAGGTGAAGGCGATCCCCCAGGCGGCCGGATAACTTCCGTCCGCGCGCTGCCGGGATCGCAGGAACGCGACGCCGCGCCTGACCGCCCGGTTGACATCACCCATCCCCTGATAGCCGGCGCAGTCTGCGCGGAAGCGCGCCAGCGCGGACACACACGATGCTGTGCACTCGACATGGGAGGCCTCGGTCATACAGTCGGCGTACATCTCGGACGGGTTGAACCGTTCGAGCAGACCTGATGCCCTGGCATTCTCATAGGTACCGAACCCACCGTCCCGGTTCTGCCTGGCCAGGATGAACCCGACAGCGGCATGGATCCGTTCGTCGGGGATCCGCTGCTCGAGCTCTGTCCGCCTGGCCCGGTGATGGACGGCGAGAATGGCGGAGAGAGCTTCGGCCGTGCAGTCCGACACTGGCCAGCGGTGCGTTCCGTCGGAGAAACACCAGCCGCCGTTGATCGGTGAGCGGCCGCCGCTGACCGCGGCAGGGAGTTCCTCGCAGGCCTGGGCACCGAGCAGCCACCGGTAGCCGCGCGCCAGCGCGGCGTCGACCTTGGCTGAGGATGGCGCCGCGGCCAGCGCGCGCATCGCGAACGATGTGTCCCACGAGGACGAGCGCGCCCCCACGACGCGGATTCCTTCCTCCTCGTCCTCCCAGCGCCAGGCCTCGAGAGCGGCCAGCGCGGCCAGCACCTGCGCACGCGGAGCCCCGGTGCGGGCCAGGACCAGGCAGCCGAGCAGGGCGCTCACAGGCGACACGCCATGGCCACGGGAAGCTTCGAGCCCGCGCAACGCATGCTGAGCACACCGGCGCAGCGCCGCCCGCCGCGCGGACTTGACGGGCCAGCGCTCGTAGGCGGCAAGGGCCGTATATGCCGCGCGCAGGATCGGATGGGGTGGCACGAACACATCGGGACCGGTGAGCCGGCCACGCGCCGCGGCGAAGTCGACAGACGCGAAATCCGCGCCATACAGTTCCCGCCGCAACTGCTCACCCAGCGGTCCGAGGTCGAACTGCGCCCGGCTGCCATACAAATAGGCAAGGCCGCTGTAGGTGTACCGCGTGTGACAGTAGAGGCGGTCAGGGTGCATCGGTGCACGCGGCGGAAGCAAAAACAGCTCGGGAGGAACCGGGTTGATCCCGTCGTATCCGTAGAGGCCCAGCAGCGCGAGCCACAGTCGTCCCCAGGACGGAACGGCCGTGATGGAGCCGTGGCCAAGCCACCAGTCCCGGGCCCTGGCCACGCTCGGAGCATCCGCTGGCTGGCCCAGCACCCGGAGGGTCACATAGGCCAGCGCAGTCAGGTAGACCGATGGCGGCCCCTCCCGGTGGGCCGGCCACGAACCATCAGGAAGCTGCGTCGTCTCGAAGTGCCGCAGGATGCCGGCGATATCGGGCTCAGGCAGCGGCCACCGGCCTACCAGCCGATGGGTGAGCACGTACTGGGACAGCAGCATGGTGTTCCACACCATCTCGCCCTCCCAGCGCCCGTCGGGGAGCTGAAGGGAACAAAGATGCTCGATGGCTACGCCGCTGGCGGTGTGCAGATCCAGCGGCCTGCCGGTCACCATTGCCGGGCGCGCAGTGCTCGCGCCGCGTTCAATCCGCTCCGCACGGCTCCCTCCATCGTGTCCGGCCACCCGGTGTCGGTCCACGCGCCTGCGAGCACCAGGCCGGGCAGGGTGGTCGCGGCCGGTGGCCGCATCCGCTGGCACCCCGGCACCTGGTTCAGCGTCGCCCGCCGCTCCCTGGTGACGAAGAAATCGGTCACCGCCGCTTCCCGTGCGGCCGGGAACAGCCCTGCCAGCGCAGCCAGGAACTCCTGGCGCAGCCGGGCAGCGGGGACGTCTATATAGCGGTCGGCGGCTGACAGTGACACCGCCAGGTACTGTCCCGTCCGCAGCCCGGAAGGACGCGTACGGTCGAACACCCACTGCACCGGCGAGTCCACTGCCGCCACGAACGGGAGCCTGGTGACCGGCCGGTCGTAGATCACGTGCACGTTGACGATCGGCGAGGTGCCAAGCAGCCGCCACTGTTGCGGGCCAGGCGCCCCGTCCACCCCGTCTGGCTGGGCATGCACACCGGGCGGCGCGAGGGCGGCCGCCACCGGCGGCGGCACCGCGAGCACCACCGCGTCGGCGTCGACCACCCGGCTTTCGGCAGTACGCCTGCTGAGCCCGGCTGCTGGCTGGCGCCCACCCACGCTGCGGCCCCGGTCTGCCAGCCGGAGGCGGAACCCACCCTCAGGCAGCGGCTCGACCGCCGCCACCTTCGCGCCCACCCGCACGCTCGCCCCCTGGCGGCCGAGCAGGCCAGCCGCGGCCCGGCCATGCAGGTCGCCGAGTGGGACCGCCGGGACGCCGATATCGGCCGCGTCGTTGGCGGACAGCAGTGCGGTCCTCATCACCTTCGCCGCCAGGGCCAGGTTCGCATCATCGCCCGCCACGTTCAGCGTGGACACCGTGAACAGGTCCCACAGCACCCGGCGGGCCCGCTCATCCTGGCCGTGCGCGGCCAGCCAGTCGCCCAGCCGCAGGCCGTCGAATTCGGCCCGGGCCGGGTCCAGCCGGGTCATGGCGAGGGCCGCCGCCACCGCTCGCCATCGCGCGGCCGGTGACATGAGGCCGTATCCGGCCAGCGCCCTCGCCATGTGCAATGGGCCAGGCAGTACGGACCGGCGCAGGCGTGCCCCTCCAGCCGGGCTCAGCACCGTCACGTCGAACCGGTCCTGCATGGACACCGCGCCGGTCATGCCCAGCCGCCTCAGCAGGCCGCGGTAGGCGGTGCAGCAGCGCAGGAACACGTGCTGGCCGTTGTCGATCGTCAGGCCGCCGCGGCGGAAGGAAGAAGTGGCGCCGCCCAGCCGTGGCCTGGCCTCCAGCAGTGTGACGTGCGAGCCCATCTCGCCCAAGGCGATCGCGGCGGTGATGCCCGCCAGGCCGCCGCCCACGACAGCAACGTGAGGACGTGACATCACCAGGCCGCCTCCTTCACCCTCGCAGGCGCAGCCCTCCGCGACCCCGATGGCCGCAGTACGGCCACCAGCGACGAGGTGGCGACCAGCGCCTTTTCCGACGTGGACAGTGACATGCGGGCGGAAAGCACCGCCGTTGGGGTGGCCGCGATGCGCTCGAGCAGCCGGGAGTAGATGCCGGCCATGGCACCCGTGCAGGCCGCACTGCGACGGTCCAGCAGTGGCATCAGCGCCAGCCCGGTGGCGTACCAGTCCCGTGCCCGGTCCGCCTCGAACTTGACCAGCGCCGCCAGCCTGTCCTGGCTGCCGTTTCCGCCCGGCTCCGCCAGCGTGGCGCCGAACCGCTCGAAGTCCTCGGCCGGCAGGTAGACCCGGCCACCCGCGTAGTCCTCAGCGATGTCCCGCAGGATGTTCGTGAGCTGGAGCGCCACGCCGAGGGAATCGGCCAGTGGCACGGCCATATCCAGGTCACGGGGACCGAATACGCGCAGCGACAGCCGCCCGATCGAGCCGGCCACGCACCGGCAGTAGTGCAGCAGGTCGCTGAAGGTGTGGTAGGTGGTCCCGCGCACGTCGGCCTCGCAGCCGTCGATCAGCTCACCAAAGGCGGCAAGCGGGAGGCCGAACTTGCCCGCTGCGTCGGCCAGCGCCACCAGCACCGGGTCGCTGCTGTCAGGTTCGCCTGCGATCAGCGCCGACAGAGCAGCGCGGGCCCGTGCCAGTTCGGCGAGCTTGCGGTCAGGGGGCAGCGGGCCGTCCCCGATATCGTCGATCCGGCGTGCGAACGCGTAGACGGCGGCCAGCGCGCGGCGCTTGGCCGGGGGCAGCAGCCAGATGCCGTAGGAGAAGTTCCGCGCCTGCGACCAGGTGACCTGTTCGCAACAGCGGTAGGCGGAACGGACGGATATCACCTTTCACCTCCCGATTACGTAGGCCTTGAGCAGTTCCGCGGCGACGCGGCGAGCACGCGGCCTCGGAGTTGCGCCGAGCACGTCGTAACCACTGGCGGTGATCGCTGCCAGCGCTGCCCGGCCGCCGGCCACGTAGCCGGCCACGGCGGCCCGGGCAGCGCCTGACAGCGTGCCGACGATGGGCGCCCCGGCATCGAGCATCGCCCGTGCTCGCTCGGTCTCGAATTCGACCAGCGCCCGTACTGCGGGCCCGGCGGCCGGGGCAGCCAGGCCCGCCTCGGAGCACCCGAACCGGTCCATGTCCTCACCAGGCAGGTAGATGCGCCCGGCTCGCAGGTCTTCCGCCACGTCCTGCCAGTGTTCGGCGAGCTGGAGCGCGGTGCAGACCAGGTCCGACAGCGCTTGCCGGTCAGGTGTGGCCACGCCAAAGATGTGCAGCACGATCCTGCCCACCGGGTTGGCCGACAGCCGGCAGTACCTCAGCAGGTCCCCGGCGGTCTGGTAGCGGGTGACCATCTGGTCCTGGCGGTTCGCGGCGATCAGGTCGAGAAACGGCTGGACTGGGATCGCACACTGGGCCACGGCCGGGGCCAGGGCACGGACCACCGCCAGCCGCGGCCCCTCGCCGCCGGCCCGGTACAGCCGGTGGATGTCATCGGCCAGCGCGTCAAGCAGTTCCAGCCGCTGCGCTGGCGGCGCCTCATCGCCCATGTCATCAGCGGAACGGGCGAATCCATACACTGCGGCCAGATGCTGCCGGTAGCGGCCGGGAAGCAGTCGCAGCGCAACCGGGAAGTTCTCACCCTGCGCCTGACCAGCCGCCCCGGCCGTGATCAGCTCAGCCGACGCAGCCGTGATCGTAGTCATGTCCGGGCCCTCACGTTCGGAATGTCCTACACGATTTCGGCAGGTTCTCGCCCCACGTGCGGGGCGGCCTGTGCCCTCGCTCGGTCACGGCCCAGCTCGGCTGGCAGTGCGAACGTCATTCCCTCCCGGGCGGTCTCGATCAGTTCGACCTTGCTGTAGCCGTGCTCAGCCAGCCAGGCCAGTACCTCGCGCACCAGGACTTCAGGTACTGACGCGCCGCTGGAGACGCCAACTGCCGTTACTCCAGCCAGCCACTGAGGATCGATGTCTGTCGCCCGGTCCACCAGGTGTGCGCTGGCCCCGGCGCTACGTGCGACGTCCACTAGCCGGGCCGAGTTGGAGGAGTTGGCCGATCCGACCACGATGACCAGTTCGGCCCCGGTGGCGATGCGCCGCACCGCGGCCTGCCGGTTCTGCGTGGCGTAGCAGATGTCGTCGCTCGGCGGGTCGACCAGCTGGGGGAAGCGGGCGCGCAGCAACGCCACGGTCGCCTGGGTTTCGTCTACCGACAGGGTGGTCTGCGACAGCCAGGCGACCCGGGCCGGGTCGCGCACCGCCACCCGGGCCACGTCGTCTGGCCCGTCCACCAGGTGCACCCGCCCGGGTGCCTGGCCGAGCGTGCCGAGGACCTCTTCGTGCCCGTGGTGGCCGATGAGCAGGATGTCGTATCCGGCCTCGGCGAACCGGACGGCCTCCCGGTGGACCTTGGTCACCAGCGGGCAGGTCGCGTCGATCGCGCGCAGCTTGAGTTGCCGCGCGGCCACCTGGACGTCCGGTGCGACGCCGTGCGCGGAGAACACCACCACGGCGCCCTCGGGAACCTCGTCGACTTCGGTCACGAACACTGCGCCCCGTTGGCGCAGGCGGTCCACCAGGTACGTGTTGTGCACGATCTGGCCGCGCACATAGATCGGTGCGCCGTACAGTTCCAGCGCCTTTTCGACAGTGCCCACCGCGCGGTCGACGCCAGCGCAGCAGCCGCGTGGCGCGGCCAGCAGTACCCGTCCGGTCATCCCTGCTCCCTACACCTGCCTGCGGGTGGCCCGCAGACCCAGGTCCCGCAAGGCGATCCGGGCGTCGCTGTCGATGTCTGCCTGGTCCAGGGCGGTCAGTGCCGCGCTGGTGCGCTGCTCGATCATGTCCTGCACCTGGTCCAGCGCACCGGTGGCCACGATGGTCTGGCGCAGCGCCGCCGCGCCGTCCTCATCCAGCGCCGGGTTGCCGTGCCAGCGGTCGATCAGCGCGAGCTGCGCAGTGTCGGCGCTGCGCCGGGTGAGCGCCATCAGCACGGTTGCCTTGCCATCACGCAGGTCGTCCAGGACCGGCTTGCCGGTGAGAGCCGGGTCGCCGAACACGCCGAGGATGTCGTCGCGGAGCTGGAACGCCTCACCGATCGGTACCCCGTAGGCGCTGTAGGCGCGCTGCAGCCCGGGTCCGGCGCCGGCCAGGGCCGCGCCGGCCTGCAGCGGCCGCTCCACGGTGTAGCAGCCCGTCTTGTACCGGATCACCCGCAGCGCACCCTCCAGGGTGCCGCCGCTGGCCTGCTCGGCGAGGTCGAAGTACTGCCCGGCGCACAGTTCCGTGCGCATGGCGTTCAGCAGGGGCCGCACCGCGGCCAGCCGCGCCGCGGGCAGCCCGCAGCCGTGCAGCATCTCATCCGACCAGAACGAGCACAGGTCACCACAGAGCAGGGCGGTGCTGACACCGAACCGCCCGGCATCACCGGACCAGCCGTTGCGCTCGTGCAGCCTGGCCAGCGACCGGTGCACCGTCGGCCGCCCCCGCCGGGTGTCACTGGCATCCATGATGTCGTCGTGGATCAGGGCGAACGCGTGCAGCAACTCCAGCGACGCGCCCACCTCGATGATGGCCTGCCCGTCGTCGCCGCCAGCACCCCGCCAGCCCCAGTAGCAGAACTGCGGCCGCATCCGCTTGCCGCCTCCCAGGACGAAACGCTCAACCACCCCCAGTACCGCGGGTAGCTCAGCGTGCGGGTACCGGTGGACCTGGTCGTCGAGGAACGCGCGCAGCGTGGCGTCGACCCGCTCGGCGACGGTGCGGTGGGGGCGGGTCAGCGTGGCGGAGATGCTCATGGCTCGGCTATCCCTTCGCGTGCGGCCCGCGGTGGCGGACCGGACATGCCCTGCGACGCTAGGTATCGCGCGCGGCGCGCCGCAATGGGCGTCCCATTCACCGGAACGGCCAGACCACGGGTTCCAGCCAGTGGAACGCACGTCGACCGGTGCTGCTGGCAGTCATGACACTGCTTGCAACGCCCAGTTCGCCTGGCAGGAAGTAGGGCACGATGACCGCCATACTCGCAACCCGCGAAAGCACCGCCCGCCCATCGCCACGCATAAGCAGCCTGCGGCAGTTGCGGGCACTGCGGCCCACACAGCTGCCGGGCGCTGCCCAGCGCATCCGGGACTACCTGATCGCGACCGTCGCCCGGTCGGGTGGCCACCTCGGCTCGAACCTCGGCGCGGTGGAGCTGACGATGGCGGTGCACCGGGTGTTCGACTCGCCGCGCGACCGGGTGCTGTTCGACACCGGGCACCAGGCCTACGTGCACAAGCTGCTGACCGGGCGATGGGACGCCATGGGAACGCTGCGCCGGGCCGGCGGGCTGTCCGGGTACCCGTGCCGGGCGGAGTCCCCGCACGACCTGATTGAGAGCTCGCACGCCTCCGCCGCGCTGGCCTACGCCGACGGGCTGGCCAAGGGACATGAGCTGGGCGGGGAGGACCGGCACGTGGTCGTCGTGGTCGGCGATGGTGCGCTGACCGGCGGGATGGCCTGGGAGGCATTGAACAACCTAGGTGCCAGCGGCCGGCCTGTGGTCGTAGTGCTCAACGACAACGGCCGCTCGTATGCGCCGACCGTGGGCGGTCTCGCCGTGCACCTGTCCCGGTTGCGCCGGGGAACCGGTGACGGGCCGACTGTGTTCGAGAACCTGGGCCTGGCGTACCTCGGCCCGGTGGACGGGCACGACCCGGTCGCGGTGGAGCGGGTGCTGTCTCAGGCGCGGGCCCTGCGCCGGCCGGTGGTGGTGCACTGCGTGACCGTCAAAGGGCGCGGGTACGGGCCGGCCGAGGGGGACCACGCCGAGCGGATGCACGCCATCCCCGTGATCGACCCGGACACCGGGCGGCCTGCCCGCCCAGCCAGTGCCGGCTGGACCGACGTGTTCAGCGAGGAACTGTGCGCGATCGCCGCGGAGCGCCCCGACGTGGTCGCGGTGACCGCTGCGATGCCTGGTCCCACCGGGCTGGCGCCGTTCGCGCAGCGGTACCCGGCCCGGTACTTCGACGTCGGCATCGCCGAACAGCATGCGGTGACCTCGGCGGCCGGGCTGGCCATGGCCGGACACCACCCGGTCGTGGCCGTCTACGCCACGTTCCTTACCCGCGCGGTGGACCAGGTCCTGATGGACGTGGCGCTGCACCGGCTGCCGGTGACGTTCGTCCTTGACCGGGCCGGGATCACCGGTCCGGACGGCGCCAGCCACCACGGCATGTGGGACACCTCGATCCTGGCGGCGGTACCGGGGCTGCGGGTGGCCGCGCCGCGCGATCCGGCCCGGCTGAGGCGGCTGCTGCGGCAGGCGGTCGCCACTGACGGGCCCACGGTGGTCCGTTACCCGAAGGCTCCTGCCAACGGCGACATCCCCGCGGTCGGGCAGTTCTCCACAGTGGACATTCTGGCCGCCTACGGCGAGGACGCCTTGCTGGTGGCCTACGGCCCGATGGCCGGGCCGTGCCTGGCGGCGGCACGCTGGCTCGACGGGCAAGGCGTGCGGGTCACCGTCGCCGACCCGGGCTGGGTGATGCCAGTGGATCCGGCACTGGTGGAACTGGCCGGCCGGTACCCGGTGGTGGTGACTGCGGAGGATGCCTCCCGTGCCGGTGGTGCCGGGT
>DASYYE010000082.1:0-17763 GCA_035946955.1 Streptosporangiaceae bacterium | reverse complement strand
GGACCGGCCGGGACGTCGTCCGGGAGGCTGGGGAGGAAGTCACCGCGGTCGAGCACGGTTTGCAGCGCGTCCCTGATGAGCGGGTCGCCCCTGCCGAATACTGCGAGGAGGCCGGGCCGGCTCGCCGGTGACGCCAGGCGTTGGGTCACGTCGACGAACAGCCGCCCGCCGGCCACGTACATCGGTGGCAGCGCCGTGAGCTTCCACATGGAGAGCCCCAACGGCTTCATCGGGTCCGTCATCATCTGCCCGTGGCCGACGGACACGTAGACGTGGTTCTCGGCGTCGTCGCGCTCCGGGACGGGGAACAGCGTCGTGATCGGCCGGCTCTGGACGATCTGGAAGCCGCCGTCGGCCAGGCACCACTCGATGTCCTGCGGGCAGCCGAAGTGCGCCTCGATCTGCCGGCCCAGCGTCGCGAGTTCCACCACCTGTGGGTCGGCAAGCACAGGTTGCTGCTGCCGGGCCGGGTCGACCGGCTCTTCGTGCGTCCCGCCGGCCGGTGACGGCTGGATGGCGAGCCGCTTGGTGGCCACGGCCTTGTGGACGACCTCACCGTCTCGAACCTTGTAGACGTCCGCGTTCACCAGGCCGGAGACCAGCGCTTCGCCGAGGCCGACGGTCGCTTCCACCGAGACGATCTTGCGGTTCGAGGTGACGGGGTCGGCGGTGAAGACAATGCCGGCGCCCTCCGGGAACACCATCTGCTGAACGACCACGGCCATGTGGACCTGGCGGTGGTCGACACCGTTGCGCAGGCGGTAGGTGACGGCGCGCTCGGTGAAGAGCGAGCCCCAGCACCGGCTGACGTGCCGGAGGATCGCCGCCGTGCCCACGACGTTGAGATAGGTGTCCTGCTGGCCCGCGAACGACGCCGCCGGCAGGTCCTCCGCTGTCGCGCTCGATCGCACCGCGTAGGCCACGTCGTCGCCGAGCCGGCTGATCTCCGCGGTGATCGTCTCCGCCAGATCGCCCGGAAGGGCGACCGCTTCGAGTGTCGCTCGGGTCTCCGCGCTGAGCGTGCGGATCGCGTCTCGGTCGTTGGGCTCGAGGAGCGCGAGCCGATCGAGGTGATCGTCGAGCGATGGCGCATCCGCCATGATCCGCCGGAAGGTGTCCGTCGTGATGCAGAAGCCAGCGGGCACCCGGATGCCAGCGATACGTGACAGCTCGCCCAAGTTCGCGCCCTTGCCTCCGACGACGGCGATCTGCGTCCTGTCGACCTCTTCGAAACCCAGCACGTAGCGGTCAGCGTCGAGCGCGGCCATACCGTCAGCTCCCCTCGGCCCTGTGGCCGTCATCAGTACAACGAACGGGACATCTTCAGCACGGTTCGGTCGCTTGCGGCAAGCCTCCGGCACCTTCCATTACCGGAGCGGGGTGTCAGCGGCCGGACAGCTAAAATACACAGGGTGACCAGCAGACCAGCCGCAGAGCAGCACCTGCGTGACCTCGCACGGTTGCGACGGGTCCGCGACCGGATCGACCGGGAGTACGCGCAACCGCTGGACGTCGAGGCGCTCGCCCGCGGAGCGCACATGTCGGCCGGGCACCTCAGCCGCGAGTTCCGGCTCGCCTATGGCGAGTCGCCCTACGGCTACCTGATGACGCGTCGCATCGAGCGCGCGATGGCGTTGCTGCGTCGCGGTGACCTCAGCGTCACTGAGGTCTGTTTCGCGGTTGGCTGCTCGTCGCTGGGCACTTTCAGCACCCGCTTCACAGAGTTGGTCGGTGTGCCGCCCAGTACCTACCGGCGCCACGCGGCGCAGGCGACCATGGGGATGCCGTCGTGCGTAGCGAAACAGGTCACGAGACCGGTCAGGAATCAAGAAGCGCAGGTCACCAGCCGCAGCTAGCGTGACCAGCATGGACATCAGCATTCATGCGAGCTTCCTCCCGCACGACGACCCGGATGCGTCCCTGGCCTTCTATCGCGACGCGCTCGGCTTCGAGGTCCGCAACGACGTCGGATACGGCGAGCTGCGCTGGATCACGGTCGGTCCCGCCGACCAGCCCGGGACATCTATCGTCCTGGCGCCCCCGGCTCCGCCGGGCTGCGGTGTCACCGACGACGAACGCCGCACCATCGCCGAGATGATGGCCAAGGGCAGCTACGCCAGCGTCCTCCTGGCCACCAGGGACGTCAACGCCGTCTTCGAGCGGCTGCAGGCCAGTGACGCCGAGGTCGTCCAGGAGCCGACAGACCAGCCGTATGGGGTTCGCGACTGCGCTTTCCGCGATCCCGCGGGCAACCTGGTCCGCATCCAGGAGCTGCGCTGAACCGTCCGGGCATCGCGGCGACGACCTGTACAGACGACACCGGGTCGATGTGACCCATGACTTCAGGAGTGAGGATGACCGGCTCTTCAACCCAGGGAATCAAGACGGTGCTGCATCCCGTGTCCGACCTGGCGGCGGCGAAGGCGGTGTACACCGCGCTACTCGGCATCGAACCACAGGCCGACAGTTCCTATTACGTCGGATTCGATGCCGAGGGCCAGCACATCGGGCTGGTGCCCGGCGGTGGCCCGCAGGGAATGACCTCACCGGTCGCCTACTGGCACGTGCCGGACATCGAGGCGAAGCTGGCCGAAGTGACTGCTGCTGGCGCAGCCGTGAAAGACCCCGTGCGTGACGTAGGTGGCGGTCGCCTGGTGGCCACCGTCACCGACCCCGATGGCAATGTCCTCGGGCTGCTTGAGGACCGTTGAGTGGTTGCCACCAGCCACGATCTGATCCGCGTGCACGGCGCGCGCGAGAACAACCTCAAGGACGTCAGCGTCGAGATCCCGAAGCGGCGGCTCACGGTGTTCACCGGCGTCTCCGGCTCGGGCAAGAGCTCGCTGGTGTTCGACACGATCGCCGCGGAGTCGCAGCGGCTGATCAATGAGACTTACAGCGCCTTCGTCCAGGGGTTCATGCCGACGCTGGCGCGGCCTGAGGTTGACGTACTCGAAGGGCTGACAACCGCGATCATCGTCGACCAGCAGCGGCTGGGTGCCGACTCCCGCTCCACGGTCGGCACCGCGACCGATGCCAACGCGATGCTGCGGATCCTGTTCAGCCGGCTCGGGCAGCCGCACATCGGCTCGCCCAAGGCGTTCTCCTTCAATGTCGCCTCCATCAGCGGAGCGGGTGCGGTCGAGTTCGAGCGCGGCGGGAAGACCGTGAAGGAGCGGCGCAGTTTCAGCATCACCGGTGGCATGTGCCCGCGCTGCGAAGGCCGCGGCATGGTCACCGATATCGACCTCACCCAGCTCTTCGATGACTCCAGGTCGCTCAACGAGGGGGCCATCACCGTCCCCGGCTACACCGCGGGCGGCTGGAACTACCGTCTCTACAGCGGGTCGGGCTTCTATGACCCGGACAAGCCGATCCGCAAGTACACCAAGACTGAGCTGCACGACTTCCTCTACCGCGAGCCGGTCAGGATGAAGATCGCGGGCATCAACATGACCTACGAGGGCCTGATCCCGCGGATCCAGAAGTCGATGCTCTCCAAGGACAAGGAGGGGATGCAGCCGCACATCCGGGCGTTCGTGGACCGGGCCGTGACGTTCACCATGTGCCCCGAGTGCGGCGGCACCCGGCTCAGTGAGGCCGCCCGGTCGTCGCGGATCGGCGGGACCAGCATCGCCGATGCGTGTGCGATGCAAATCAGCGACCTGGCCGAATGGGCACGCGGCCTCGACGAGCCGTCTGTGGCGCCGCTGCTCGCAACGCTGCGGCACATCCTCGATTCGTTCACGGAGATAGGGCTGGGCTACCTGTCGCTGGACCGGCCAGCGGGCACGCTGTCGGGCGGCGAGGCGCAGCGCGTCAAGATGATCCGCCATCTCGGCTCGGCGCTCACCGACGTCACCTACGTTTTCGATGAGCCGACGATCGGGCTGCACCCCCACGACGTCCAGCGAATGAACGACCTGCTGCTGCGGCTGCGCGACAAGGGCAACACCGTGCTCGTGGTGGAGCACGAGCCGGAGACGATCGAGGTCGCCGACCATGTCGTCGACCTCGGACCGGGTGCCGGGACAGCGGGCGGCACCGTCTGCTTCGAGGGCACCGTCGAAGGGCTGCGGGCCAGCGGCACCCTCACCGGCCGCCATCTTGAGGACCGGGCCGCCCTCAAGGAAAAGGTCCGAACACCCAGCGGTGCGCTGGAGATCCGGGGCGCGAGTACGCACAACCTCCGCGACGTCGATGTCGACATCCCGCTCGGCGTGCTTACCGTCGTCACTGGCGTCGCCGGTTCCGGCAAGAGCTCGCTCGTGTTCGGGTCGATCCCGGCCGGGGCGGGTGTGGTGTCGATCGACCAGGGCGGGATCCGCGGCTCGCGGCGCAGCAACCCGGCGACCTACACCGGCCTGCTCGACCCGATCCGCACCGCGTTCGCAAAGGCCAATGGCGTGAAGCCGGCGCTGTTCAGCGCCAATTCCGAGGGGGCCTGCCCCACCTGCAACGGCGCCGGCGTCATCTACACCGACCTGGCGATGATGGCCGGTGTCGCCACCACCTGCGAGGAGTGTGAGGGGAAGCGGTTCGGCGCCTCGGTGCTGGAATACCACCTCGGCGGCCGCGACATCAGCGAGGTGCTCGCGATGCCGGTGACCGAGGCTACGGAGTTCTTCGGCGCGGGTGAGGCACGAACACCGGCCGCCCACGTCATCCTCACCCGGCTCGCCGATGTCGGGCTCGGCTACCTCAGCATCGGCCAGCCGCTCACCACGTTGTCCGGCGGCGAGCGGCAGCGGCTCAAGCTGGCCACCCACATGGCCGGCAAGGGCGGCATCTACGTCCTCGACGAGCCGACCACCGGTCTGCACCTCGCCGATGTCGAGCAACTGCTAGGCCTGCTCGACCGGCTCGTCGACTCCGGCAAGTCGGTCATTGTCATCGAGCACAACCAAGCGGTCATGGCGCACGCCGACTGGATTGTCGACCTCGGCCCGGGTGCTGGCCACGACGGCGGCCGCATCGTCTTCGAAGGCACACCTGCCGACCTCGTTGAAGCCCGCTCCACCCTCACCGCCGAGCACCTCGCGGCCTATGTCGCGGGCGCCTAAGACACCGAACACGCGTAACTGACGCCGAATGCCGCTGGTGGCCGGCTGCTACGCTGGAAACATGAGCACGGCCGTGTCCCGGAAGATGATGCCCCGCTTGCGGGGCCGCTGACGCTGCACGGACGAAAGTTCGAGGCCCCTATGACGGGGCCTCGACTCATTGTGGCGGGTCGGTGCCCCGGGATTGCCGGAGGTTCCGATGATCAACCCTCACACCTACATCACCACCACCATCCCCTACGTGAACGCCCAGCCGCACCTGGGCTTCGCACTGGAGCTGGTCCAAGCCGACGTGCTGGCGCGCCACTACCGCCTCCGTGGTGACGCGGTCCGGCTCCAGACCGGCACCGATGACAATTCGCTGAAGAACGTGCTGGCGGCGAAGGCGGCTGGCCTTCCCGTCCAGGAATTCGTTGACCGCAACGCTGACGCGTCCACGGCTCTGCATGGGCCGCTCGGGACGACAGTCGATGATGTGATCCGCACCAGCCATGACCCCAGGCACCGGCCAGGGGTGGAACAGTTCTGGCAGGCCTGTGCCAATGCGGGTGACCTCTACCGCAGGCATTACGAAGGGCTCTACTGCGTGGGCTGCGAGCAGTTCTACACCTCCGATGAGCTGGATGGCGGCTGCTGCCCCGAACATGGCACCGCTCCCGAGCCCGTGGCGGAGGAGAACTGGTTCTTCCGTCTCTCCCGCTACGGTGACCGGCTCCGGAACCTGATCAGCGGCGGTGAGCTGCGGATCGAGCCAGCCGAGCGGCGCAACGAGGTGCTCGGCTTCATCCGTGGTGGCCTGGCGGACTTCTCCATCTCCCGGTCCACCGGCCGTGCACACGGCTGGGGCATCCCGGTACCCGGCGACCCAAGCCAGGTCATCTATGTCTGGTGGGACGCGCTGGGCAACTACATCACCGCGCTCGGGTTCGGCGAAGCCGGTGCCGACTACCGAAAGTGGTGGACGGGCAGCAACCGCCGGTTCCACCTGGTGGGCAAAGGCGTACTCCGGTTCCACGCCGTGTACTGGCCCGCCATGCTGCTGTCGGCTGGCCTGCCGTTGCCCACTCACATCGTGGTGCATGACTACCTCACCATCGGCGGCCAGAAGATCAGCAAGTCGAACGGGACCACGGTAGACCCCACGGAGCTGGCCACTACCTACGGCACCGACGCCGTCCGCTGGTGGCTGCTGCGGGAGGTGCTGCGCGTGGGGGACACCGACTTCACTGTGGCACGGCTGGCCGCCCGGGCCAATGACGAACTCGCCAACGGCCTGGGCAACCTCGTCAATCGGGTCGTCTCGATGGTCCACCAATTCCGTGCCGGGTACCCGCCCAGCACCACCGGCACCCCGCCCGGCAGCGAGGAACTCAGCGCGGCCTGCTGCCGCGCACCCGGTCTCATCGAGACGGCCCTGACCGGGTTCGACTTCCGGGCCGGCACTGCGGCTGTGTGGGCGATCGTCGAGGCAGCCAACCGCTACATCAACCGCACCCAGCCATGGCGGCTTGCCAAGGCCGAGCGCGGCGGTGACACGGCCGCCGGACACCAGCTGGACAGTGTGCTCGCGCCCCTGGTCCATGCCCTCGACGTGCTCGGTGAGAACCTGGAGCCCTTCCTGCCGGAGACAGCAGCGCGGATCGCGCAGCAGTGCGCTGCCACCAGCGGCCGGCTCCCCGCACCTCGGCCCATCTTCGAGAGGATCGACATCCGGTGACAACCAGAGGGAGTCGCACAATGCAGGTCAGGCACCGTGGGTGAGCTAGCGACGGTCACCACGGCTGACCGCCCCGACCTCGAGGAGCAGACCGCCCAGGCGCTGCGCACCGTCTGGCCGGAGTTCATCTTCCACGACCCGATCACCTCTGAATACATCGGCCGCGTCGAGGAGTACTTCCCCTTCTATGACGTGCTGCTGCTCGATGACGGCCAGGTCGTCGCGGGTGGCTGGGGTGTGCCGCTGCGCTGGGACGCCACGGTCGCCACCCTGCCCGACGGCTATGACGGAGCGCTGGCCAGCTCAGTCACCGGCCATGAAGACTCAAGGCCGGCCGACACGCTGTGCATCATGGCCGCCGCGGTCAAGGCTGACCAGCAAGGCGGCGGGCTGGCGGGCAAGACCCTCACCGCGCTGCGGGAGCGAGCCACCGCCAGGGGACTGGAGCGTGTCATCGCACCGGTCAGGCCAGCGCTCAAGAGCCGCTACCCACTGACGTCCATGACGGCCTTCGCCCGCTGGACCCGGGGTGACGGCCTGCATATCGACCCGTGGATCCGCACCCACCAGCGGCTGGGAGCCACCATCCTGAGGCCCGCCCCCCGCTCCATGACCATCACGGGGACGGTGGCCGAATGGGAGAGCTGGACGGCCATGGCATTCCCCGAAACAGGCCAGTACGTCGTCCCAGACGCCCTCGACCTGGTCGACATCGACCGTGAGCAGGACCGCGGAACCTACCTGGAAACGAACCTGTGGATGCGCCACCTCTAGCAGGGCGGAATGGGCTGTCTATCCATGCCCATAGTGATATCTGATCAATTATGACTCTCGTCCGTCAATGAGGTCACAGCTGCCTGAGATCATCCTGGGATGTCGTGTTTGGCCGTTGGTCACTTTCGTTTACTAAGGTGCCATCTGCCGGACGGGCTCGGCTCGGGGTGACAGACAGAAGGTCGCGATGCACTGGCAGGCAGTGGGGGTTATTAGCCGGCTCTACACGGCAGTCGACACACGGGGGGTGATCACTGGACTGCTGGTCGGCTTCGGTCTGGCGGTGGCGAGCGCTGCGTGGGGCCTGCTGTCCCAGGTGTTCTCCAGGCACCGCGTCATCGGCTGGGACGTCCTGTATGACGAGGCGGTCAACCAAGGAGACCCTTCGGCGCAGCCACAGTTGCCGCAGGGGCCTGGCGGCCAGTCACCGATCACCTGGGAGATCTTGTACAAGGGCGGGAACGGGACAGCACCGCCTGTTACGAACGGCAGCCTGGCACTTGTCGAGGTGCGTAACGTCGGCCGCGAGCCAATCCGCGAGGCTGACTTTGGTGAGCACCGGGAGTTCGCCGTCCGGTTCCCCGGCCGCAGAGTCGTGAACTACAAGGTCCGGGAAAATGCCCTCTATCACAAATTGGTCCAGGAGGAGCAGGAGCCCCCGGTACCGGGGGCGGAAGACTACTTCACCTTGCCGGCCCTCCAGATGAACTACAACGAGGGCTTCAAGCTCCTGGTGCTCCTCGAGTCGGACACCGCCCCGCAGCCGGGTCTGGACGGCGAGCAAGGGCAGGTCTTGGTCGAAGGCAGCATTCTCGGCGGCAGGTTCGTGCGTCTCGGTCAAGGGCAGCGGCGAAAGTGGGTGGCCCTATCCGTATCCGCAGCCATTGTGCTGGCGATGGCGTTGAGCGCCGTTGCTGGCGTCCGGTTGGCCAGCCGTGCGCTCAGTCCCAGCCCGGTCTGCGCTGCCGGCAGTGTCGCGTTCAAGGGCTCGACCGCGTTCGAGCCGATCGTCAAAGAGGTCGCTGCCGAATACGAGCAGTACTGCCCGGGTGCCCACATCACGGTGCGTGCCATCGGCAGCGTCCAGGGCCTGTCGGAGCTTGAAAACAGCACCAGCCCGAGTCCGCTGGCCGCGATGTACGACGGCCAGCCACCGGGAGGGCCGCCCGGCCCTCCTTATGTGGGCCAGCCAGTTGGGGTGGTGGTCTTCGCCGTGGTGGGAAACACGGTCAAGCTCCCGCCATCGCTGTTCGCCGCTGGTCCTGGCGGCGGGATGACCACCGAGCAGATCGCGCAAGCGTTCAACGACCCAGGGGTGGGAATACCCGCCTTCGTGCCTGTGGGCCGGTCCGGGGTCTCCGGCACCCGCGAGGCGTTCGCCCGCGACTTCCTGCAGGGCAACGACAGCGCGGAGCAGGCCGCAGGCCCCTGCCCCGCACCAGCCAAGGACAGCGTGTGCCTTGAAGACACCACGATGGACCTGCTCGGCTACGTCAACCGGAAGTGGGACTCCATCGGGTACGCCGAAGCCGATGCGCTGCCCTTCTTCCCCCAGGTCGGCGCGATCTCGATCAACGGTTACGCCCCGACCCGGGCCAACGCCCTCAGCGGTCACTACCCCTTCCTTGTGACGGAGCACCTCTATACGAAAGGCGAACCGCAGGGCCTGACCGCGGACTTCATCGACTTCCTGAAAAGCAGCACGGTGACGGACCAGCTCCGCCGTACCAGCCTGTTCATCAGTTGCGCTGACCTGGCCGGGTCGAAGCTCCAAGGCGACTGCTCGCACTGACGGGGCGCCCGGGCCTGGCCCGGGCCGCCCCGCTGCGGTGTGCGCTGTCCTACCTGGTGGCGAACGCCTGGTTGCCGCCTGCCGCATTGGACTTGCACGGCCACTGGTCGAGCTGCACGCCCAGGGTGCTCGAGGCACCCGTCACGTCCAGGCACTGGCCACTGTGCTCGTTCTGGAACTGCCACGACCCGTTGGACAGCTTGACCGGTTTCCACAGGCCGTTGGTCGTCCCGTTCTGCGTGTACTGGATGATCTTCGCGCCATTAGCGGTGGACGCGCCCTGCACCACGAGGTCCTTGCCGCTGTTCTGGTTCTGCAGCTCGCCGTAGCCGCCGGAGACCGAGTTGAACTGCCACTCCTGGTTGGCATTGCCACTGGACTTGCACGACCACTGGTCCACCACGGCGTTGTTGGCGGTGCTGTCCCCTGCCACATCCACACACAGACTGTCGCTGTTGGCAACGAGCTGGTGGTAGCCGGACGGATAGCCACCGCCCCCGCTGCCGCCACTGGTGAACGCTTTGAAGATGGACGTGAACTGGCCGGTGTTCTGGCTGAGCCCACTGCAAGTGGAGGAGGCGCTGGTCTGCCCCGGGCAGCCGCCGTTGTCGCGGCCTTCCGACCAGAAGGTCAGCAGCGGACTGCCCGAGGAGGCTGCGTAGGACTCGACTGAGGATCCGTCGGAGAGCGTGAAGACCTCACCGGCTGAGTCGTTCTGGCCCGGCATGACGGTCAGGCCGGTCATCGTGATGCCGTTGGTGCCGTAGGTGGAGCCGACCTGGCTGGCGCTGTTGGCCAGTCCCTGCTCGGCCGCCTGGCCCATCTCCGTGCCCGATGAGCCGAAGTCGAACGCCATGACGTTCACGATGTTCGGCCTGAACCCGTTGGCCTTGCCATTCGTCAGCACGTTCAGGCCGGGAGAGGTCAGTCCGCTGGACAGCACCGGAAGGGTGTAGTTGATGTCCATGGACGAGCGGCCGTTGCTGTTCGCCCAGGAGCGGACCATCGCCAGGGCCTGGTTCGTGCGGTTCACGTCGGTGGTGTTGGTGAGCTCACTGGACTCGATGTCGAAGTCGATGCCCGCGGGGTTGAAGTAGTTGACGACGCCCTCGACCTGGGTGGCCATGGCACTCGCTGAGGAGCAGGTGCTGCCCAGGTCGGTGCCGTTGGTGTCGGAGTTGTAGCCGCCGAATGAGATGAGCGCGTTCCCGCCTGCCGCCTGGAGGCTGGAGACCTCGCTCTGGTACATGGCCGAGTTGAACATGTTCCACTGGCAGCCGGCGCCGTCGACGAAGGCCAGCGTGAAGTACTTGTCGCCGTAGTTGCTGGCGATGGTGCTCAGTGTGGACCCGGGCAGTGCGCCGTTGACGCTGGTGAACCCCGTGTCCACGTAAGGAGCGAAGACATGGGACGGGAGGCTCGCGGCGGGCGTTGCCGCGAAAGTGGGCGTAGTGGCTGCCACGGCGACACCGAGGCCCGAGGCGGTCATCACGGCCGCCGCCACGAGCCCGCGGAGCGGGGTACGAATGAACATCTGCCCTCGCATTCTCACGACGTCGTGACACCGGCCCCTCCGAGTCACGACCACTATTAAGAAAGTTTCTTAATAGTTCAGGTGACCGTAACGCCGGCATTGCGAGAGTGTCAATCGTTTGTGCCAGAATGGGGACGGCCCCTGTTATCGGCCATCACGGTGCTGTTCGGTAGTGGTAAGCACACACCTCGGCGAAACCAGCCTGTCCATAGAGCCGGACAGCCGCAGCGTTGCCGGGCTCGACCTGAAGGTACATACGGTCGGCTCCGTGCCCGTCAGCCCACTCGGCCAATGCCTTGAGCACCGCCGTGGCCGCTCCCTTGCCTCGTGCCAGGGGAAGCGTGGCCATGCTGAACACCCCGGTCCAGCCCTGGTCAGCGACCGCACGGCAGACCGCAACGGCATTGCCGCCATCCACCGCACAGGCATAGGCACACTGCCCCGCCACCCGGCCGAGCATGTCCCACTCACCACGGCTGTCGTCCTCGCCGTCATACGCGGTATGCCAGACCTCCAGCCACGCCCGCGTCGGCTGGTCGCTCAACTGGACCTGCAGTGAGCCTGCCCGTGCCTGCCCGAGGACCGTAGCGGCCGAACCCACCTGCAACGAGATGGGGCACACGCGGCGGTACCTCCGCTCCGCCAGCAGCCCGTCAAGGCCGGCGGGGCACACACCTGGGCTGACCTGGAAGCCGGCGACCGCCCCTTGCCCGGCATAGAACTCCTCCGCCCCAGCGACCCTGTCCACCAGTTCGCCACCCTCCGCATGAGCATGTGGCAGCACCGTCCCCACCCACCAGGAACAGCGCGGCGCGTGGCGCAGCCACCATCCACCACGATGCTCGACGAGCTCCGCTGGCTGAGCCCGTGCCGCCCGCTCCTGCAAACCCTTGATCACTTCTGCGCGCATCAGCCTGAGTCCCCGCGGTGCTTGGCGAGGAGGTCCTCGAGCGTCCAGCAGATCCGGTGCACCTCATCGAGGTGGTGTGAAGAGGGCGCCATCGAGCCAGCGCGCCAGCGCCGCTCCGGGGAGACGAAACGAAGCGGGGACACCTGTGTGCTCCCTCCGTGGTGGCCGTCGGGGCGGCGTCCCGGTCGGTGGCGGACGAGGGCGCTGCGCGAGTGCACCAAGAAAATTGTTCAGAAATCTAATTACTAATGGTCATAATAGATAGCAGGTAGCGGCCGGTGTCAGGTGTGCAATCGGTATGCACGATTAAGTCGTCTGCTGGACACCCGCGAGAACTCGTGTAACGATGACTACTCAGAGGAACGGTGTGTGCACGAGCGGTGCACGGGCCGCGGGAGCGATACCCGCTCTGCCTCGAGGAGGGCTGGCCGCGGTAATGCAAATGGGATTCCCAGATTGGGGTCCGGGCCTGCCAGCTCCCCGCGAGGACGCGCGGGTGTGATGAAGGGGAGAGTTATGGGGTGCGTGTGGCAGACCGAGTATGCCGCGGAGCCCGGACCCGCCTCGGCTGGCAGCCACCATCGTGGCCCAGCGCGGCACCGCAAACCACCAGCCTGGCGCAGGGCCGCAGCCCGTGGGCTGGTGCCTTTCGCCGGGCTGGCCGCGCTGCGCCAGCACGTGCGGCTGGACCCAGGCCGGCTCACCCCGCTGCCGCGCTGGCGCTGAGGTCGGCGAGCGGGATGGGCGGACTAGCGAGAGCGAGCCCCGGACTAGCCAGCTATTTCCACCGGAAGTGAACAAATAGCCTGCCGTAGTTCTTGGAGTCCTTCTCCACCCGGTGATACAGCGCCTTGATTTCTTTCTGCTCCAGGAACCGGATTACGCGCTTCTTGAGCTGACCGGAACCTTTGCCGGGAATGATCTCGATGAGCGGCGCCTTCTTGGCGACCGCTTCGTCGATGATGGCGCGCAGGGCCTCATCGATCTTGTCGCCACGGTTGTAGACGTCGTGCAGGTCCAGCTTCAGCTTCATATGGGGCATCCACTCCTGATCGCTCCACGTTAGCGCGGACCGTAAGCGGAGTCAGGAGGGCGACGCGCAGTAGGGATCTGCGGCGTCAGCGGGTCCCGCTGGTACCGCAGGCCCGGAACGCCGTGCGAACCTGGTGGAGCCCAGCCCCCTGGGACAGCAGGACATGCAGCAGCACCCGCGCCTTGAGTGGGTCCAGGAACCCCGCACTGACCAGTCCACGTGACAGCAGGTCAAGTTCGGAGCCGGGAAACCCGTACGTGCTGCTCAGCACCGGCCCGGCACCGGTGCGGGAGGCGAGCACGACGGGGATCTGCCCAGCCAGGGAGTCCAGCACAGCCACGACGCCGGGCGGCACATGGCCGGCCCCGAGGCCAGCGACGACGAGCCCGTCGAACCGGCCCTCGGCAGCCCGCAGCAGTGTCCCGTCGTCACCCAAGGTCATCACGACCAGGCCGACCCGCGCCGGGTGGACTGTGCTCCCAGGCGGGCGGGGCAGGGTGAACCTCTCCGCGGGCCGCGTCAGCAGCCGTACCTCGCCCTCCACCACGTGGCCGATCGGCCCAGCCGAGGGGGAGGCGAACGCGGTGATGCTGGTCGCGTGCGCCTTGCGGACGAACCGGGCCGCGTGGATCTCATCGGCGAACACGACCGTGCAGCCGAGCCCGCGCATCACTGGGCTGGCGACCGTCTGGATGGCCGCCAAGAGGTTGGCTGGCCCATCAGGGCCTGCCAGCGCGGGGTTGCGCATGGCGCCCGTGACGGCTACCGGCGCATCCCCGGCACAGACCAGGTCGAGCAGGAATGACGTCTCCTCGATGGTGTCGGTGCCCTGCGTCACCACAGCCCCGGTCACCCCGGCGCTAGTTCGCTCGTCCACCAGGGCGGCGAGCCCGGTGACGTCGTCCAGCGTCAGCCCGGCTCCGGCCACGCGCCGGACGTCGTGGACTTCCACCTCGGCACCCACCCCGGCCAGGCTTGGGACGGTGGCGAGCAGCCCGGTGGCGTCCAGCGACGGGACAGCACCGCCCCGGGCACCTGACTCGGCCATCGAGATGGTGCCACCCAGGGCGAAGACGGCCACACGGGCCCGCGGTAGTGACGGAGTTGCCATAAGCGATCGGAGTCCAGTGTGCCCGGGGGGAGCTGTCTGTGTGGCAGTGGCCCGTGTTTGGCCGGCAAATTCTGTTGGCTGGGCGCCCGGCCCCGCCTCTTACCAGTGACAGCAGACATGCACGTCTCACCCAAATCAGCGTCGGAGGACCTACCGTGTACGCATGCGCGACAGCGAGATCGTGGCTGCGGTCGTCGGGGGCGACCCCGCGGGCCTTGCGGCAGCCTACGACCGCTACGCCGGGCCGCTGTACGCATATTGCCGGTCGCTGCTCACCGAGCCGGCCGATGCCTCCGACGCGGTCCAGGACACCTTCATCATCGCCTCATCCAAGCTGGCCGGGTTGCGCGACCGGGAACGGCTGCGGCCATGGCTCTACGCCGTGGCGCGCAACGAGTGCCACCGGCGGCTGCGTGCCCGGGCCAAGGACGTCAGCCTGGACGAGGCCGGCGACGTGACCGATGACACACCAGAAGCCGCGACAAGCACGGAACGTGCCGAGCTCCGCCAGCTGGTCCTCGCCGCCGTCAACGGGCTGAACCCGGGCGACCGTGAGCTCATCGAACTAAACCTGCGTCACGAACTCGAGGGCGCCGACCTCGCGGACGCGCTCGGTGTCCCCCTCAACCAGGCCCACGCGCTCGCCTCCCGCGCCCGCAGCCAGTTCTCGGCCTCACTCGGTGCCCTGCTCGTCGCGCGTTCGGGACGCGAATACTGCGCCGAGCTGGACAGCCTGCTCGCCGGGTGGGACGGCCAGCTCACTGTGCTGATGCGCAAGCGGCTGAACCGCCACATCGAGCGCTGTGAGGTCTGCGGCGACCGTAAACGCCGCGAGCTGCAGCCCGCAATGCTGCTCAGCCTGCTGCCCGTGGTCATGCTGCCGGCGAACCTGCGCGGGCAGGTGCTCCGGCTTGTCGCCGACCAGGGCCCAGCCCCCACCTCCTACCGTGCCTACATGGCGCGCCAGGCCGAGCCGTTCCGCAGGTCTGGCTTCCCGGTCCCGCTCGACCCACCCAAGCTCACTCAGCGCCGCCGCCGGGCGGCCGCGGCCACCTCGGTTGCTGCCGCGATCATGCTGCTCGCCGCCATGGTGGTGTTCAAGCCGTTCCAGGGCGGGGCACCGCTGGTTGCCGCATCCCGCCACCTGCACAGCGCTGGCACGCACCTAGACCTGGCATCCGCCTCGCCGAGCCCGACCCAGACCGCGACTCCCAGGGAGCGCAGGCACACCAGGTCGTCGCCCAGTGCCGCGCCCACGACCCAGTCACCCCCGACGACGCCTGCGAGCAATCCACCGCCGCCGACCCAGCGACCAACGCCGTCCCCGTCCCACTCCACTCCACCCCCGCCTCCGCAGGGCACATTGTCTGAGACACCTGGCACGGTCGACCTGGCCTGGCCGCCGACTGGCGGTCCCCCGTCCGGGACGTTCACGCTGACTGCCAGCGGGGGCACGGTCAACTACACGGTCTCCGTCCTCCCCGGGGACGCGGCCAACGGCCTGAGCGTCTCCCCGGCCAGCGGTTCCCTGGCCGATGGCCAGAGCGTGACGATCACTGTGACCTGGACCGGGGGCAGCGCGCTGAGCACCGCCGTGACCGTGAGCCCAGGCGGGCTGTCCGTCGGCATCTCGTGGCAGCCCATCACCTGACGTGAGGGCCATCAGCCCGTTCCCTCGGGCTCTGGCCTGGCCGCCCTTCCCATGGCGGCCATCCACACGCGCCCTCGGCTGGGTGTGCGCAGCGGTCATCGCCGCGTCGGTGCTGCTCATGGCAGCGGCATCGGCCGCGGGGCCGAGCCTGGTCGTCCCCGCACTGCCGCAGACCTGGCCGGTCCCCCCTTGGTGGCTTCCGCTCCACCTGTCGCGATTCTCGGCAGGGGCGCTGACCTGGGCCGCGGTGCTCCTTGGCGCGGTGGGTGTGGGCTGCGGGCTGGTCGCGGTCCGGCGGGGGGCCAGGCCGCCAGCCCGCCTGCTGCTCGCCGCTGGCCTCACCGCGGTCGCGCTCTTCACCGTCCTCCCCCCGGCCGGCTCCACCGACAGCCTCAGCTACGCGGCCCAGGGCCGGATCGTCCTCACCGGCCATAGCCCCTACCTGATGACCCCGGCGCAACTGCGCGCCAGTGGTGACCCGGTCGGACTGCAGGGAACCCGCAACTGGGCGGACCAGCGGTCCGTGTATGGCCCGCTGGCCACGGCCGGCGAGTGGGCCGCCGCCGAACTCGGCGGTGAGTCCATCGGCCGAATCGTGTTCTGGCTGAAGGTGTGGCTTGCGCTGGCGTTCGGCGGGGTCGCGCTGCTGCTGGACTGGGTGCTGCGTGCTCAGCCGGCCGAGCGGGCACGAGCGCACCTGCTGTGGTCGGTCAACCCGCTCATGTTGTGGGCGGTCATGGCCGGCGGCCATGTCGACGGGCTGGCCGCGTGCCTGGGTTTGGCCGGCCTGGTGGCCGCCTGCCGCACCCGGCTGGGCTGGGCTGCTGCGCTGGGGGCCGGGGTGCTCGTCGGCGCGGCGGCCCTGGTGAAGATCCTCTTCGGGGTGTTCCTGGCCGGGGCCGGCTGGGTGTCGCGGCGCTCGCCAGCGGCGCTGGCGGCGGGAGGGCTCGGCGCCGGGCTCACCCTGGGTACCGGTTACCTCATCGCTGGGCCCACAGCCCTACGGAACCTGCGCTCCGCTGGCAGCTGGCAGGGCATGGACGGTGTGTGGCGGATCGTGACCGGCTTCGGCAGCATGCCGACGTGGCTGAGCCCGGTCGCTTTGCTAGCCTGCGTGGCACTGGCCACGCTGCTGGCCTGGCGGCTGCCCCCGGGGCTGCCGGCGCTGCCCGCGATCCGAGCCGCCCTCGCGCTGACGCTGGCCTGGCTGCTGCTGTGGCCCATGCAGCGGTCCTGGTACGACGCGAGTGTGTACTGCCTGCTGGCGGTGTTCCCCGCGTCCCGGCTGGACTGGGTGCTGCTCGTGCGGTCGGTCCCGACCACGCTGGACCTCATCATGGGGCACTCGGCGCCGCCCTCCGTGGCCATGCACCCGCTCTCCACGGCGTCGCGCCCGTCCCCGCACGGCCGTCCAGGGGCGGGGCTGCTGTTCGGGTGGCTGCGGCCGCTCACCGCCCACACCGCGGAACTGCTCGTGGTGCCGGTTGTTCGCCTGGGTGCTGTGCTCGCGGTGGTCGTATTGTGCGTCACCGCTGCCTGGGGCACCCAACCGCCAGGTCCTGACGGGCTGGACGGAGAGGTGCAGCAGCCGCGTCCGGGCAGCAAGAGCGTCAGGCAGCAGCAGGCCGCACACCTGGGCGGCTGAAAGGCGCCCCCATTAAAGGCGCCCCCATTCTTGAACCACCGGACCGGCCTGTGACGAGCGCTGTTCACCGTGCGGCCTTGTCGTGGCCCCAGCGATCTGGCACGCTTCCGCCGTTGGAAAGGTTCCGGCTGGTGGGAGGTTCACGTGAGTGAGACGCATAACACCCCCAACGACGCTGGCCAGACCGGCCCAGGCGCTACTGGGCCCGGCCCGAGCAGGCGTGGGCTGCTCAAGGCGGGGCTGGCCGCCGGGACCGTGGCCGGTGTCGGTGGGTGGCGGTCCGCTCCCGGCTCAGCCCCTACCCCAGGTCGCGGCCCACGCTGGGGTGACCATCTGCGCCGCCCCGGCTCGCTGCCGTACCCGAACCTGCCCATGGGCACCGACACGGTCCAGCAGATCGAGCACATCGTCGTGGTCATGATGGAGAACCACTCCTACGACAACCGGCTCGGCATGCTGCGGCGCCCGGGTGCCGACGGGTTCTGCCTCGGAGACAACGGCCGGCCCACCGCGACCAACCCCTATGCCAACGG
>DASYYE010000081.1:0-10839 GCA_035946955.1 Streptosporangiaceae bacterium | reverse complement strand
TTGATCATCCCGGACGGGAGGCCATCACCGCGAACCAGGACAAGACCGCTCCTACCGGACAGCTACCCCGCGCCAACCCGGACACCGGGCGCATCCGTTATCGCCGCGCACCAAATCACCAACTCGCCGAGCCCGTGGGTGGAAGGCGCAGCCGTTACGGCAAGATCTCGCCTGACCAGGCGCGCTCTATGCGGCCAGATGAGGATGCGCTCGGCACCGCAGAATGCGACTCCGGACGCTGGACTTCTTGGTCTGCGTTGTCGAGGCCGAATTCGGTGTAGAGCGCGGTAAGAGTGAACCGGTTGCGCAGCTTGCAGGCGCTGTTCTGATTGGCGAACAGGCCCTTCTGGTGCACGGCCTGCTCTTTCGGCCTGGTGCTGGTCCACTCCACGGGCACCCACGTATTCGGCCTCGTCCTCATCATCGGCTGGCGGGTAGTGGTAGGTGCATGCAGTGGCAGTCCGGCCAGCTTCCGCTGCTGCCCATCGACGGTGACGAGCACGTCGTCGAACGGGCGTGCCTCGCCAGTTGAGGTTCCGACGCCCACATACCCGGCCTGCGGGATGTAGGCGAAGACGCGGGCACCGACCGGCAGGCTCCGCAGGGTCTTGGAGTACCAGGCGCCGCCGCCCGCGGAGACGAATCCGTACTTGCGCGCATCGTCCCAGCTGCGGCCCTGCTCTTCGTCGCCGAACGACACGTACCAGTCCCGGCCGTTCCACGGCTCGCGGATCCCCGCCCCGCCTGGTCCCCGGCCCGCTGGACGCCACAGCCGCCTCGTCCAGCAGCCAGCTGCGGGCCAGGTACTCGCGCTCCCCGTCACGGAAGTAGCGGAAGAACACCACGTTGACCGGCACGTCGAACCCGGCCAGGTAGGTCACGATCCGCCCGGTCGCCGCGTCGATGTCGGCAGCGATCACCGTCAGCGTGTGCCCGCCGTTCAGCTCCTCGGGCGGCCTGGTCCCGAACCGCTCCTCGAAGGCCACCTCAAAACGCGGCGTCATGCTGCGCGTCGAAGATCGCGAGCACCTCGGAGTGTGACAGCTCCTGCACCCACGAGCCATAGTCCAGGACCTGGGCTACCACCTCGCGCGGCGTGCGGTCCCGCTCCAGCTCCAGGACATGCAGCGTGCCGTCGGCGCTGACCGCCAGCAAGTCAATGAACTTGCCGTACGCGGTCAGAACCTGACGGCCGACCACCAGCAGCGGCTCGCCCAGGATCGCCGGATCAGACTGGATCAACCCTTCCAGCCGGGCCTCCAGCGGGAAGCCCGACGCGCCGACCCGCACCGGCGCGCCCGAGTCTACGCGCCACGTCCCACCTCACCCCGCCAGCGCATCTCGCACAATTATCACGCCGCCCCAGGGATAGGGTTCTATGCCGCGGCGCGCAGGTGGAATTCAGTCGCGGTGCTGCGTGAGGCTGGCTTTATTGGTGCGACGATAGGGCTAGCTGGCGGCAGGTCTCGGGAGAGGATAATATGCCGGATATTGCCTTGTATTACCCTTATACACATATTCGTGATGAGGCTTGGCTGAAGGCCGCCGCCCTCTACTTACCCAAGCTCGCGCTGATCGCCCCGGCTGGCTACCCGCGCCGCCTTTCACCGACCGCGGATGTCCTGCGTGCGGAACTGGGCTTCCTGGTGGATGTTGACCCTGCCGGGCGGACAGGGGCGGTGGCGACCGAGTTCCTGCAGTTGCTGAGCCGTGAAAGTGATGCCCTGCAGGCGCGTTACGCCTGGCCACCGCAGTTCCCGGCAGAACTGCACGAGGTGCTGGCTCATGACGGCCATCTGGGCTGCTGGCCCGAACACCCAGCCGACCACCGGGTGGAGTGGGTCCACGTCGGGAAGATCCCACCGCACCTCATTGACGCGCTGGTGGAGACCAGGCTCGCCGTCCCCAGTGATGACCGATTCTGGATCGCGCTGCACCCGCGGCTCGCATCGGTGTACCTCGCGGCGCTGGCCGAGCGAATCGCCCAGGCCAACGCCATGCCGGTTGTCACCGACCAGTCTTTCGCCTATGGGGCGCTGAACGGATGGCAGCTCGACACCCTGGCCCGTGTCCTGCTCAGCGAAGACTCCGACAGACCCCCTGCAGCCCGCCCGCCTGGGCAGGTCGCCGCGCTGTATGGGGCACTCGCGGTCCAGGCAGTCGTCCCGGAAGGCCTGTCCGGCATACCCGCGGAGCGGATCGTGCGGGCACGCCGGGCGCTGGCTGCGGAATTCGATGCGTTCTGCGTCCACCTAGACTCCATGGCCGGCCAGTTCGCCGAGCTGGCAGCCATAGAGGACGTGGCCATCCTGCGGGCACGCCTGGAAGTGCTGGCCGGACGTGACTTGCGCCAGCCGACGGCGGAACTCGAGACGGGCTTGCGCAAGCTCGGCCTGGAACCAGCGCGCGCTGTGCTTGGCATGAAAACGCTGCAACTGCCCGCAATAGCTGCGGCAGCCGCCACAGGAGCTGGCCTGCCTATCGCCGCCGGGCAAGGCGGGTTGGTCGCTGCGCAGTTCGTCGCATCCAGCATCCAGGCCCACCAGACAGCCCAGCAACTCCGCCGCAGCGCTGCAGGTTACCTGCTGGGACTCCACCAAGAACTCAGCCCGCGCAGTGCCGTTGACCGGGTCCGCCGCCTGTTCCGCCGCGCCTCATCTCAGGCAAGCTAAGCGAGCTGGCACTGGGAGGTCGAGTTCACGATCGACAGATCCACTGAGATCGAGCGCTATAAGTCGGTTGCAGGCGTCGAGGATGATCCGGGGTTGCTCGAGGAGTTGTCTGCCGATGCCGATCTTGCCTAGTGATCAGCGGCAGAAGCGGATGAGTTTGGTGAAGCGGTCCGGCTTCCGCAGCACCTGACCTGCACGGGGATTTTCAGCGCAGGCAACTGGGATGACGCCGGGACCAGCAAGGGTTACAACTATTGGGCAGGGAGCGGCTTGGCTGCGGCGCTGACGACCGCCGGTCGGCCGTGAGCTGGCTGGCCGCCGGGGGCCAGCCAGCCCGCAGGGCGGCGGGTTACGGCAAAGACCGGGCCGCTGACAGGACCGGGACCGGCCAGCGGCCTGATCATGGGCATGTGCGGTGCATTCCGAGAGGCGGACTCTTTGTGATCGATGGCCTGCCAGCGCCAACCGGGCGGCGGATCGCGCTGATCGCGCACGACAACAAGAAGCAGGACATGCTGGAGTGGGCCGGATACAACCTGGCCCTGCTCACTGAGCACCAGCTGTTCGCTACCGCCACCACCGGCAGGCTGCTGGCTGGTCAGCTCGGCCTGCCGGTCACCTGCTTGCTCAGCGGGCCGTTCGGCGGTGACCAGCAGATCGGCGCCCGCATCGCTGAAGGCGAGATCGACCTGCTGGTGTTCTTCTGGGACCCGCTTGAGCCGCAGCCCCACGATCCCGACGTCAAGGCCCTGCTGCGGGTCGCGGTGGTCTGCAACGTCCCGGTCGCCTGCAACCGGGCAACCGCGGACTTCGTGATCTCATCACCCTTGATGAGCCGCATCCATCAGCCGTGGGACCCCATGTCTGACCGGGACCTGCGTGGCCAGGCGCAGCTGGCCGCGGCCCAGACCGCCAGCCACAGCGAGGTGCCGGCGGCTCCCGGCTGAAGACGTCAAGGACCCGCAGTCCCGGACATCACCGGCACCTCAGCAGCCCGCACTGGCCGGGCCTGCCTGAACGCCGCACATCAGAGGGTGACACGGCCACAGCACGTGGCTGACGGCAAGATCCCCCCTGACCCGACGCGCGCTCGCAGCGTCAGATGGGGACGCGAGCGAATTGTGACTCGGCAGGGTTCCCGGCCGGCTTCAGGCCTGACGGTCGTGACTGTGGTTGCGGAGACGGCGGAGCTAGCGGGCGTCTTGACTGGCGTTGCGGCGCTGGCCCGGTCGGGGGTCAGGGCGAGTGGGTCGTGGCTTGTTCGCAGTACTGCGTCTCAGCCTCGTCATGGCCAGATTCGACCAGGCGGTCCAGAACCTCACAGTCGCGGTCCAGCGACTGGCCAGCCGCGAAACCGCTCGCGCCGCAACACGGCGCTGCAGTCGGCCGCGTAGCTGCCTGGGCCCGTTGAGCAGATCGCAGGGCGAGCACGGCCAAGCTGGCGGGCTGAGCGTCCGGCCTGCGCCAAGACAGCGCGGTTGTGCCCGCCCGGGGGTGCAATCTGCTGCCGGTGATGGGCGGAGGGCATGCTGTTGGGATGGATGCCAGCGGTGGTCCCGGCGACCGTGTCTTCGCAGCCGTCGATGTCTGCTACCTGGGCTCTGGTGGCGCGTGTGCGGCCGTAGTGGTGACTGCTGATGCCGCGTTCTCGGTGGTGGTGGCCGAGCGGACCGCGGTCGTGCCCGAGGTGACGCCCTACCAGCCGGGTGAGTTCTTCCTGCGGGAACTGCCGCCACTGCGTGCGGTGCTCCAAGGTGTCTTCGGGCTGGGCCTGCTGGTTGTTGACGGCTACGTCGACCTCGACCCCAGTGGCCGCCCGGGCCTGGGTGCACACGCGCATGCTCAGTTCGGTGTCCCAGTGGTCGGCGTGGCCAAGACGGCGTTCCGCACCGCCACCCATGCCGTGCCCGTGGTCCGGGGATGCTCAGCGCGGCCGTTGTTCGTCACCGCTGCCGGAATGCCACTGCACGACGCGGCCGGCCTGGTACGGCACATGGCCGGGCGCTTCCGGCTGCCCGACGCCCTGCGCCGCGCGGACAGCCTTGCCCGCACCGGCCAGCCCACTACTGCACAGACCCAGCCGGCCCGTGCATCTCCCTGACTGATTGGGACGGCTTGCGGCAGAAGCGGATGGCCGGGAAGGGCAGGGAGTCTGGTGCGGTGCCGCCGTCAGTCCTAGGCTTCTGGCCGTGGCCGTGGATCATACTTGCCCGGTGGCGTGGGCAGAGGACCACGGGCTCTTGGCCGAAACTCCCATGGAGGTTTCCTGGTGCCTGTCGTACAAGCGTGACCTGGTCAGGGATCTCGCTGAGCCCAGTCCGCAGGACCTTGACCTGCTGTTGTGGCAGGAAGGGCGGCTGAGCGCCTTCTATGCTCCCTGGGACTGGGTGAACACGGCCGCGAAAGTGATGCTGGTCGGCATCACCGCGGGGTATTTCCAGGCCGCTGCGGCATTGTGGGAGCTCAGCGCTGCCTGCAGCAAGGCATGGCGAACGAGGAAACGCTGCGGCGAGCCAACGTGGTGGGCTCATTCTCCGGCCCCCTGCGAGCCAACCTGATCGCCATGCTCGACGGCATCGGCCTCGGCAGCGCTCTCGGCATCGACAGCACTGCCAGCATATTCGGCGCCCACCACCACCTGGCTGCGAAAGCCTCGGCGATCAGCTATCCCATCTTTGTGAACGGCCAGAACTACGGCGGCGGGAACCCGCCGCTGACCAGGCATCCCGTCCTGCGCTCACTCCTGCGGGCCAGTCTGGCCCCCCGGGTGGCAATGGCGGCGGAGGCGCTGGTGGTCCCGCTGGGCACGGCCGCACAGAGCGCGGTCTCGCTGCTGATTGCCGATGGGCTGCTCGACCGGGGCCGCTGCCTACTGGGCTTCCCACATCCTTCGGGAGCCAACGGCTGGCGAGTTCGCCAGTACGAAGCCAGACGCGAAACCCTGAGTGAAGAGCTGGCCTCCTGGGCAGCGGGTACCTAAACCGACACACAGGCAGCGGCAGAAGAGTGAACTTGACCCGTTGGCTGTCCCCCGGGGGAACACAATGATGGGCACCATGACCCATCGAAGCCTGCCGTTCGCCTCATCATGGCTGACTTGACCCTTCGCGGACGCCGTGTCGAGATGGTGTTCGAACTCCTCGGAGGCGCCGAGGATGACATTACCTACTCGGTCGACTGGGGACTCGCCCAGCGCGGGGATCTTGCCCGCGCCCTATTGCGCGAGGCCTACGGGACGGGCGCTGAGCAGGGGGATTGACGGCCGTGCGGCTGCAGAAATCAGAGCCAGGAACGGGCCGCACTGACATCGAAGTCGAGACCGAGCTCCTGCGGCTGGTGATTGAGGCCAAGCGTGGTTGGCAACTGCCCCAGGGCACGCAACTTCAGAAGTACGCGGCCCGCCTGAATGCAGGCGATACGTGCCAGGGGCACATTGCTGTTGTCGCCGAGTGTGCGCCGCACTTCCCACCCCGTGCGTCGCTGCCGCGCGAGCTGGATGGCATCCCCTGTCAGTTACGCGCCATGGTCACGCGTGGCAAGACTGGTAGCAGACGCCGCGAATGCCGCTCGGCATCAGCCACAAAAGCGTCTGCTACTTGAGCTTCATCGCTACCTGCGGAGCCTGATGACCATGCAGAACACCACGTCGAACCTCGTGTACGTGCTGGTGCTCAATGACAATCCGCTTAACTGGTCCGACCCCACCCTTCAAACAGATCGTCTGTGAGCGCCACCGCTACTTCCATCCGGTTGGCGGCGGGCGGGGCGGATAGCCAAAGACACCACCGAACTACCTGGCATTCCGGTTCGACGGGCGGCTCCAGCGGATCCACCATGTCGAAGGCTACCAGGTCATCACGCGGCCCCACGATTACGTACCAGAGGTGCGCGAGGATGTGGACTGGACAGAACTACCACACTTCCTCTACTACCTCGGACCCGCCATAGAGCCCGCGAAGGAAGTCCGCACGGGGAATCTTTACGCCAATGGGCGTGTATGGTGCGCTCTCGACCTCCTGCTAACCGCCAGAACGATCTTCGAGGCCCGCGACCTTACTCGCCAGCGCCACGAGCAAGCGGGCATCCCCTATCCGTGAGCAGCGGAGCCGTGCCGTCGACTGCAAGCTGCGGTAGCTGCATCGGCCGACCACCGGGAGTCAGCCTCAGTAGATCGGCGGCGAACCGGATGCGGCAGATCCGGACCTTGCCCGCGCAGGCCGGAACGAATACTTATGCGAGCATTTCGGGTCACCACTGGCGCGGGATACGCAAGCGACGAACCGCAGGTCGCGCTTGCCGACGCTTTCGTTCTGCGTGGTTGTTGATCTAGATTCGTCATGAAAACACGAGGCTGCCTTCCTGGTGTCTTTCAGCCGTCGTCGCGTTCGAGGGGGATGAGTCATGAATCTGCTACACAATCGTCCTAGACGTCTTGCCCTGGTGCCTGTCGCTGCCCTGCTAGCGGGAGGATTGGTCGCGGCGACGAGCGCCGGCGGTGCCCACGGGCGGCCACGGTGGGACGTCGCGGCAGACTTCCGTATTGCCCCGGACCAAGCCAATCCCTCACCAGACCGGATGGGGCACCCGGCAGTGTGGTCTTACCTGTTCAGCTCGACCGGCCAGCGAAACCCCGCAGATTACAAGCTGCTGCCTGGCTTCGACACTGACAAATTCCAGATACACGGGCTGGAGTCGTGGTGGGGCACGAACATATCGAATGTGGACGATCTGCTGCCATCTGTGGGTATCAACGCCACAGGGCACGAGGTGTCGCCGTTTAACGTGTACTGGCCAGCTGGCACCGTGCTCGTTCACCCGTGGAGTGGACAGCCAGTAGTCATCGGCTGGCGCAGCCCCGTCCCCGGCAACATATTCGTAACCGGCGCCGTAGCGCTTGCACAGCACCCCAACTGCGGTACCGGCATTGCCTGGTCGCTCGACCTCGGCGCAAGAAGCCTTAGGCACGGAGCTATCCAGCACCGGCAACGGGCGACCTGGTCGCTGCGGGTGCACCTCACACGAGGCGACAGCCTGTATCTCGTCGTCGCCCCACGAATCGGCTTCGCCTGCGACTCAACGCTGGTGGATCTGACCATCACGCGAGGCAACCAGTAAGCTATCGCAGCTGACGCACCGGGGTGCCCGTGGAACCCTGCGGATGCCCGGCCGGCATGGGCCCGGGCCGCCTCTTTGCCATCCTCAATGCGGCTGCGAGCGGATGGCCTGCATCGAGTCAGTCGCTTAGGGCTCCGCCATCCGCTCCAACATTCGACAACGCTGACGTTGCTCGGGGCCGTCGCCCTCGATGCGCCCGTCAGGCCGGCATACCTTCTCGCATGGATCCCTAACGGCCACCGCTGTTGTATAGGCCCCTTAGTTCGGAGCGGTGAGAGCGATCAAGGACCTGCTGCGGCGCGGTGACCGGTCAGGTACCACTGCACAAGTTAACGATGCGCTAGCCAAAATCGATGTAGAAAACGTGAGCAGGCTGGACGAACGAAGGAAGATGTCCTCTACCAGGTTCTGGCGCTTGCCGGACTGGATGAACGACCCTCTTCCATCGGCCGTGTTGGTCATGCAGTCTGCCGAGCGCATAGGCCAGAACCTAGTAAAGGCCGCTTGGGCCCTGTAGCCGCGAGCGATGCCCTTGTCCTGGCAACGGTGGTCATCGTGATCAGATCATCACCGCCGTCAAGCCCCGATCGCTCAGGGCATGGAGACCGCACCTCGCGCGCAGGGCGGCATGACCGAGCGTTGCCGTGGCAGACCGCTGTGGATGAGTATGCGGGCCGGGGCGCTCTGCCGTCGACGCGCCCTGGCCTACGCCGCCCGGAAGGGAGGCTGCCGGCGTGCTCTCAGACACCGGCGATCGTCGGTACTACCGTGACCCCGTGCAGTGGACGGATTGGGTTACCGCAGTGGGTGCCCTTCTGGGCGGTCTGGCCCTGCAACTCGGTGCCCTGCACCAGGACCGGCTGCGGGCACAGGTGGGCAAGGTCGGCGCTTGGACCAAACCGCCCGAACAGGTCTCCGCCATTGAGCAGCCTGCTGCGGAACGGGACACCGTTGAGTGGGCCATACAGATCCTCATCCGCAACAGCAGCGAGCTGCCCGTCACGGCCGACACGGCAGAGTTGTCCGTGCGGCCGTGGGGGTACAACCTGGTTCCGGTCGAGGGCACCGGGGGGAATGAGTTTCTGGCCGATAAGCAGTTCGGAGACACTGACTGGCTTCCTTTCGCCCCAGGAACGATCGCGCCTGGGGAAACCTGGAACGTCATCCGCGGCTATCGACAGCGGGTCGTCTACGCTCAGCCGCAGCCACCCATGGTCACCGTCAGCCGCATTGTCATCACCGACGCCGTGGGCTACCACTGGGAGATGCGCCCGCGCAAGGCCGGCCCTCCTCGCCGCGTCCATCGCTGGCGGCGCTGGTGGTGGCGGCACACAGGAAAGCTCTAGCCCTAGGTGGGGAAAGTACCCCAGCAGGGCGGAGTTCGACTCGGCCACCAGATGCGAACAACTCGTTGCCTACGGGATGGCCGCGCTCCAGGCACCTCAACGCGGCAGATCCGGACGTTCGGGTGCCCGGTGGGCATGCATAACCATGCATGCAGTCGGGCGGTCGGATTGAGTACTGCTGTACTGATCGTCGGCCCTTGAGTCGTGCTCAAGGTCACGGTGGGAGGTCGTAAATAAGCCATAGGCGCCAAGCGCGAGCGCCTTCGGTTATGCGCCGCTGGTCAGCTGGGCTGACCAGCGAACGCGGCGCAAGTGAACATGTGGGAGCTAGTTACGGGCCGGTCACCGCCGTCGGCTGCCTGGCCAGGCGTATTGACGGGCCGCTGCCGGTATGGGCGCGGGGCGGTTTCCATCCGCCCGGCATGTCGGTCGGTCACGTGATGGGCGCGCGCAGCTTTATTGTCGCCATCCTCTGGGGCGGCCCGAAGACCTCGCTGTACGCTCCGCCGCACAAGGGCCAGGAGAACAACAAGGTTCTCTGGGTAGCCCGGCTGCCGCTGCCCGTCATGTCGGTATCACCGATGACTATTCGGGCAACGCTGAATGGCACGCACATCGTCGCTAGCCGGGAACTGCCCTATGGCCCGGGCCCGTCGTCCGTTGATCTTCCGGCTCCGGGGTGCTGGACGCTGAACCTCAGCTGGGCCGGGCTTCAAGATCAAGTCGACCTGTGGTACACAGCTGTCTGACCTGTGCGCTCTTCCGCCACCAGGAGTTGATCGGGACGATCCCGGCACTAGCCGGGTCGGTGATGCTGCGTTCAGCGATGAGCTTTGTCATAGCTCAGACCCCCTCAAGCACGGCCTGGTACTGGCACGAGGCCCGGTGCTGGATATCGTCGCCGATGGTGAAGCCGCCGCACTCGGAGCACTGGGATCATCTGCGCGTCGTCAGATGAGACAAGCCGTAGCCAGTTCACGTCAGGGCCGTGAATCGATACAGGGGTGAGTATGTCATTTGGTGCATAAGCATGTGCGCCGACAATGCGCTCTATTCGGTAATGCCGCGCGGCTGGTGGTGGCCGTGGTCCGTGTGTACCCCTGCGGCTCGTCAGGTGCCGGAGGCCATGTAGGCGGCCAGGATGTAGTTCGGGTGACGGTCGAGGTTCTTGCGTGCCCGGTCGTAGCACATCGTCGTGCGCGGGTCAGCGTGTCGGGCCGTGATCTGGACGTCGCGCAGATCGACGCCAGCATCAAGCATGGTCGTGACGAAGGTGTGGCGGGGCATGTGCGGATGTGCCCTGGCCGTCTTCACGCCAGCGGTGTCCGCCAGACGCCGCAGGCGGCGGGTGGCGGCGTGGCGGTCCATCCGGCCGCCGCGGCTGTTGAGAAGAATCGGCCCGCTGCTGCGGGTGCCCGCCGCGCGGTCGATGGCCCGCCCGACTGCCGGCGGCAGCGGGACCAAGACGGTCTTGGTGCCTTTGCCGCACACACGGAGCACCCGATGCCCGTGCTCTTCACCCAGGTCGGCGATGTCGGCCCCGGTGGCTTCGAAGATCCGCAGGCCCAGCAGGCCGAGCATGGCTGCTAGCGCGAAGTCGCACGGGTTGACTGATTGCCTGGCTGCGGTGGGCAGGGCCTCGAACTGCAGGTGGGTGAACCCCAGGGTTGGTGACTCCGGCGGGACTGAGGGCCGACGGGCATGCT
>DASYYE010000080.1:0-34044 GCA_035946955.1 Streptosporangiaceae bacterium | reverse complement strand
GAGCGGCACCGGCGAATCGTGCATGATGTCGAGGATGTCGGTGAGCAGCGACGCGTGCGCGGTCTGATGCCGCGGCAGCGCTTCGAGCAGCTCCCGGGCGCCCGTCATCGTGAAGGGCAGGACCAGCCGGTCGGACTCGGCCAGGGCCAGGGCACGTTCGACGGCCTGGTTCGCCGCGCGCTGCTCACCGAGCTCACGATGGGCAAGCCCGGCCAGCAGCTGCGCCTCCACCACCGTGACGTACCCGATGACCGGTGCCGTGCCGTCCAAGACATCGGCCACCGCGGCCAGAGCCGCGGCCGGATTGTCTTCCGCGAGGCAGATCACCGCGAGGGCGTTACGGATCTCGGCGGAGCTGGCCCGCTCGTCCTCGATCGCCGCGACCAAGGCGCGGGCCTGGTCAGGCAGCCCGGCTCGGGCTTGGGCGGCAAGCAGCCAGCCGGTCATCTGGCTGGCCCACGCATGCGACCCCTCCATCTGCGACCGCAGGTGTTCGGCCGCGCTGAACTCCTGGAATGCCTCGTGGTGCTGGCCGCGGCCGGCGTACAGCAAGGCGCTTGCCATGTGCGCGTGCAGCCTGAGGTCCGGCCCGGTGTCTGTCTGCAGGGCCGGTGCGGTGCGCCGCAGCCACCGCTCGCCTTCGTCAAACTCACCCGTCCAGGCCATCACGCCGGCGAGCATTATCAGCGCGGGTGCGATCACTGGTTCCGCGCCCCAGCCGTACCGTTCGGCGAGCGCGATCGCCTCCTGGCAGCCCCGCCGGATACTGGCGAGCGAGTGTTGGGCCAGCGATGCGAACCCGAGCTGCGCCAGGCAGGCGACTTCCAGGTAGGGCCGGCCAATCTCCCGGGCCAGCACGGCACCCTCCAGGAGGTGGCGTTCACCATCGGGCAGCCCGAGCGTCCATGCCTCGGCGATCCCCAGATTCATCAGCGCCACCGCGCGCAGGTCACTGCCCAGCGCGATGTCCTCGTCGGACTGCCCGGTGACCGGGGAAGCCAGGAATTTGACCTGCTCGACGACGCCGGCCAGGTTACCGCGCCGCCTGGCCAGCAACAGCTGCAGCGACGCGACCGCCACCCGCAGGCGGCGCCGACGGCCCGGCGGTGCTGTCCCGGCATGCGACTCGGCGACCGCCAGGTGCGCGGCCGCCTCGTCCAGGCGTCCCCGGGCAAGGTCGATTGTCGCGCGCACCAGGGCCAGCTCGGGGTGGTCCGCGCCCGGCGGGAAGGCCCTCAGCAGCGCCTGCATGGTCTGGGCTTGCCCGTCAAGGGTCAGGCTGAACGAATGGTCGGCGAGCAGCCGGGCCGCATCAGGCCAGTCGCCCGCCGCCTGGGTGTGGCGGATGGCGTTGACGACCTGGCCCTGCAAGCTGAACCATCCGGCGGCGCGCCGGTGCAGTTCGGATACTTCTTCGGGCAGGCTGCGGCGCAGTTCCAGCCGCAGGAGGTCCGCGAACAGGTGGTGGTAGCGGAACCACGTCCGCCCGAGGTCGAGCGATTCGACGAACGCGTTCGCGTCTTCGAGACCCAGCAGGATCCGTTCCGAGCCTGGGCGGCCGGTCAGCAGGTCCGCCAGTTCGCCGTTGACCCGGTCAAGCAGCGAGGTGCGCAGCAGCAGGTCCTGGACGTCGGCGGGCTGGCGGTCCAGCATCTCGGCGATCAGGTACTCAGCGACCATGCGGTCACTCCCTGAGAACTCCGCGACGAACCGCTCCGGATCGGGGTGACCGGCCAGGGAGAGCGCCGCGAGCCGCAGGCCCGCGGCCCACCCCTCGGTCCGCTGGTGCAGCAGTGCCGCCCCGGCCTGCGACAGCGCGATACCTGAGGCGTCGAGCAGCTCGCGGGTTTCACGCTCAGTGAAGCGCAGGTCAGCCACGCGGATCTCAGCCAGCTCGCCGGCCAGGCGCAGCTGGTGCAGGCCCAGCCGCACATCGTGACGCATGGTCAGGACCGCGTGCACGTCCGGAGGGAGGTTCGTCAGCAGCCGGGTCAACTGAGCGAGCGCGTCCGGCGCGCTCAGCTCGTGCAGGTCATCGATAACCAGCGTGACAACGCCGTGAGCGCCGACGAGTTCCGAGAGCACCCGGTCGACCATGGCTGGTGCGTTGAAGTCGGGTGTCCCCACTGGCGGTTCCGCGCCGCTCGTTGCACCGGTGGCATGACGGACCGCGCCGAGCAGGGCCAGCCAGAATTGCTGGGCGTCTTGCTGGCCGCGCTGCACCTGCACGAGGGCGAGCCGGCGCGGCTGACCCGGCCGGCCGGCCCAGGCACGCAGCAGCGACGTCTTCCCGCTGCCGGCCGGAGCGGAGATGACCGTCACCTTGCCCGCTGCCGCGCGATCCAGTGCAGCGACAAGGTCACCCCGGTCGATAAGCCCGGGAGTTGCTGGAGCCACCGTCAAAGGCCTGCCCTGATATCCACGCCTGACACCGTGGCGCCGGTCACACAGCCCAGCACCTCCCCCTCGCTACCAGGCCAGCGCGCGCACTGTCAACGGCGCGCGAAGACCCCGGTTATGCCGAACTGTCACCCACGCGCTGCCGCCGCGATCCCTTCCCGTCCGGCGTCACGCTGCGGCGGCCTCGCAATCACCTTCATCGGGTGACGGCTTCTCACCCGGCTGGCGGCAACCCTGGGCCCGTCGCGAAGGCTTGCACGGCCGCCAGGGACGTGCTCCGAGTCCAGGGAGGTACCCGTGACCTCGCCAGCCTCTGGGGCGGGCAGCGCCCACGACCTGCCCGACTACGCACCCATCCCGCAGTCGGCGCTGGGCCCGCAATCCGTGACCGGGCATGCGGCCTCACCCGGCACCACAGCCGGCGGCGTCAACCGCCGCCTCGGCCTGGCCCTGGTGGTCATCGCCACCGCCCAGCTCATGGTCGTGCTCGACGCGACCATCGTGAACGTTGCTCTCCCCCACATCCAGCGGGCACTGGGCTTCTCCGGCAGCGGCTTGGAGTGGGTGGTGAACGCCTACGCGGTCACCTTCGGCGGCCTGCTCCTGCTCGGCGGCCGCGCCGGTGACATCCTGGGTCGGCGGCGGGTGTTCTTCTTCGGGCTGCTGCTGTTCTCCGGAGCGTCGCTGCTCGGCGGGTTCGCCACCAGCCAGTGGTGGCTGCTTACCGCGAGGGCGCTACAGGGCGTCGGCGGCGCGGTCATCGCGCCGACGGCGCTGGCGCTGATCACCACCAACTTTCCCGAAGGCCAGGAACGCAACCGGGCCTTTGGCGTCTACGCGGCGATGGCCGGCGCCGGCGGTGCGGCGGGCCTGCTGCTGGGCGGCATACTGACCACCTACGCGTCATGGCGGTGGGTGCTGTTCGTCAACGTCCCGATCGGGATCGTGGTGGCGGCCGCAGCGCCGCGCGTGCTGAATGAATCACCCCGCCGACCGGGCCGGGTCGACGTGGCCGGCGCCATCACCGGCACCGGCGGTGTCGCGCTACTCGTCTACGGCCTGTCCAAGGCCGCCACCGGGGCCGACGGCATATCGCACTGGGGTGACGCGCAGGTGCTGGCATCGCTGACCACGTCGGTGGTGCTTCTCGTATCGTTCGTGCTGATCGAGATGCGCAGCCCGCGCCCGCTGCTCCCCATGCGGATACTCGCCGACCGTAACAGGTCGGGTTCCTACCTGATCATGCTGTGCGTCTCCACCGCACTGTTCGGCCTGTTCTTCTTCCTCACCCTCTTCATACAGACCGTCCTCGGTTACAGCGCGATCCGGTCGGGCATCGCCTACCTGCCGTTCGCCGTCGGGGTCGTGATAGCTTCCACGCTGGCCTCGCAACTGGTGCCGCGGATCGGCGCACGGCCGCTGATCCTCGTCGGCACCGCCGCGGTCTCGGGCGGGATGTTCTGGTTTTCCAGGCTGACCCAGCACGCCGGCTACGCCGCCCACCTGCTCGGCCCGATGCTGGTGACCTCTCTCGGGCTCGGCCTGGTGTTCGTCGCGCTGTCCCTGGTCGCCTTGCACAACGTGGCCGAGCAGGACTCCGGTGTCGCCTCCAGCCTGCTCAACACCGGTCAGCAGGTCGGCGGCGCGATCGGGCTTGCGCTGCTCGGCACCGTGGCCTGGACCACTGTCGCGGACAGCGTCAGGGCTCAGGTCGCGCACGCGGCGGCGGCCGCCTCGAAGGCGGGTCAGCCACTGCCGAAGCCGGGCACCCCGCCACCTGCGTCCATCTACGACCACGCCCTGGCGGTCGGCTTTTCCCGTGGGTTCGTTGTTGCCGCAGGGATCGGGCTGCTCGGCCTGCTCATCGGGACCGCCACCATCCGGGTCCGCCGCAAGGATCTGACCAGTGCCGTGCCCGCGCCGCAAGAGGCGGCACCGCAGCCCGCGAGTGTGCAGCAGCCAGCGGACCAACTCGCCCTCGCGGCGGCAGCGCGTCCTTGCCGGCTCTGCTAGCCGACACCTCATCACCACCTGGGATACGAGCGCACGGGTCCCGGAGGGGTGGCTGGCCCAGGATGGTGAAGAGCTGCAGGCCACCTCCGCCCAGCGCCGCCGCCACAACGACTACCGGACTGGCCACAGCAAGCCAAAGGCCAGCGGCGCCAGGAAGAACAGCCCCGACGCGGGGATGGCGAGACGGAACGGGTGGTGCGCCCACCTCAGCCCATCCTTGGCATGGGTCCGGACATGACAGCGCCCCCGGGAGCCTGTACTCGCGAGGGCGTGCCATGGCCGGTGCGCAGGCCGCCTCACGGCGAAAGGCGCATCATGGCTCCAGCCGGACGGTATTCCATGAAGGCAGTGGTTTGAGCCCGGGGGACACTAACGCACCGACAGGGGCATGAACGCGTGGCCGCCCAACGCTATTCCAGCCGCCCGAACCCACCCAGGGCGGATGCACGCATGAGGCGGCGGCAGGCCGGACACGGCCGGGTCGACGGTGGGCATGGCCCGGCAACGGAGAGCGCTTTCGCTCAGCCGTAGGGTTTTCCCCGATTCGCGCCCCCGCTGCAGAACTTAGCGTCCGAGCTGACGGCAGGACCGGGCACGGGGCGCCTCGCGGGTTCCCTCTCCGGACCTCCGGGTTGCGTGGAAGGGAGTCCTCGCATGTGGACGGCAACCGTAATGGATGGGATGCAACGCCGCCGCCGCCGTGGCTGGCGGGCACGCGGCGCGGTAGCGGCGGCGACTCTGGCGGTGGTGGGGCTGGTCACCGGCGGCGGCTGGGCTGGTGTCGCAGCGCCGGCCGTTGCGGCGTCAGCGGCCAGCCATGGTGGCCACCACGGGTTCCTGCACGCAGTGCCGGCCTGGCGGCGCCATATCATCTCCGCGCCGCGGAACGGCCACGCGGTGACCCGGCCGTTCCTTGTCCCGGACCCGCACGCGTTCGCACGGCAGAAGGCGGCGGCCGACAGCCGGCGGCCGGACAGCGGCACCCGGACGGTTGCCACCACATCCGGGCGGCGGCTGGTGAGCAACCCGAAGGTGGTCACCTCGTTCTCCCCGCCGGTCAGCCAGGAGACGTTCGGCGGCGGGTCCGACTCGCGCGGTGTCCCGGCCGACACGTCGGTGGCGGCAAGTGATTCGTTCGTCACCGAGGAGCTGAACGACACCGCGTTCATCTCCACCAAGGGCGGCCATCTGCTCCAGTCGTTCGACCTGCGCTCGTTCTACGGCGTGACCGCGTCCGACCAGACTGTCACTGACCCCCGGATCGTCTGGGACAGCGAGTCGGGCCGGTGGTTCGCCACGATCCTGCAATGCACGATCGGCTCGACCGGGCAGTGCGACGGCACCCCGGACGCGGTCCTGCTGGCGGTGAGCCTGAGCTCGGACCCGAACCCGTTCAACTGGAAGGTCTACGTCATCGACAACGAGACGTCGGGCATCATCGATGACCAGCCCCGGATCGGGTTCAGCTTGGACAAGGTGGTGGTGGCGTTCGACGAGTACTCATCCCCCACCTCGTTCAGCAACGACGAGATGTTCGTCATCCAGAAGTCCGACCTGGTGGCAGCGGTGCCCTTGCCGCAGGTGACCTCGTTCAACATGAACTCCGGGCTCAACCACCGGTTCGGGATCGTCCCCGCCGTCCCGACGCCGTCGGACCAGATCCAGCCCACCGCGTTCGCGGCCTACCATGGCTCCGACGTCTTGGGCCAGTACGCGTCGACGCTCACCATCACCGGCACGCCCGCATTGCACGACGTCAGTTTCACCGAGGCAGGGCCGGGAATCAGCGGCATGGGCACGCCGCCGTCCGCGTCGCAGCCGGGGGCGCTGAACTCGCTTGCCACTGACGACAACCGGTTCCTGACGGTCACCGAGACCAACGCCAGCCTGTGGATCGGCGCGAACGACTCGTGCACACCGACGGGCGACACGACGTCGCGGGCCTGCGCCCGGATCATCCAGGTCAAGCTCGCACCGTCACCGACGGTGGTGTCCGACACCGACCTGGGCCACAAGGGCCAGGACCTCTACTACCCGGCGTTGCTCGCCTCCGCGTGCAGCGACATCCTCTACCTCACCTACACGGTGTCCTCGGCGACCATGTTCCCCACCGCCGAGGTGGCCACCTCGGCGGTCCCGCTCGCTCCGGTGTTCACCACGCTGAACTACGGGTCAGGGACCACCAGGTACCGGGGCAACCCTGGTGAGGCAGTGCCGCTGCGCTGGGGTGACTACTCGGGCATCTCCCCGGACGGCTCGGACTTCTGCAGCCACGGCCCGTGGGTCGCCGCTGAGATCGGGGGCACGATTGCGGGGCAGCCCAACTGGGCCACCAGCGTGGGGCAGGTCACCCATGACCCGCCGGTGGTGGACAACACCACACCCAAGGTGGGCCCACCAGGCACGCCGGTGACGATCACCGGGACGTCGTTCACTCCCGGATCGGTGGTGCTGTTCGGCTCGACACCGGCCTCGTCGGTGTCCTTCCTCGACGGTGACGACCTGCTGGTCGCCGCGCCGCCGCACACCCCGGCGACCGTCAACGTCACGGTCGTCACGCCGCTGGGCACGAGCACCGCGCCGATCGCCGCCGACGACCAGTTCACCTACCCCGTGCTGGCCTTCACCGCGGACTCCGGCGCCGCCGACGTGACCGGCTTCGACACCTCGGCCCTGGCCCCACTCAGCAACATCCCACTCGAGGGCACTCCACAGGAGATCGCCATCGCGCCCGACGCGACCCACGCTTTCGTGACCGACGCCGCTGGCGGCCAGGTGATACCCATCAACCTGGTTAACAGCCTGCAGGCGCCAGCGATCCCCACCGGCGCAGGGGCTTCCGGGATCGCCCTCACCCCCGACGGGCACTTCGCGGTGGTCGCCAACACGACGGCCAACACGATCACCAGGATCGACCTCACCACCGCTACGCCGACCGTGTCGCCGCCGCTGCCTGTGCCAGCGGGCCCCACCCAGGTGGCCATTTCGCCGGACGGGTCGACGGCTTATGTCACCAGCTTCACTGGCAACGCGGTGTCGGTGGTGAACGTCAACCCGTTCACCCTCGGCCCGCAGATCCCTGTGGTGGGCCCGTGGGGGGACACCGTCAGCCCGGACGGCTCGGTCCTGTGGGTGACCAGCCCCAACATCCCCGGCCGGGGCGGTGTGGTGTACGAGGTCGCCACGGCGACCCTGACTGTGAAGTCGGTGCAACTGGGCCAGAACGACCCGCACGGGATCGTCGAGACCCCGGACCAGAGCAAGGTCTTCGTCGCTGACGAGGCCAACAACGCGGTCACCGAGATCGTCCCGGGCTCGCCGCCCACGGTCGGCCCGACCGTCCCGGCCGGGCCTGGTGCCCTGGAGGTCGCCGCTACGCCCGACAGTTCGACGGTCTTCACTACCGACAACGGCGGGAACACCGACACCCCCATTGTGACCGCCGGGCCCGCCCCCGGGGCGCCGGTCCCGGCCGACACGGCGCCCTACGGGATCGCTCTGACCCATCCCCTGGTGCCTACCTGCCCGGTGCAGGGGCTCTCGGCCCTGACGCTCGGGTTCGCTCCAGCCAGCGGGCCCGCAAAGGGCCTGCGGGTCGAAGTCGGCGATGTGTTCTCCTGTGACCACACCTCCGCGATCACGATCACGACTACCACGACCGTGCCGACCGGATGCCCGGCGGTCAAAGTGCCCACCCGGTCGTTCACCCCGGTGCTGGGCGACAACCCCCTCATCCGCGGGTTCACCGCCCCGAAGTGCCCCGGCATCTACACCGAGACGATGACGCTCAAGTCCGGGACGACCACGCTCACCTCAGCCACGGCCTCCTACCAGGTGGACAAGTCCGGTACCGGCGGGTGAACGCGAGCCGTTGGGCCCGGTGCCGCCAGCAAGCCTGGCGGCACCGGGCACAGGGCCCTCCGTGTCCGTGTCCCCTGCGCACGAGCGGGGGCACGCCGGCCAGGGATGCCCGGGCCCACCCATCAGGTCTGCGGACCAGCTCCAATTAGCGGGAGCCGGTGGGCAGGGCGAGGGCGCCCACCGCGACGGCGGCGAACACCGCGACCACCCGCAGCAGTTCCGACCCTGTGCCAGCGGCGGGCAGCGGGAGTGCGGTTGCACCGGCCGCCAGCACCAGGAGACCGAGCCCCGCCGCGAGCACCGGCGCGGCCATCCGCAGCGCGCCGGGCCGGTCGCCGGTCTCGGTCAGGTGCACGGCGAACAGGAACGCCAGCAGGGCCACGCCGAGCACCGCGGTGTGCCACGCCCCAGCGTCACCTGCGGCTTCCAGCAGCAACACGGACACCGTCATGGCCTCCCCCCATGGTGCGGCCAGATACAGCCGGGCGGCCCGGCGCAGCAGCCGTGCCAGCCGGCGGCTGGGCGGTGCCTCTTCACCTGGCCGCCGGCGAATGGTGAGCAGCCGGGGCAGTTCCGCGGCCGCGAACAACACCGAGGCGGCGAATGCGGGCACGCCGCTGCTGCGCAGCGGCACAGCCGCCCACGCGATCGCCACCAGCGCCAGCAGCGCCGCCGCCAGCACCGGCCGTGACCGCCCACCCGCCGCGCCCTTGGCCCGGGCTTCGGCATTGCAGGCGCTGCCGGTCCGCGCGTCCTGCGCTGTCATGTCCGGCCCGCCAGCATCACGCGCTGGGTGTAGGGCGCGAGCGGTTCGTCCAGGCTCGCCCGCCCGTCCCAGCCGACGACCGGGATGCCTGCCTCGGTGAGCGTGAACCGGACCGCTTGCTGCTCCAGCCGCCAGACCCGTCGCGCCAGCGTCACCACCTGGCTGCGCGACGGTGCCGGCTCGGCCGTCAGCACATCGACCACCAGCACCGTGAACCCACGTTCCCGCAGGTCACGCAGGGTCGCTGCGAGCCGGCTGTCCAGCAGCGGGGTGAAGGCGACCACCAGGGCACCAGGTGGCAGGGCCGCCCGGGGAAGCCGCCGCAAGCCACCCCGGCTGTCCCAGCCCCGCTCGCTGGACAGCAGCAGGTCCATCAGCCGGTGGAAATGCCGCTGCCCCACCCCGGGGCCGATCCAGCTCAGTGTGGCCGCGTAGACGATCAGGCCGACCCGGTCGCCGCCGGCCAGGTAGCGGTTGATGGTGCCAGCGGCGGCTCGGAACGCCAGGTCCAGCGATGTCGTCCCCGGTTCGCCGACGTCAGCGGTGGCGTCGGCGAGGACCACCACGTTCTGGGTGCGCTCCACCGCGAACGTGTTGAGCTGCAGTGTTCCGTTCCTGGTGGTGGCGGCCCAGTTGATGCGGCGTTGCCGGTCGCCGGGCACGGACTGCCGCACGCCTGCGAACTCGATGCCTTCGCCAGCGGCCCGCGAGGTCCGTTCGCCGTGCCGGCTCGGCAGCCTGTTCAGCGACACCCGGCCGCGCAGGTCGGCGGGCAGCGGGTAGCAGCCGGTCCTGGGCAGCGCGATCACCGCCCGGCCCTCCGACAGCCGCAGCCGGTCCCACAGCGTGACCTCCAGTGTCCCCACCGGGGACGTGCCCCAATGGCCGGCGCGAAACGGCACCCGTGCCGTGTACCCAGCCGCGCAAGCCTGCCGCTGCAGCGCCCCCATGGTGTAACCCGCGCTGGCATGGAGCCGGGCGCGCACCGTGTAGCCGCCGTAACCACTGATCTCCACGCCGACTGCCCCTTCGTCGCCCTCGACGAGCTGCCGGGCGACGTCCACCGTCACCGTGACCTCGCGCGGGCGCTGGCGGCGCCAGCCGGCCAGCAGCAGGATGGCGGGCGCCGCCACCCCGGCGAAGACCGGCCGCCCGGTGGTGATCGCGATGGCAAGCCCGGCCAGTGCCAGGGTCAGCAGCCGCCGCGCGTGCTGCGACAGCCGCCAGCTGAGCTGGAACGAGTGGGTGTCCGTCACTGGGCAGCCGCCGGGTCAGGCTGCGGCACCGGCACCGACTTGAGCAGGCCAGCGACCAGGTCGTCGGTGGACACCCGGCGGACCCAGAGTTCCGGCCGGACGATGATCCGGTGCGCGAGAGCGGGCACCGCGACCGCCTTGACGTCATCGGGGACCACGTAGTCACGCTGGCGCAACACCGCCTGGCCACGGGCCAGCTGCACCAGCGCGAGGGCTCCCCGTGGGCTGGCGCCCACCTGGACCTGGTGGTGCTCCCGGGTTGCCGTGATCAGGGAGACCACGTACTCCAGCAGGTCAGGTGACACCTCCACCCGCTCCAGGGAGTCCCGCATCGCGAGCAGTTCGGTGTCGGTCACCACCTGGCGGAGTTTGGTGACATCGGTGCCGCGTGCGATCCGCCGTTCCAGCATGGCGATCTCATCGCGCTTGCTCAGGTAGCCGAACCGCAGCCGCAACAGGAACCGGTCTAGCTGAGCCTCTGGCAGCTCGTAGGTGCCCTCGTACTCGACCGGGTTGTCAGTGGCGAGGACCACAAACGGCTGGGGCAGGGCGCGGGTCACCCCGTCGACGCTGACCTGTCCCTCACCCATTGCCTCCAGCAGCGCGGCCTGCGTCTTGGGCGGGGTCCGGTTGATCTCATCAGCGAGCAGCAGCTGGGTGAACACCGGGCCGGGGCGGAACACCATCTCCCGGGTCGCCTGGTCGTAGAGGGGCACACCGACCACGTCCGAGGGGAGCAGGTCGGGGGTGAACTGGATGCGTGCGAAGCTGAGCCCGAGCACCTGCGCGAACGACCGCGCGGTCAAGGTCTTGCCAAGGCCGGGAAGGTCTTCCAGGAGCACGTGACCGCCAGCCAGGATGGCGGTCAGCACCAGTTCCAGGGCGCGGCGATGGCCGACGACCGCGCGTCCCACCTCGTCCAGGATGTCGGCGCACCGCCGCGCGGTCTGGATGGGGGTGCGGTCAAGCGAGGTGGTCACAGTCGCTCCAGTCGGTCGAGGATGAGGGCAAGCGTCTTCGGCCGGATGCCCGCCTGGGCCGTCCGGGTCACGGCTGGCCGGGCGGGGTCCAGCCAGAACCAGGTGCGGTCGTCGACCGCCAGCAGCCGCTGGGCGGTGGCAGGGTCGGAGTAGAGGCTGACGCCGTGCCGTTCCGCCAGCCGGGTGGCCAGTACATGCTGCAGGGTGGCACGCAGCTGGGCGTCGTACCCGCTCAGGGTGCGGGTGCCGGTTTCCACCTCAGTCCGGTTCCGCCAGAAGCCGGTGAACGTCGTCTGGCTGTCGCCGCCGGCCGGTGCCGTTCCCCGCGTGGTGTCCCGCGGCCAGGCCAGGAACCGGATCGCCGTCAGCGCGGCCAGCCCGCACACGACCAGGGTGACCACTGCGGCGGCCGTACCCGCGTAGGCCACGGTGAACGTGATGAGGGCGGCAACCGCGACCGCGGCGATCACCAGTTCGGCGGCGGCGTCCCGCCACCCGCCGGTCACGACCGCGCCCCAGCGGAGGCCCGCTGATCCGTCTGGGCGGACAGGACCGCGCTCAGGCCTGCGGCTAGCACCCGCAGCGCCTGCCGCGCCTGGTCACGGCGCTCCGGCGGCATCGGGTGGCTGGAGAAGCGGGCTTCATAGAACAGTGCTGTCAGCTGGCTGGCTTCGGCCTGCCGCGCCAACCCGGCCGCGGCAGCCCGGGCGAGCAGCTCATCGGGTGTTTCGGCCTCGCCCCGGACGGTGCCGGCCTCAGCGAGGCTGTGCTCCATTGCCACGTAGCAGGCGATGATCGCCCGCCGCGCGTCGTCGACCTGGCGCAGCGCGGCCTGGCCGGACCGCACAGCCTGGTGCAGGCGCTCCCCGGAGCCGGGTGCCATGCCGGTCTCGCGCCGGGCGGGGCCGCGGCGCCTGCCGCGCAGCAGGAGCGCTATCGCGACCACTCCCGTGAGGACCGCGGTGAGCAACACCGCGTACAGCACCGGGATCAGGAGGGGGCGCAGCCTGAGCAGGGCCGACGGGGCCGCTGCCGGGGCGGTGGCGGGCCTCACCCCGGGTGCCAGCAGCCGCGGCAGGTGCACCGGCGTTGGGCTGGTGAGGTTGAGCAGCACCAACGCGGGGATCACCGCCACGGCCGCGCCCAGGCAGGTCCGCAGCTGCAGGCGGAGGCGGGCCGCCAGCTGGCTGGCCTGGGACCGCTCCTCGCGCCGCCCCAGGATGGTCAGCAGTGTGACGAACACCGCCTCCAGGCAGGCTGCGAGCAGGAGGCCATGGCCGTGCCAGGGGCCCGCATTCCAGTCGGCGACCGGAACGGCCGCCCGGGCTCCCACCAGGACCGCGGCCGTCAGCAGGGACACCAGGAACAGGCGGGCCGCTATCCGGGGGGCGGGACCGCCGTCTGGCAACTGGCCCCGGGCGGCGGCCGAGCGTAGCCGGTGTGTCATCACTGACCGCCATATTCCTGATCATGCCCCCGCCAGCCTGGGTGACGGCATACGCGGACGATAACCCGTGCGCCACGGCCGGCCAATGTGTGGACGGATAGTAACCGGGCAGGTCAGCCACAGTCGAGCCGCGAAATGGCCACTGAGCGGGCGACCCGGTCGCCTCGGCCGGCGTCACCGGGGTGGTCACCAGGCGCTGTGCTGGCTCACGTCACCGGAATGACACCGGATGTACACCCAGCCGAGGGTTAGTCTTCGGTTGAGATTGCCCGGAACCCACCCGATATCCTTGCTGGTGAGGCGGAGTCCCCAAAACCCAGAGGCCGGAACTGATGCCGCCCATGCGGGTCCAGCCCCTCCAGAGCACCCTTTGACAGGTGACAGGCCCATGCCCGAGACGCAGCAGGACTCCTCCTGGACCCTCCTCTTGCTGGCGGGCGGCGCCATCGGGGGCATCGCGGCAATAGTCGCCGGGGTCATGATCGCGACCTCATCCGCCGGGCAGGTGACGGGATCCGTGCGGTCCACGAGTCCCGCCGCACCCGCTCCCTCGACCGCGACGCCGTCCCCGGCACCGTCTCAGCCCTCACCGGTGCCATCCGGTGCGACGCCCAGCCCGTCCGCCAAGGCGAGCAGCGCCCCGAGCCCAACTGCTACGACGACCACCCAGGCACCCACCGGGTAGCCCCGCGGGCGGCCCCGGCACCCGGTATGGTCATCGGCAGAATTAGCGCAAATCACATGTGGACGGCCGCACGGGGGCCATAACCGTCGGCGTTGATGCCAGACTTACGGGACGATCCTGAGCAAACCCCCGGTATTGGACGCAGATGTGCGGGAAACTGGGCTTTTCATCCGATGAGCGAACCGCATTGGCTGCTTGTGACTGATGAGGTTCCAGGTGAAAACTGGACTGATGCGACACCAGACAGCCGCCACCGCAGCCTTCGGCTGGCTGCTGGTACTCGCTACCGTCGGAGTGGCCGGTTGCGGTAGTCCCGACGCCCCGGTCCACCAGTCCGGTCCGCGGCTGCCGACGACTCCCCAGACCACCTACATGTACGTGACGTACACCGGGTGGTACGACAACGACCCGCCTGGGTGCTCGACCGCGTATTCCGGTTGTGCGGGGGGAACGGGCGCCTATTCCGACCCCATCACGCTGGCTTCGGACCCGACCGAGATACGGCCTGGGACCAAGGTCTATTACCCCACCGTCGAGAAGTACTTCGTCATGGGGGACCAGTGCGGGGCATGTGAACGGGACTGGCGGGGCAAGGGCCCGGACGGCGGACCGCACATGTACCACATAGACCTGTGGGTCGGCGGTAAGAACTCCAACGAGTTCGACCAGCTCACCTGCGAGGACGGCCTGACACAGGGCACACCGTCCGGCGCGGCCATGCTGACTCCCGTGATCGTCAACCCGCCCCGGGGCATGCCAGTCAGCGCCCAGCCACTCTTCAATGCCAAGACCGGCGCCTGCTATGGCGGGGCGACCGGCAGCGGCACCCAAGGGCAGTACAAGAACGCCGCAACAAAGCAGTGCATCGAGGAGCCCAGCAACGGCGCGTCGGTGGGCGCGGCCGCTCGCATGGTCACGTGCAACGGTGGCAGCTCTCAGGAGATCTTCTTCGAGGCCGCGTTCTTCACGATCAACAACCTCTGCCTCGACACCCAGGACGAGTCGGTCGCGAGCGGCGCCAAGCTCGTCTTCTCCCCGTGCCTGGGCGGCCCATCGCAGCAATGGGAGATCAATACCAACGGGACGATCGCCGGGATCCAGTCACAGCGGTGCATCGCCCAGTCAGGCCCGTACCTGCGGCTCGCACCATGCACCGCAGCGGCCACCCAGAGATGGGCCTTCACCCAGGCAAAGCCTTAGGGCCGTTGTTCCTGGCGCCCCCGGACCTGCGCCGTGCTCTCGTCCGCTCCGTTGTCGGAGTCTGCCCGTAGGGTCTGCTGCAGGTGACGACCTAAGGAGACCAATGGACGAGCGAGACGTGTTCGTGCTGGCCGACCGTACCCTGAACGGGGTGGTGACCAAGATCACCGACGAGCAGTGGGACATGCCGGTACCTGCTGACTTCCTCCGCAACGACTCCAGCCCGGTCCCGGCCCTGCGGGAGATCGTCAACTACCACGCCTATGACGACGCGTGGGTACCCGCCATGCTCGCTGGGCGCACCATGGCGGAGGCAGGCGAAGACGCGTTCAAGGGTGACCTGCTCGGCGCGGACCCCAAGGCCAGTTTCGCGGCCATCGCCGACGCGGCATGTGCGGCGGCGAAGTCCCTCGATGACCTCGACCGGACGGTCCACTGCTCGTTCGGCGACTACCGGGCGCGAGAGTACTTCTGGCAGATCACCGGGTTCCGTGGACTCCGCGCCCACGACATCGCCCGGGTCATCGGGGCTGACCCGCAGTTGCCCGCGGAACTGGTCCAGGGGCTATGGGAGCAGATCAGCCCGCACGCCGAGGAGTGGCGCGCCATCGGCGTGTTCCCAGCCGCGGTCCCGGTGCCCGCCGGCGCCCCTCTGCTGGACCGCCTGCTCGGCCTGACCGGCCGGAACCCTCGTGCGTCGTGACGTGCTCGGCGCGTCCTTCCCTTACCGAGGACACGCCTCAGCCGCGTTTGACGGCCTGCAGGGTGTAGGTGTGGGCTAGCCGCCCAGGCCGGTCGGCCAAGCACCATTCGTCACCGACGCGCTCCATCTTTCCGGGGAGCGCTTCCCAGGGCACGCTGTCGTGCTCGGTCAGGGCGGTGATCTCCATGCCCGCATCGAGCAGGGCAGTCACGATCTCGCCGAGGCCGTGGTTCCACTCGTGCGTGCGCGTGTTCTGGAAGACCACGTCGGTCTGGACGTAGGTGCCGTCGGTGTCCCAGACAATCGGCTCGGCATGCTCGAAGTATGGGTAACTGACCACGAGCAGGTCGTCCTCGCGCTCGTCGTCCAGTGCCCACAGCATGGGATGGCCCTCACGCATGAACAGCCGCCCGCCAGGCCGCAGCAGGTCGGCGACCACGCCACCCCAGCGGTGGACATCCGGGAGCCAGTTCAGCGCACCGATCCCGGTGTAGACGAGGTCGAAACCACCACGTCCGAGCACGTCGGGAGCCGCGTAGACCTCGGCCTCCACGAACCTGGCATCGGCTCCGATACGTTCGGCCAGTTGCCGGGCAAGCTCCAGCGCTGGCACGGAGAAGTCCAGGCCGGTCATGGACGCACCGAGCCGGGCCAGCGACACCGTGTCCGTGCCGATGTGGCATTGCAGGTGCACTCCGCGCAGGCCAGCGATATCGCCAAGCCGGGGCAGGTCGAACTGGACGATACGGCTGAGGTACTCAGGGTCTTCGATGAAGCGGGAGCCCTGGTAGTCCGGTGACGCGGCGTGCGCGGGGGCACGCTCATCCCAGTTCGCCTTGTTGACGGTTCGGTAGTCCTCCATGCGGACCACAGTCCCACACTCTGCACGCCACGCAGGAACTCCAAGCCTGGCCGGTCAGTCCATGAGCGGAGCCACGCCGTTCCACCCCCCGCACCCCCCGGCGCGGCGCAAGGAGGAACTCCGCGTCCTGCATTCGAATGCAAGACCGGGCCATCGGCCATCCCCGCTATTCCGCAGAACCCGCGTACTTGTCACTAGGTGACTAAACAGAACATTCCTCGCCGCACAGAACATTCCTCGCCGCGCATCTAGCTGAATGTCCGTACGTGTATCAGAATCTGACACCGTGTGTGCACGTGACATATGCCCATGCGTCACGAACTCGGTGGACCCTTCGGCGAAGGAATGTCCATCCCAGAGGAGGTCGACATGCTCGGAAGGCTCGGTGACCATATTGCGGTATTGGCTGCGGCCACGGTGATGGTGGTGGCTGTGCCCACCGCCGCAGGCGCGGCCAGCCACGCCAGCCCCAACGTCTCGGTCGGGCCCAACCAGGTTTTCTTCGGCCAGGTCTTCGGCGCGACCCAGGCGAACATAATCGAAGTGGTCTGCGGGGGAGTCGCCACGACCGGACACCCCGCTGCCGGGCAGAGCGTCGACGTCCAGCTAGGCGTGTCGCCAGTGGTGTCAGAGGATGGTTTCACAGGCACCCTGGCCAACCGGATCCACGCGAACCTGACCTGGGTGCAGCTTGGGGTCGGCCACGTGGCCTCCATCGCGACGTTCACCTCCTATGCAGTGAAGCTGCCGATCCCGACCAAAATCACCGTGCCGTGCAACGGCAGCGGCGTGATGGTGTTCAAGCCGCTGCCCACCAGCAGCTCAGCCAAGCCATCAAAGGTCAAAGTCACCTTCCAGAGCCCGGGGGTCTAGGACATGCGCAACATTCTCAGCCGTCCAGTCGTGGCGTGCGCCGTGGCTGTCTGCGCGGCGGCGGCCATCCCCACTGCTTCGGCGGCGGCGAGCACACCCCACGCCCCGATCCTGATTGGGCCGAACCAGCCCTTCTCCGGTTACATCAATGGACACCCACCGGGCCAGGCGGTCATTCAGACCACCTGCGCCGGGCCGGTCCTCCCCGGCGAGACAGGCAACCCGCTGCCGAACCAGACGGTCGAGGTGAAGCTGGGTGTGACAAGCGGCTCGACAGACTCTGGCTACACCGGCACGGCCGCGAACAACATCCGGGCGACGCTTGGGACCGCCACGGGCAGCGCGCCTGTGGTCATCGCGGACTTCACTGCATACAACGTGATCAAGTACATCCCGACGAACATCCAGGTGCCCTGCGCCGGGCCTGGCGTAGCCACGTTCGTGCCACGCCCGACCAGCCCAACAGCCCGTTCAGCCAAGCTGAGCGTGAGCTTCCTCGGACAGCCCTGACCCTGATGTAAGGCCTGCGGCCCGGGCCTCAGGAGGACATCACCTCCAGGGGTCCGGGCGCAGCATTCCCAGATGTGGTCGCGCCCCATCAGCCGGATGCTCTGTGGCGATGCGGTCAGGGCCTTGCCGCTGCCGCGTCCGACCACAGTCCGCAGCCGCCGGGTGGCGTATACCGGTCACCGTCGCCTGTCAGCAAGCCCCGTGAACGTAGCCCTGCGTCTACTCTCGACAGAGATTCCGCCCCGGAATGCGTACGCAGTCCCGTCTGCGCGTGAGGACACTGGACATGAACGACCACATGACCAATACCGTGCACGCCGGCCGGGCAACGCGCACGGTCATCAGGTGCAGCCTGCTCGATACGGTGCTCGCGGACCTCACGACGTCGGTGGTGTTCTTCTTCGAGCGCGGACTGGACGGCGACCGTCTCGCGGAGGGACTCGCCCGTGCTCTCCGCACGGTGCCTGCGTTCGGCGGACGGCTGCGGACCCACGAGGACACTCTGGAGATCGTCTGCGAGGACGCAGGTGTCCCCATGACCACCCTCCTGGCTGGCGAGACACTCGCGGAGGCCGTGGGCAGGCTGCGGATGCCGGTGGCGCATTACGTCGACCACATCGATGCCCCCAAAGCACGGCTGGGCGGGCTCCCACTGCTCACCGTCCGGGTCAGCCGGCTGGCCGACGGCGCCACGGCGCTGGGCTGCTCGTGGCACCACGCTGTGGGGGACATGCAGAGCTTCGTGCTGCTGATGCAGGCATGGTCAGCGGCTGTCGAGGGAACCACGCCACCGCAAGCACAGCTCCTGGAAGACCCGGACGCCTACCTCGACGGCCTGCTCCCAGCGCGGGACTCTGGGCGGCCTGGGTTCCGGCTGCTGGACCCCGGGGAGGCTGGCAGCAGAGACCGCGACGTCGAAGCCGCGGTCAGGGGCACCCGGGTCATCCAGGCCTACTTCGGCAGCGATGAGGTCCGCCGGATGCGTGATGAGTTCAGCGCCACAGCCGGGCGGAGGCTGTCCGCAAATGATGTGCTGTGCGCGCATGTCCTCACCACACTCCGCCACCTGGGACAGGACACTCAGGCGGGCCGTCTGGCGATGCCCGTGAACATCCGGCGGTACCTGGAGATCCCGCCCTCGGTCGTGGGCAACCTGGTCGGTGAGGTGTACCTGTCATGTGCACCCGGGGCCGGGACAGCGGCTGTCGCAACGCAGATCCGCGCGGGGGTTGAGGACTTCACCCGGTCGCACCTGAGTATGCGGACCAGCCACGCTTTCCTGGAGACGGCCGGCCGCTCGCGGCTGCGTGACTGCGTCCCGCTGGGCTTCGACCTCACCAACCGGACGTTCACCTTCACGAGCTGGTGTGGCTTCGGCCTGTACGACATCACGTTCGAGGGTCAGCGGCCGCTGTTGTTCAGCCCGGTGTTCAACTTCCAGTTGCCGTGGAATGCCGTGCTGGTCGAAGGGTTCGGCAGGGCGGGTCACTTCCTGGCGGGCGCGGTCCCCGCCCGGATCGCGGGGCTGTTGCGCTCACCGGACGGTCAGGCGGAATTGCACAGGTTCCGTCAGCCCACCGACTCCCTGCCGTCACTGGCCAGCGAGGTGCGTAACCTGGCGTGAGCCGTGCGTCATAGGGTGCCGGTCATGGAGATGCGCGTACTCGGTACTACCGGTGTGAAGGTCAGCAAGTTCTGCCTGGGCGCCATGATGTTCGGCTCCTGGGGCAACACCGACCATGACGAGTCCGTCCAGATCATCCACCGGGCACTCGACGCTGGGATCAACTTCATCGACACCGCGGACGTGTACTCCGACGGGGAGTCGGAGGAGATCGTCGGCAAGGCCCTCGCGGATGGCCGGCGTGACCACGTCGTGCTGGCCACCAAGTTCCACGGCGCGATGGGCACCGACCCGAACGCGCAGGGCAACTCCAGGCGCTGGGTCATCCGCGAGTGCGAGAACAGCCTGCGCCGGCTCGGCACTGACTACATCGACCTGTACCAGGTCCACCGGCCCGACCCGTCGGCGGACATCGACGAGACGCTCGGCGCGCTGACCGACCTGATCAGAGCCGGGAAGGTCCGTTACGCGGGCAGTTCCACGTTCCCGCCCTCGGAGATCGTCGAGGCGCAGTGGACCGCACAGCGGCGCGGGCGCGAGCGGTTCGTCTGCGAGCAGCCGCCCTACTCGATGCTGGTGCGCGGCGTCGAGACCGAGGTGCTGCCCACCTGCCAGCGGTATGGGATGGGCGTCATCCCATGGAGCCCACTGGGCGGCGGGTGGCTGACCGGCCAGTACCGCCAGGACGCCAACCTCCCGGCCAGCCGCAGGGCCCAGCGGATCCCCCACCGCTACGACATGAGCCGCCCAGCCAACCAGGCGAAGCTGGCCGCCGCGGAGAAGCTGGCCCAGCTGGCAGAACAGGCCGGCATGCCCCTGATCCACATGGCGCTGGCGTTCGTGACCACCCACCCGGCGGTCACCTCAGTCATCATCGGCCCCCGGACCATGGAACACCTGGAGAGCCAGCTCTTCGCCGCCGACACCGTCCTCACCCCCGACATCCTCGACACAATCGATGAGATCGTCCCGCCGGGCCTCAACCTGAACCAGTTCGACGGCGGCTATCTGCCTCCCTCACTCTCCGACCCATCCCAGCGCCGCCGCTGACCGGGAGTGTCAGCGGCGCCCCTGCGGGACGAGCGATAACCAGCAGAGCCCGGGACTGGCAGGTCAGGCGACCAGGCCGGCGATGAGCGGGCGGTCGTGCTTAGGCAGATCCTGAAGGCCATGACGGACAGTGAGCGCGGCGTCGATGATGATGCACGCACGCGCCGTGTCCACCGCCACATAGTCAATAGCTCCGAGCCTGGCCCGGGCCAGCCACTTCGACACCTCGGCCCATGAGTACAGGCTGGCGCGCGAGCGCTGGAGCACAGGCTCTGGGAACCCACCGGGGCCACGCTCACCGCCAATCCAGTACCTGACAGATGCGGTCGTCACCTTCGCACGACGGGCGATCTCGTCAACGAGGACCAGATCCTCGGTGACACCCGTCACGGTCATCCCAGCGGCCTCGAGATCTGCGATAGCCGACACCACTGCATGGACGGCATCCTCCGCCTCGCGGGAGAACATCACCGTCCCTCCCCGCTCACCTGCCTGTACGGTCGCATCAATCCCGCCGCGCGCGGATAGCACCTCGCCCAGTGCCTCCGTGTCATTCTCACCAACCGGGCTGGCCACTTCGACGTCGAACCAGTAGGTATCCATACTCAGCACCCGCCTAATGCTCACACCGCCCGAGCGCCCGCAAGATCTTGGCCGCCTCGTTTTCTGGCACACGTGGCGTGCCGTAGACCGTCAAGGGTGGACACCCGTGCTGGCCGCCTGGGCAGTAGGCCCGGGCATACGCATGCGCCCGGCCGCCGGTGACCTGCACGCGCCATCCCGCTAACTCCAGTTCACGGATCGCCGCCAGGATCTCCTTGGCTGGCATGTTGTGTACTGTACAACAAGTGTTGTCTTCATAGCAACTACGTAACCCCGCGGCCTGGTTGCCTAGCCGTGGTTCGGCAGTGAGCGCTGCCTGCGCCTGCTGGGGACGCATGGAGATGTTTGAAGCACGCCCAGTGGGCACTTCCATCCTTTGTGGACTACCGACCGGTCCGGCCACCAAATGGTGACCCCCCATAGCGGGCTGACCCGGGCCAGTGGGCCACGAAATGGATCTATGAACACGCGGGCCTGGGCTGGGCCCCGCTCCGGCCTGGGCTGGCCCATCCCCACCCGGGACGGACGACCGGCCCAGGGCGTGCCCAGTGTCAGTGCCCCGTCGGCAGGGAGCAGGCAATGGCGACACGACAGCGGACAGCTAACGGAAACCCAGGTGGACGACGCCGACGGCCGCGCCAACGGCCGTACCCACCGGATGTACGCGAGTGGCCTCCCGGGTGGGCGCCCGAGTGGCTCGCTCGCGTCGGGCCGGCAGGCACTGGAGGGACAGCGATGAGGACTGCCAGCGGGCTGGGGCTGATAGCGGTCGGCGCGATTCTCGCCTTTGCCGTGACCGCCCACCCGACCTACTTCAACATCCAGGTGGCTGGCTGGGTGATCATGCTGACGGGGGTTGCGGGACTCCTGATCCCCCGGCGTGGGTACGGCTGGCTACGGCGGCGCATGGTGCTGAGTCGGAGTCCGGCCGGGCCGGTGGTTGGTGAGATCGAGGAAAGCCCACTCCCGCCTTATGTGAAGATCAACCCGAACGCGGTCACGGCCGCTGACGAGCGAGTGGGTGACTCCACGGCCACCGATGTCTCCACCGAGGCGATCGACGCCGAGTACGGATTCGGCCCCAACGGCATGCAGCCGACCGAGGAGACCGTGGAGGAGTTCCGCCAGGAATAGCCCTACGGCCCTTGGCCGCACTGTGGCCAGTCACGCCAAGCCTGCGGACGGCACGACTGTTACCGCCAACTGCCTTCGGCACAGACCGGCCGTGGACATGACACCAGGGCTCCCTGCGCCTCGATCGGCACCGGAGCGAGCGCGACGATCTCCGCAGCACATTTAGTAGGTCGAAACGGTTGACAATAGGCGAATCATGCCGAATCTTGTCAACTGACAACGTTGCCATTGCTGCCCTGGACCTCCGAGCCTCCAACCCTGGCCTACGGGAGACCCCCGTCCGCGCGTTCAGCCTGGAGACCGTCATGTCACGCCCGCCCAGCCACTGGCTGCCACGCCGCCACACCCGGCAGCGCCTGGCAAGCCCGGCCTTGCTGACCACCGTCGCGACCGTCGCATTACTCTGCGTCACGGCGGCACTGCCCGCCCGGACCAGCACCGCCCATACCGCGCTGCCAGCCACCGCGGCGCTCGCCCACACGGTTGCGTTCCGCACAGCAGTACCCGTCCACCCGCGTGCCCCCATCACCACCTCGGTGACCATCAACGGGCAGGGGACCGGGCAAGTCTTCGGCGGCGTCGGCGCGATCAGCGGCGGTGGCGGGAACACCCGGCTGCTCATCGACTACCCAGAGCCTTACCGCAGCCAGATCCTGGACTACCTGTTCAAGCCCGGCTACGGCGCCGCACTGCAGATCCTCAAGGTCGAGGTGGGCGGCGACGCCGACTCCACCGACGGGTCCGAGTCCAGCATCGAGCACACCCGGGGCAGCGTCGACTGCAACTCCGGCTACGAGTGGTGGCTGATGGAGCAGGCCAAGGCCCGCAACCCCGACATCAAGCTCTACGGTCTGGCGTGGGGAGCCCCCGGCTGGATCGGCAACGGCAACTTCTGGTCCACCGACATGACCAACTACCTCCTCGCCTGGCTGAACTGCGCCAAGTCCCACGGGCTCACCGTCAACTACCTGGGCGGCTGGAACGAGAACGGGTGGGTGGGCTCCTGGTTCGTCAAGCTCCGCAAGGCCCTGGATGCGGCTGGTTACCCGCAGGTGCAACTCGTGGCAGCGGACAACGCTGGCTGGGCCGTGGCCAAGAGCCTGGCCAGCAACGCCGCGTTTGACAAGGCGACCGCGATCATCGGCTCCCATTACCCCTGCGGCGGCGATGGCTCACCCGCCTACAAGTGCACGACCACCTCGACCGCACGAGGCCTGGGCAAGCCACTGTGGGCCAGCGAGAACGGCTCCCAGGACTTCAACTCCGGCGCCCCGGCCATGATCCGCGCGATCACCCGCGGCTACCTCGACGCGAAGATGACCGCCTATATCAACTGGCCGGTGGTGGCCGCGATCCCCGCCAACCTGCCTTGGGAGACCATGGGCCTGTTGCAGGCCAACCAGCCCTGGTCCGGCAACTACACCCCCGGCGAGCAGTTGTGGACCGCCGCGCAGGTCACCCAGTTCACCCAGCCCGGCTGGTCGTTCATTGACGGCGCCTCGGGCTACCTGGGCGGCAACCGGGCCCACGGCAGCTACGTCACGCTCCAGTCACCGGGCAGTACCGCCTACAGCATGGTCGCCGAGACCACCACGGCCACCAGCCCGCAGACCCTGGACATCTCCGTGACCGGCGGCCTGCCCACCAGCACCGTGCACGTCTGGTCGACCAACCTGGCCTCAGCCAACCCCAGCGACTACTTCGCCCACGCCCCGGACATCACCCCGAGCAGCGGCCACTACTCGCTCACCCTCAAGCCGGGCTACATCTACACGCTGAGCACTACGACCGGGCAGGCAAAGGGGACGGCCACCAGCCCGCCACCAGCAAGCTTCGCACTCCCCTACACCGACGACATCAGCCACATGTCCTATCCGGCCGCCAGCGAGCCCCCATACCTGGCCGACCAGGACGGCGCTTTCGAGGTCCAGCCCTGCCTGGGCGGCCGCAGCGGGAACTGCCTGCAGCAGATGTCCCCGGCGGTCCCCATCGAGTGGGCCTCCCACACGGGCACGCCCTACACCGTCATCGGTGACGGTTCGTGGGCCAACTACACCATCAGCGCCGACTTCCTGCTGCACCAGCCGGGCTCGGCCGACCTCCTCGGCCGTTTCCAGGGCCGCGACTACTACCAGATCGGACACGCGGCCGCCTACTACCTGCGGATCGACGACCGGGGGAACTGGTCGATCCTCAAGAACACCACCGGCGGCACAGTCACGACCCTGGACTCCGGCACGGTGCCAGCGCTGGGCCTCGGCACCTGGCACCACTTCTCCTTGAGCTGCCAGGGATCAACCATCACGGCCGCCGTCGATGGCAAGACCGTCGGCTCGGCGTCCGACTCGTCCTACGCCTCCGGGCTCGCCGGGCTGGGGGTCGGCGTCGGCGACACGTCGGACTCCGGCTGGCTCACCGACCAGTTCGACAACCTGCGCATCACCCCCATCGGTGCCACCAGCGCCGCCGCGGCCGCCGAGGAACTCGTCAACAGAGCCAGCCGCCAGGTCATGGGGGTGGCCGGGAACTCCACCGTCGCGGGCGCCCCCATCGAGACGGCCCGCTACACCGCCGCCCGCGGCCAGCAGTGGACCCTGACCGGTGACGGCAACACCCCGGGCAGGCCGGAGTTGGTGAACACCGGGAGCGAGATGGCCCTCACCACACGCGGCACCAGCCAGGCGCAGCTCACCCAGGAGCCCGCTCAGCAGGCATCCGGGCAACGGTGGCGGTTCGCACCCGTCCCCGGCAGCCGTTTCTTCACCCTGCTTGCCGCCAACGGGATGGCCGTAACCGCGCAACGGTCCAGCCACGCCCGGCAGACCCCCGTAGTGCTCGCCCCGCGCCGCGGCAGCACCAACCAGCAGTGGCAGCTCCTGCCCGCCCCGGCCGCCGACCTGGCGGCCACTTTCGACAACACCGGCATCACCGATGACTCAGACCCCAATCCCACCCCCGGGTTCATCGGCTTCGACGGCATCGCGACCAGCTACTCCGCCCAGGGCCTAGCCACCGCAGGCCTCACGCCCGGTGCCAGCGTGAGCACTAACGGGACCACATTGACCTGGCCAAACGTGGCCTCCGCCCAGCCTGACAACACCATGGCGATGGGCCAGGCGATCGCTCTCCACGGGTCCGGCAGCCGGCTTACGTTCCTGCTTGCGGCCAACAACGCGCCCATGGCGGGCGCTGGCACCGTGTACTACACCGACGGCACAGCGACCCCCTTCATGCTGGCCGCCGGCAACTTCTGGTTCCCGGCCGGGCAGGCCGGGGCCATGGGCAACACCCAGGTGGCCGCGGTCAACTACGCCAACTACCCGGCCGGTTCCTCCGGCCACACCGTGTATGTCTTCGCCCAGTCCGTCCCGCTCGACCCGCACAAGACCGTTGCGGAGGTAGTCCTCCCGGTCCTGCCGGGCGTCACAGGCAACAACGCTGCCCTCCACGTGTTCGCGCTGGGGGTCAGCTAACGGGCCGCAGCTCGCGCCGGGCATCCCCTCCCCCGGCGCGAGCTGCGTTGACATCACGGCCGCAACGCACCGCAAGCGAGGCGCACCGACGTGCGCTGGTCACTCTTGACCCCCTGCTGCCTGCCCTTGTAGCGTCCGGTTGCTCACGTTCATCCCCGCCCAGCAGAGGCCGGCTGGCGCGCACGCTGACGAACCGAAGGGCGCTGTCATGGACGACACGCACCACTCACCCACGCGGGCCGCCCGGCCGTGGCGCAGACTCCTGCCCGTACTCGCTGTCCGGCCCATGCCCAGACGCGCCGCCCTCGGTCACCGTCCGGTCATGGGTGGCGGATCCCGCACCCCGCCGGGCTCCGGCCGCCGTCGGCTCGGAGTCACCGCCGTTTGGACGGCTGTGGTCCTTGGTGTCATGGCCGCCGTCCCAGCGGCCGTCGCGGCCGTGACCGCAAGCTCCGGAACGGCCCAGGTCAGCGCGCCCCCAACCGGGCCTGCGGTCGTCCCGAAGCCGGTGTCCATGACCACAGGCACCGGCGACTTCACGCTCACGCCGACGTCGCGTATCGTCGCGGCGACCGGCTCCCCGGATGAGCTGGCTGTCGGCAACGACCTCGCCGCCTACCTGCGGCCCTCGACCGGCTACCCGCTGCCGGTGGCCAGCGGCACCCCGAGCCCTGGTGACATCAGCCTCAAGATCGGCAACCCCGGCACGCTCAAGTCCAGCGCCCAGCCCGAGGGATACCGGCTGGACACCACCACGGCCGGCGCACAGATCGAGGCGATGACCGCGCACGGGCTCTACAACGGCATCCAGACGCTGCGCCAGCTCCTGCCGGTCTGGGTCGACAGCCCGCACGTGATGCCGGGGCCGTGGACCATGCCCGTGGTCACCATCACCGACTATCCCCGCTACACCTACCGGGGGCTCCTGCTCGACATCGCCCGGCACTTCAAGACCCCCGCCGAGGTGGAGGGGCTGATCAGCCAGGCCGCGGCCTACAAGATCAACGTGCTGCACCTGCACCTGTCCGACGACCAGGGGTTCCGGATCGCGATCAACGGGTTCCCGCGGCTGACCGCCATCGGTGGCCGCGGCGCCGTCGGCACCGAGGGCCGACTCGTCGACCCGGGCGGGTTCTGGACGCAGGCCCAGTACAAGGCGGTCGTGGCCGATGCCGCTGCCCACTTCGTGACGGTCGTGCCCGAAGTGGACTCGCCCGGCCATAACAACGCCATCATCATGTCGGAGTACAACGACTCCACCAACCCGCGCCTGAACGGCCACACCCACGACATCAACTGCGGGTCGGACAAGCCACCGCACTGGGACTACACCGAGGACGTCGGCTACAGCGCACTGTGCCCGTCCAGCACCAACACCTGGGCGATCATGACCGCCATCATCAGCCAGATCAGCGCGCTGACCCCAGGCCCGTACTACGACCTCGGCGGCGACGAGGTGCCGGCTTCCATCCTCAGCCACGCGCAGTACGCCCAGTTCGTGAACACCGAGTCGGGCCTCGTCACCACCCAGCACAAGACCGTCATGGGCTGGGCCGACATCGCCGGCCCCGGCACCACACCGCCAGTGGGTTCGGTAGCCGAGTACTGGTCACCCGCTGGCGGCGGCGGCCCTGGCACCATCACCGGCCGGGAGGCCGTGGCCAAGCACATGAAGGTCGTGATGGCACCGGCCAACCACACCTACCTGGACCAGAAGTACTCGGTGTCCGGCATCACCAGCGTGCCGCCCTCCCTCGGTATGAACTGGGCCTGCCCCAGGGGGTGCGATGTCGCCGCCGCCTACGACTGGGATCCAGGCACCTACGTCCAGGGCGTCACGGACAAGAACGTGATCGGCCTGGAGGGTGCGATGTGGGGCGAGACAGTCGCCAACATGACCAACGTGGACTACATGGTGTTCCCGCGTCTGCTCGCGCTCGCAGAGGTCGCGTGGTCACCGGAGGTCCTGCGGACCCGGACCTCACCCGCGTACAAGGACTTCCTGCAGCGCCTGGCCGACCAGGGCGCCCGGCTGCTGGCCGCGGGCACGAACTTCTACCCCTCCACGCAGGTGCCGTGGCACCTCGACGTGGTGGGAGCCACCCTGACCGAGAACGCCCAGGGCCAGGTCGCTGGCTCCGTGGCCACGCTCGCGGCACCCGGGTTCGCCACCAGCACGCTGAGCATGTGTGATGGCTCACTCGGGATCGGCTGCACGATCAAGTGGGGCGACGGCACCTCAACACCGGGCGATGTGCGTGGCACCAATGTCACCGGCACGACGGTGAACAGCCTCTACACGATCTTCGGCCAGCACACCTACGCCCACCCCGGCACCTACCACGGCGTGGTCGTCGTGGGCGCGACCGGCACCAGCACCGTCCGGGCCGACTTCACGGCCGTAGCAGGCTAAGCAAGGCGCAAACGCGGCCGGGCCGCCCAAGGGGGCGGCCCGGTCGCGCAGGCGCCAGTGATCGATGTCCCACGGCGGATAATCTTTTGTCCCCCACGCGCCATCGATCATGGTCACGATGATCGTTTGGGCTGACGCGGGTCGAACTTTGTCCGTTTTGTACGCATCGATCACTCGTACTCATATCGAAGCGCAGTGCCCACGGACCCAGCAGGCACCACGGCCCGGCCTGCGTCCATCATGGCTGTGCCATAGGGTGCGACCGTGTCAGCCTCGTCCAACCCTGAGCAGCGCGAGGTCCCGCCCGCGGTAGGCGCGGTTGTGGGCAGGCGGGCAGCGCGGGTTGTGTGGGAGAACGAACTCGGCGGGCTCACTTTCGAGGTCGGGTCCGGGCAGGACCGCTGCTTCGTCAAGTGGTCACCGGCGGCCAGCGGCATCGACCTGGCCCACGAGGCCGCCCGGCTGACCTGGGCGCACGCGTTCACCCCGGTCCCCCGCGTCCTTGACCACGGCGCCGACGAGACCGGCGCCTGGCTCACGACCACCGCACTGCCCGGCAGCAATGCCGTGTCTCCGTGCTGGCTGGCCGACCCGAAGACGGCGGTGCACGCCATTGGTGAGGGCCTGCGCGCCATGCACGACGCGCTGCCCGCGGCCACCTGCCCGTTCTCGTGGCGTGCAGCGGACCGCGTAGCCAGGGCCCACCGCCGCGCCGCAGCCGGGGAACTCAACGCGGCTGACTGGGAAGGGCCCGGCTCCTACGGCCCAGCCTGGGACAGCCTGGGCACCGCTGGGGCGGTCAGAGCGATGAGCCTGGACGAGGCCCTCACGCTGGCCGGTGAACCCCCTCCGGTGGACCGGCTCGCCGTCTGCCATGGCGACGCCTGCGCACCCAACACGCTGCTGACCGGCGACGGGTGCTGGTCGGGCCACGTGGACCTCGGCGAACTCGGTACCGCTGATATCTGGGCCGACCTGGCCGTGGCCACCTGGAGCACGCAGTGGAACTACGGCCCCGGCTGGGAGGGCGAACTGCTGGCCGCCTACGGCATCGCACCCGACCCCGACCGCATTCGCTACTACCGCATGCTGTGGACCCTGGACCCCTAGTGGAATCCCTGGGTCGCGAACCGGGCCATTGACATGACCGCCGGAGCACGACGCTAATTGAAGCGCCATACATCTCACTCGGCTGGTGACTCCCCGTTCCGCCAGTGCAGATAGGACACTTTGATGACAGACCCCGAGGTCGCCGGGCAGGATCCGTCGACTGCTCCCGCGCCGGCCCCTCCCTGGACGCCGCCCACCGCCCAAGACAGCGTCACCGCACAGGAGCACGTCACCTCGCAAGAGCCCGTATTCGCGCAGTACCCGGTCACTGTGGCCCCGCGCAGCCGACGGCGATGGGTGTGGGTCACACTGGCAGCCCTCGTGGTGGGGCTGGGCCTGGCCGTTGGGCTGGTGGTCTGGGCTCCGTGGATCCCACCGCCGGTCCTGCGCCCGGCCAGGCTGGTGGCCGGCCCCGCGACAGCCAACTCGGTCTCGTTCCGGTGGTCGCGGCCGCCCACAGGCCCGCTGCCGGACAAGTACCTGATCTTCAACGACGGCACTCAGACCGGGTCGGTGGCCGGGACGGCCACGTCCTACCGGCAGGCCGGCCTGAGCCCGGCCACCAGCTACCAGTACCGCGTCGTGGCGGTGCGCGGCGGCAAGCGGTCACCGCAGTCCGCCCTTCTGCCGTTGAAAACCGTGACGCCACCCATCTCCCAGGCACGCCTGCAAGGGTCATGGACCATCAACATCAAGTACCGCCAGCATGTGTTCACCAGACGGCACGAGACGGACCCCTGGGTGGTCACTCCGGAGTGCGCGGCCGGTGCATGCGACGCGAAGGTCCGCGTGGGGACCGGACGGCACTCGTACTCCCTGAAGCTGACCCTCGCGGGAGACGTCTACCGGGGCCAGGCCCTGGACAGCTTCGTACGGTGCGGGCCAAAGGGCAACTTCATCCCTGACCCGACAACACTGAAGTTCCGGGTACACGTGACAACTGCCGCCCCAGAGGGCCAGGTGTGGGGGGCCACCTCATTGGCCGGAACCATAGCTGGCTCCCACCAGTACGTCTCTTCCGCCACCTTCTACTGTCCCGCAGGCACCTTCACGGCCACTGTCTCCGGGAGCGCGAGTTAGTCCCCGCACCATGCCTCCTGGCCCGAAGGCAGACCCCCTAACGCAGCGGAGGGAGGGCTTGGGGGCTGGTCAGGACGGGGCGGAAGAGGTCGCCGTGGGTGGCCAGGCGGTCGGGCATGGTTCGCACCGTGAAGGCGTCGGGGCGCAGGGAAGGGTCGTCGAGTTCGTCCCAGGAGATCGGCGCCGATACCGGCGCGCCCGGGGCAGCCCGTGGGCTGTAGGGGGCTACCAGCGTCTTGTTGACCACGTTCTGGGTGTAGTCGAGGCGGGCCAGTCCGCCCCGGTCCTTCACGTCCCACTTCCAGCTGACCAGGTTCGGGACTACGGCGCCGACCGCTTTGGACAGCCCTGCCGCCCACTCGCGGGTCTCCGCGAAACTGGGGCCACGTGCGATCGGCACCCAGACCTGGATGCCGCGGCGCCCGGTGACCTTGGCACAGCCCACCACCCCGAGGTGCGTCAGGGCGGTGCGGTGCAGCCGTGCCAGCACGAGCAGGTCATCCCAGGACGTCGCCGGGCCCGGGTCCAGGTCGATGAGGACGTAGGTCGGCAGGCTCGGCTCGTCGATCCGTGAGGTCCAGGCGTGCCATTCCAAGGCCCCGAAGTTGGCCGCCCAGACCAGCGCCGCAGGCTCGTCGACCACCAGGTAGGTCGTGGCCTCCCGCGGCCCCGCGTCAGGTCTGTGCCAGCGCGGCAGCCATGCGGGCGCGTGGTCGGGCAGTTGCTTGTGCCAGAACCCCCCGGTCTCCGCCCCGCCCGGGAACCGGTGCATGTTGAGGGCACGCCCTTCCAGGTATGGCAGGGCTGCTGGAGCTATTTCCGCTGCATAACGGATGAACTCACGCTTGGTCACCGCGGGTTCGCCAGGGCCGGGTGACGGGAAGAGCACCTTGTCCAGGTTGGTGAGGGCCAGCGTGCGCCCGAACACCTCCCATTTCCCGGACTGCCCCAGGCCGTCCAGGGCCGCGAACTCCGCATCCGAGGGCCTGGGCACCGTGGGGGGCCGGAGCAGCACCGACGCCTGTGAGGGTGGCAGGTCCGGCTGCCACATGCGTTCCGGGTCGGCTTTGACCTCGTCATTGGTGCGGCCACTCAGCACCGACCTGGGGTGCTCTTCCGGATCCCAGCCGGCCACCGCGTACTCGTCACGCTTGTGGAGCAGGAGCCACTGTTCCTGGCCCCTGCTGTCGCCGTCGCGGTCGCGGCGGACCAGCACCAGCCGGCCCTTGAGCTTGTGCCCGTTGACGTCGGCGTGCAGTTCGCCCGCTGCGACCGCGCTGGCCGGGTCGTCGGTGGCGTGCGGCTCCCAGGTGCCCAGGTCCCACACGATCACGTCGCCGCCGCCGTACTCCCCCGCCGGGATCACTCCCTCGAACTCCAGGTACTCGATGGGGTGGTCCTCGACGTGGATGGCGGTGCGCTTCACCGCGGGGTCCAGTGTCGGGCCCCTGGGCACCGCCCAGCTCGCCAGCACGCCCCCGATCTCGAACCGCAGGTCGTAGTGGGTCCGCCGGGCACGGTGCCGCTGCACCACGAACCGCAGCGCACCGGGCTGGGCACCCGCTGGGGCCGCTGGGGCAGTCTCTGGCTGTGTCTGGACGGCGTCCGCCCCCTGACCGGGACCAGCCGGCTCCGGCGTCCGGGTGAAGTCCCGCTTGCGGCGGTAGGTGGACAGCTTGTCCTTCGCGTCCTCGCCACGCGGCTCTCCCGGTCTCTTCCCGCGCTGCGGCACCGGCTCGCCCTTGTCCTTACGTTCGGCCACGCCTCTCCAGACGCTAGCGAGCCTTCCCGGGGGCGCGGGCTTCACACACGGCACGCCCCCGAAGGCGGCTGTGCGCCACCAGCATCACGAGGTGTTGCTCTCTGTCGCAGCGCGCCCACGGCAGGTAAGGTTTCGAGCCGTGTGGCACATTTGCCGCCTTTGCGCCACAAAAGGGCACGGCTCCACGCCCGTCGCCCCATCACCGGCCGTCCGTCCACGAAGGGGTCGACATGCGGCTTCGCTCCCGGTCCCCCGCGCTCTGCCTGGTGACCGTCACCGCCACCCTCACCCTGGCCACCCAGGGCATGCCCGCCTCGGCGATGAGAGTCCCCGTCCCCGCCAGTCCCGGTGTGAGCCCGCGCGCGGTCGGCTTGCTCGACTGCAACGGGCTGAGCCCGATACAGCGGCCGCTGAAGCCCACGCTGTCCTGTGCCGACCCCCGCGGCCGCTGGGACGGCAGGTTCTACGAGAACGGCCACTACATCGGCCACGACGAGCCATCCATCCGGTTCGTCTCCACTACCCCCGGCTCCGGGAACGACATGACGTTCACCGAGCGCCTGCCGCTGGACCCCAAGGCCGCTCCCACCGTGGCCGACCCCGGCCACGACGTGACGCACTGGGCTGAGCTGTCCATAGCGCCGTGGTTCTCCACGGACGTATGCGACCCCAACTCCGCGCCGCTGCTGCCCTGCAACCCGCGCTCGGACGCCAACGCCCCCCACGGCCGCTACCCGGGCGGCGGGGCCGGCTTTGTGGAACTGCAGTTCTACCCGCCGGGCGAGGCGCCGTTCATCGACAACGTGAGCTGCGACGGCACGCACTGGTGCTCCGCGCTCAACATCGACAGCCTGGAGTGCCAGGGCAGCGGCAATGGCGCCTGCAACAACAACTGTGTCGAGCCGGTCAACTTCGCGTTCATCCAGACCAATGGCGTGCCGACCGGTCCCCCCAGCCCGCAGCTCGCTGACCTGGCCTCGTCCACCCCGGACTCGCACACGCTGCTGATGCACCCCGGCGACATGATCCGGGTGCACATGTGGGACGCCACCATCCCCGGCGGCCACGCACTGGAGGTCTCAGAGACCGACCTCGCCACGGGCCAGCGCGGCTTCATGATCGCGTCGGCCGCCAACGGGTTCATGAACACGAACCCGTTCAACTGCAAGGGGCACCCGTTCAACTTCCAGCCCGAGTACAGCACGGCGCGGGCAGCCAACATCCTGCCGTGGGGTGTGGGGCCGTACATGGTCAACACCGAGTACGAGATCGGCCACTTCGAGCCCTGCACGTCCGCGTCCGGACCGGCCATGTTCCACTCGGGGAGCTTCGCCGACACCTATTACAAGCACTGCGCGGGGCCGTATGAGGGCTCGCCGGACGGACCGGGCACGTTCGAGCCCAATGACGCGCCGTGCTTCCCGGCCGGCGACACCCACGGCGGCACCACCGCACCCAACATCGTGACCGGCTGCGACGTGTACTTCGGGGCCATCGGCGACCTGGACTACGACGGCACGCCGTACTGGGCGGACTGGCCGGACTCGACCAAGGCGGGCCCGTTCCCGTCGCCGTTCCTCCAGCAGCAGCCGGTCACCGCCGGCGGCCGCGGGTACTCGCAGATCCAGTTCGAGACCGACGCGAGCGCCACCGAGTTCAACAGCAACTGCAACCCGAGCACCGGCGCTGGCTGTGTGCTGCCACCCAGGGGGCCAGGGCACTTCTACCCGTACTGGACGCTGGCGAAGGTGGGCGGTGCGTGCGTGTGGGAGTTCGGGGCCATGGGCAACGGCAACGCCTTCGGCGGCGACCAGCAGTACGGCTCGGTGGGCCCGGGCACCATCGGCGCCTTCGCCAGCCAGATCCAGCAGAACCCGCACTGCTGAAGGTGCACTGACACGCGAGCCGCTGCGCCAGGCAGTATGCCTGGCGCAGCGGCTGGTGTTGGGCAACTCAATACGATGACCGAATGAACACCGGCCAGCGGGCAACGGCCGGGCTGGTGATCACCAGCCCGGCCAACCCACGCGTCAAGCACGCCGTGGCGCTGCGGCACCGCCGGACCCGCGACAATGCCGGGGTCACGCTGGCGGAGGGGTACGCGGAGATCGCCCTCGCGACCTCCGCCGGGGCGGTCCCGCACACCCTCTACCTCTGCCCCGAACTGGCGGGCGATGACCCCCAGGGGCTGGCTGAGCGGGTGGCCGAGGCCGGCGGCGAGGTGGTGCGGGTCAGCCCG
>DASYYE010000079.1:0-16799 GCA_035946955.1 Streptosporangiaceae bacterium | reverse complement strand
ACCGCGGACACCACGAGGTAGCCCATGAGCATCCACAGCAGGTAGCTCACATTGCCTGGGGTGAGCGGGTCCAGGTGGATGCCGCGGAAGATCGCTGGCAGCGAGATGATCACGATCGACGCGTTGACCGTCGCCGAGAACATCCCAAGGGTCGTGTTGGACAGGGCGACCCACTTGTAGTGGGCCCCCCGCAAACCCGGCGCGGTTCCGGCTGCCTCCGCCACGAGCCACCCCCTCCCCATGTGTGCTAGTGGCTGGACCTGTCCACAGGCTGCCGCACCCGGTGAAAGTTGCTATGAGCAAACTAACTCTATGCGCGAGCCGCGGCAGAAGCCATCCGGGGAAGGTGTCACCCAGCGCAGGGTGCGTGCGAGGGCACGTAGACAGTCACTGAACGGTTGTGGAAGACGCGCCTGTATCGGCTGGGGTCCGAGGCGAAGGCGGCGCGGTCGACCTCAGGCCCCTTGTAGTACAGCACCACGTAGCGGATGTCGTCGCTGGCCAGGATGCTGACCGCCGGGCAGCTCGTCGGGTGCAGCAGCACTTCTTGGGAGTCGAGCAGCGGCTTGAGGCCGGCGGTTGGCAGGGAACGAGGGTTCTTGATCCGGCGCGGCGAATAGGCCTGCAGGCCGGTGTACCAGCCCATGCCCAGCACACCCCGGTTCGTGACGCCCGGGTTCATGTAGGGGGTCGAGATCACGTTGCCGCCGGTGTTGTGGGCGGCCAGCCAGTTACCGGCCGCCGCGACCGAGGCATCCACCAGTTCGTTCGAGCGCTTGTTCTCGGCGACCACGGTGTTTGCGAACCCGATCACCACCAGCACAGCGGACACGGCCGCCGCGGCGGTGGCGGTCCGCACCAGCTTGCCCCGGTTGTCCCGCCACCCGTGCACGAGCGACCTGACCACCACGCCGAGGCCGAGTGCGCCGACCACGGTCAGTGGTCCGCCGAAGTCACGTTCGAAACGCTGGGGGAAGCCGTCCACCGCGGTCCGGCTGCCGAGGTACATGAACACACACCACAGCACCACGGTCAGTGCGGCGAGCACCTGCGAGGGCTCCTTGAGGCGTCGCAGCCCGAACGCCAGGATGATGAAACCGATCAGCCCGAACCAGACGACCGGGGCCGACACCGCATGGAGCAGGTGGAGCACCGGGGGTGCCGCCTGGGTGCCCAGTGCGATCGAGACGGCCTTCGAGGTGGCTGAGTGACCGCTGATCAGTCCGGGCAGGTCGTAGACGTAGGCGGCGTAGCAGAACGCCAAGACCCCCACTGCGGCAAGCGCGAGCGCGAGTGTCCGCACCTCACGGGGCCGGCCTTCCCGGACCAGGAGGATGACTCCGGCCACGCCCACCAGGGCCACAAGCACGACCAGGTACTGGCTGGCCACCGAGTGGTAGAAGACCGGCGATGCGCCGACCACCGCCACCAGCGCACCTGAGCGGAGCGACGGGGACTGGTAGAAGCCGACCAGCGCGGCCACGCCCATCACCAGCAGGAAGTAGGCCGACACCAGGTCGGGGTAGCGGCCCTCGGCGAAGCCGTCGTAGGCGCCAGTGAGCACGAGCCCAGACAGCAGCGCCGCGCACAGCCCGTACCCCCAGCCCCACAACCGGCTGGCCAGCGCGTAGGCGGCCAGCGGCGCGAGGACCAGCAGGGCAGGTGCCAGCACAGGGAACAGGGCCAGCGGGGTCAGGCCGGCGAACCGGCAGACCACAGCCGTCAGCGCGGAGAACCCCGGGGGGTAGACCAGATAGGCGTGGTACTGGCCATGGACGAGCATCTGCTCGGCCATGACCGCGTGGGAGAACTGGTCGCCGCCGCGCACAAACGGCCAGTCGAAGCGGGCCACGCCCTCGTAGGTGATGAACAGGGTGAGGCCGAGCACGGCACCGAGCGCCGTGTCAGGCAGCCACGCCCGGTCCAGCCAGGTCGGCAGGGCTGGCTGCGGCGGCTCATCAGGCTGGGGGGTGCGGTGACGTCCGGGCAGGGTGTCGGTCTCGGGTGGGTCTTCTGGGTCGGTGGGGCGGAGTGTCGCGGTGGGCCAGGCCATCAGCACCCCCACGGCCGCCACACCGAGGCCGACCAGCCACGGCAGCCACTGCGGCAGGTGGTTGCCTATGAGGTCGAACAGGGCCACCACCAGCACGATTGCGGTCAGTCCCAGCGCGCGCGGGCTCCGCACGGCCAGCGGCGGCGGCAGCACGGGCCCCGTGGACCCCGGCGCACCCCCCCTGCGCCAGTACACCAGTGCGCCGCTGCCGAACACCATGAGCACCGAGACCAGTGCGACCCACAGTTCGATCCCGCTGCCCGCGGCCCTCGCCAGGATGACCGCGACCACCGGGACCATTGCCATGGACAGCGCGGTCGAGTAGGCCAGCCGCTCGCCCAGCCCGCGGGTGGGCCGCAGCACGGCGGCCCAGAAGTAACCCGGGAGCACCACCGCCACGGCCCCGGCCGGCAATGCGCGTAGGAGGTTGGCTAGCACTGGGCACCCCGAAGAGAAGCTGGCAGCGGGCCCATGCCGGGCACCGCCGTGAGCCGATGAGCAAAGCTGACGCAGGCTACCCTAAATCCCCGGCTCGCGCCGCGTGATCGAGGGTCTAAAACGGGTAAATTGCTGCCTTTCAGTAGTTTTTGCCAGCCCGCTGGCCCGGGACGGTCTCAGCCAGCGGAGTCGAAGTTCACCGAACTGTAAGCCCGCAGCTTCCAGAGCTGGTGCTCGCTGGTGATGGTGCGGATGGTGCCCGACCGTGCCCGCATGACCAGCGACTGGGTGCTGGCGCCGCCTGCCCGGTACCGGACGCCGAGCAGCAGCTCGCCGTCGGTGATCCCGGTCGCGGCGAAGAACACGTCTTCGGAGGACACCAGGTCGTCCGTGGTGAGCACGTGTGACAGGTCGTGGCCTGCGGCGAGCGCGCGGTCGCGTTCCTCGGCGTTGCGTGGGGCGAGCCGGCCCTGGATCGTGCCGCCCAGGCACTTGATGGCACAGGCGGCGATGATCCCCTCGGGTGTCCCGCCGACGCCGAGCAGGAGGTCCACGCCGGTGCCTTCGCGAGCAGCCATGATCGCACCGGCCACATCGCCGTCGGTGATGAGCTGGATCCGTGCGCCAGCAGCGCGCACCTCCTCGATCAGCGCCTCGTGCCTGGGCCGGTCCAGGATGATCACGGTCACGTCCTGCGGCGAGGCACCCTTGGCCTTCGCCACCTTCGCGATGTTGTGCGCGGCTGGCGCCTCGATGTCCACCACGTCGGCGGCTGCGGGACCAGTGACCAGCTTTGACATGTAGAAGACCGCGGACGGGTCATACATGGACCCCCGCGCGCTGACCGCCAGCACCGAGATGCCGTTCGGCATGCCATTGGCGGTCAGGCGGGTGCCGTCGATCGGGTCCACGGCCACGTCACACGCTGGCCCGGTGCCGTCGCCCACTTCCTCCCCGTTGAAGAGCATGGGCGCGTTGTCCTTCTCGCCCTCGCCGATCACCACCACGCCCTGCATGGACACGGTGTTGATGAGCAGGCGCATCGCTCCCACCGCAGCCGCGTCGGCCCCGTTCTTGTCGCCGCGCCCGACCCAGCGGGCAGCAGCCATCGCACCCGCCTCGGTGACCCGGACAAGCTCCATGGCCAGGTTCCGGTCGGGTGCCCGCCGGGCCGGCTCGTGGGTGGCGTGTTCAACGGTCATGGAGGCCTCCCCGTCAGAACGGTGCAGCGGAGTCGTTACCACGGTCTGCCTGGCCGGGTGAGGCGGTGGCGAGGCGCGCCCGGGCGCCCTCGAGCCACTGTGAGCACAAGTCGGCGAGGCGCTCCCCCCGCTCCCACAACTCCAGCGACTCCTCCAGCGTCAGCCCGCCGCTTTCCAGTCGCCGTACCACCTCAGTGAGCTCGTCCCTGGCCTGCTCGTAGGGCATCTCACCCAGCGGCATCCGCTGAGCCGCTGGCGCGTCGGCGTCGGTCACCTGGCCAACCTAGCCGGCGCCCTGAGACCGCACGGGAGGCGCGCTAAGACGTTCAGGCGCGCCAGCCGCTCGATGTAGCCGGAGGCCGGTGTGCCCTCGGTTAAGCCAGGTCTGGCCGACGTCGAGGTGCTGGGCAGGCCGGTGGCCTGCACCGCTCCTGCCACCACCCGCGCGTAGAGCCGGGCACCGGGTGGCATGGGGTGCACTCCGTCGGGATAGAGCAGGTCCGTGCGTGACTCGATGGCACGGTGCCAGTTGGCGAGCACGACATTGGGGTCCCGGCGGGCGGCCGCCATGAGCGTGGCGTTCACCTCCGCTTCCCACGGCCTTGCCTCAAAGGTGTTCACGAGCACGAGGTCGCGGTCGGGGCCGATCGCGCGCAGCAGGGCCGCGACCTGGGCGCTGGTGACCGTGCCGTTGGTGCCGAGGCCGACCACCACGACCCGGCGGAGGTGGCCCCGGGCGGCGAGTGAGTGCACCACCGCCAGGCCAACCGAGAACTGGCGGCTGACCTGGGCGTCGATGTATATGCCCGGCAGGGCTGCCGTGAGCGCTTGTGCCCCCGCGAGCATCACCGAGTCGCCCACAGCCGTGACCTGCGACCCGCGTACCTTGGCCGGCGTGGCGGCAGCGGGCAGTGCCGCGGAACCACCAGGCAGCATCGCCGGGCGGCCCGGGAGTGCCGTGTCACTGCCTTGCTGCAGGCCGTTGCGCCCCCCGGCCAGGCTGGGCCCGAGCGCCATACCAGCGGACACGGACCTGGACTGTGTGGCTGAGCTGATCCGCTGCCCTACGGCGATCTGCTGCTGCAAGCCGGAGGCCTGGGCCGGGCGGATCACCCCGTAGCCAGCGGTACAGGCCACGGTGAGCGCTCCCGCCGCGGCTACGGCCGGCAGCGCGCTCGCGGGCGACCACCGGGCCAGGGACACAGATGAACCGAGGGCGTCCCATGCCGACCGGCATGCGGCACGGAACCCGTTACGCAGGATCGGTGCCTCGATCCACCGCCAGGACACAGCCGCCAGCCCGATAGCGGCCACGGACTCCGGCAGCCACAGCCAGCCGGGCGGCGACGACGGCCCGATCGCGGCGGCCGCCAGCGCGATCACCGGCCAGTGCCAGAGGTAGATCCCGTAGGAGCGCACGCCGAGCCACCGCAGTGGCGCCAGGCTGAGCGTGTTGCTGACCATCCCCGGCGCGGTCGCGGCGAGCACCAGGGCGCCAGCGGCCAGCGCGGCGACCGCCAGACCCACTGGGTAGACGGCCGGGTCGGTCCCGGAGAAGTGGCCCACGGCCCAGGCCAGCACCACCAGGCCAGCCACGCCCAGCATGTCCAGCCGTGCCGTGACGGTGGCTGAGGCTGCTGCCACGCTGGCCAGTGGCCAGGTCAGCGCCAGCGCGCACCCCACCAGCAGCGCGGTCGCGTGGGTGTCTGTGCCGTAGTACACCCGGGAGGGGTCTGAGCCAGGTACGTAGAGCAGCGCGGCGAGCACTGCCGAACCCAGCGCCGCGGTCCAGGCGGCGGCAACTGGGCCCCGGCGGCTGCCTGGGCTCTGTGCACGGCGGGTCGCCAGGGTCAGCATTGCGCCTAGTGCCAGCGGCCAGACCAGGTAGAACTGCTCCTCGATGGCCAGGGACCACAGGTGCTGCAGTGGCGGCGGAGGCCCAAACGTCTGGAAGTACGACACGTGGTGCAAGGCCTGGTACCAGTTGCTCGAATAGGTGGCCGCCGCCACCAGTACCGGCCGCAGCGCTGTCATCTGGCCCGGCTCGATCACGGCGACAGCCGCGGTCACGACGACGAGCACGACTGCCAGGGCAGGCAGCAGCCTGCGTGCCCGGCGTGCCCAGAAGTTGCCCAGCCCCAGGCTTCCGTGGCGCGCCCGGTGTGAGACGAGCAGGTCGGTGATCAGGTACCCGCTGAGCACGAAGAAGATGTCAACGCCGAGGAACCCGCCAGGGGCTGCCCGCAGCCCCTCGTGGAAGGCCATGACGGCGAGCACAGCCAGGGCACGTACCCCGTCCAGGCCGGGTGCCCGTGTCTTGGGGCTGGCTCCCGCGCCAGGCTGTGTCGTGGGTGCCTTGCCGCCGGCTCCAATGCGGGTTCCCCCCGCCAAACCAACCACCCCCTCCCGGCCTCAGGGATCGGGGCTAACCATGCGCCGGGGAGCAGAAATACCATCGCGAGAATGGGATCCAGTGTTATCCCTTCTGACTCACAGTGTCTCGCTTTTCTGCCCTAACAGCGACCTTGCCGTCACTGAACCTTACGGCCAGGCTGTCACCTTCAGTCACGTCTGCGGCGAGCCGCACGACAGTCCCGTCGGGCCTCGACACGATCGCGTAGCCACGCTGCAACGTGGCCGCGGGGGACAGTGCCACCAGGCGGGCACGCAAGTGGGCCTGGTCGTCGGCGGCCCGGTTCAGCTGGGCGGTCAGGCACCTCCTGGCCCGTTCCGCCAGTGCCGTGACCTGTTCCTCCCGCCGGTCCAGTTCACGGCCCGGGGCAGCGAGCACTGGCCTCGAGCGCACCGCGGCCAGCCAGGCCAGCTCGCGGTCGACCCGGCCCGCGACGGTGCGCAGGCCACGCACCCTGAGCTGGTTGATTACCGCCAACTGCTCGGCGACGTCGGGGACGACACGCCGGGCGGCGTCGGTGGGGGTGGATGCCCTGACGTCGGCGACCAGGTCGAGCAGGGGCACGTCCTGCTCATGTCCGATGGCACTCACCACCGGTGTGCGGCACGCGGCGACCGCCCGCACCAGCTCCTCGTCTGAGAACGGGAGCAGGTCCTCGATCGAGCCCCCGCCACGGGCGATGATGATCACGTCCACGGATGGTTCCGCGTCCAGCCGGTGCAGTGCGTCGATGACCTCGCGCACGGCGAACGGGCCCTGGACCGCCACTTCCTCGACCCGGAACGCGACCGACGGCCACCGCCGGGCGGCATTGCGCTCAACGTCGCGCCGGGCGGCTGAGTCACGCCCGCAGATCAGCCCAATGGTGGTGGGCAGGAATGGCAGCCGGCGCTTGCGCTGCTCCGCGAACAGTCCTTCGGCCGCTAGGGCGCGGCGGAGCCTCTCCAGCCGGGCCAGCAGGTCACCGATGCCCACCGCACGGACCTCAACCGCGGTCAGGTTGAACGAACCCCGCGCGGTGTTGAAATCCGGTTTGGCCCACACCACGACCCGGGCACCCTCCCCGGGTGGCGGGTCACTCGCCTCCAGGACGGCCCGGGTGCATACGACCCGGACAGAGACAGCGGCCACCGGGTCACGCAAGGTCAGGAAGACCGTCCCGCCACGCTTGGTGAGCTCAGCGATCTGGCCCTCGACCCATACCCGGCCAAGCTTCCCGACCCAGTCCCCGACGAGACGCAGCACCGTACGCACGGGTACGGGCGACTCCGCGGTCGTCTGAAGGGGCATGAGGGGTAAGAGGGGGTTTGGCGGTGCCTGCGGTCAGGGTGCCTGCTCGCGCAGCTTCACCAGGCGGCGTTCGTACATCGTCACCACTTCGTCCCGGCCCGCATGGCCTCTCTCGTACTCCATGAGCTCCTGAACAGCTGTCACGTCCAGGTTCCGCAGCCGCGCGCGCAGCGAGGCGACCGAGAGGTCGTCGTAACCGGGGATAAGAGCCGAAGCAGCAGACTGCCCGGCCACCGTAACGGGCTTGGTCGCCGTGGACTTGGCTGCGGCTCTGGGCTTAGCTGGGGCCGTGGGCTTGGCTGTGGCTCTGGGCTTGGCTGGGGCCGTGGGCTCGGCTGTGGCTTCGGGCTCGGCTGTGGTCTTGGGCTCGGTTGCGGCGGCGGGCTTGGCTGTGGTCTTGGGCTCGGTTGCGGCCGTGGGCTTGGCTGTGGTCTTGGGCTTGGCTGTGGCCGTGGGCTTGGTTGCGGCCGTGGGCTTGGCTGTGGTCTTGGGCTTGGCTGGGGCTTCGGGCTTGGTTGCGGCCGTGGGCTTGGCTGGGGCTTCGGGCTTGGGTGCGGCCGTGGGCTTGGCTGGGGCTTCGGGCTTGGCTGCGGCCGTGGGCTTGGCTGGGGCTTCGGGCTTGGTTGCGGCTTCGGGCTTGGCTGTGGCCGTGGGCTCGGTTGCGGCTTCGGGCTTGGCTGTGGCTGTGGCGTCGGCTGCGGCCGTGGCGTCGGCTGTGGCCGTGGCGTCGGCTGTGGCTTCGGGCTCGGCTGTGGGTGCTGCTGCAGTGGGTGCCTCAGCCGGCCGCAGGAGCCTGACGTTGCCGGTCTCTTCGGGCTCACTGGCCCGCGGTGGAGGCTCTGGCTGCCGGTCGACCCGCTCGCCCACGCGCAGTGGCTGCTGTGCGCGGGTACGCAGCCGGTCGGCTGCCAGCAGGACTTGTCCCACCCCAGCGAACACGGCACGCAGGACCAGTCCTGGGGCCTCTTTGATGCGGTCGGTAACCTGCGGAACAGGCATCGTGCCCCTCCTTCGTGATTTCCTGGGCGTGCCGTCCGCACCCAGGGGGTGGCTTTCCCCCCGCTCCCTACTCCCGCTTGTCTTCCCCCGAGCAGGTACCGAAGCAGGGCAGCGGCTGACGGCCTGACTTTGTGACCGCCTCCCGCCATCCTGCCATCTTCGCCCCTGGCTCCCGAATCCGCAGCGCAGGGCTGGCACAACAACCCACGCACTTGTCCGGGACAGCCCCTCGGCAGGCGGTGAGCCGTGGCATCTACCATGAGAAGCATGTCTGCCAAGCGGCGTGTCCTGCTCGCCAAGCCTCGCGGCTACTGCGCGGGGGTGGACCGGGCCGTGCAGGCTGTCGAGGTGGCGCTAGAGCGGTTCGGTGCCCCTGTCTACGTGCGTAAGCAGATCGTCCACAACAAGCATGTGGTCGCGACGCTGGAGAAGCGCGGGGCCGTCTTTGTCGAGGAGGCTGCCGAGGTTCCCGAAGGCGCTGTGGTGGTGTTCTCGGCCCACGGCGTGGCGCCCACGGTGCATACCGAGTCTGCCGAGCGCGGCCTGCGGGTGATCGACGCCACCTGCCCGCTCGTGACCAAGGTGCACAACGAGGCACGTCGCTTCGCGGCGCAGGGCTATGACATCCTCCTCATCGGCCACGAGGGCCACGAGGAGGTCATAGGGACCGCGGGAGAGGCACCCGCGAACGTCCACCTGGTGGATGGGCCGGCGGACAGCGCCCGGGTCCAGGTCCGCGACCCCGCCAAGGTCGCGTGGCTATCCCAGACCACCCTGTCGGTCGATGAGACCAACCAGACTGTGACCGCCCTGCGCGAGCGGTTCCCGCTGCTGACCGACCCCCCCAGCGACGACATCTGCTACGCCACCCAGAACCGCCAGGCGGCAGTGAAGCAGATCGCTGCCGAATCGGATGTTGTCTTCGTCGTCGGCTCCCGAAACTCGTCCAATTCCGTGCGACTGGTCGAGGTGGCACTCGATGCCGGGGCTGGGGCCGCCTACCTGGTGGAGGACGCCTCAGCCGTCAAGCCAGAGTGGCTGGCGGGCGGGCGCACGGTCGGGGTCACCAGCGGGGCATCGGTGCCGGAGGAACTCGTGGCAGGCGTCCTAGCCCACTTGGCGGAGTCCGGCTTCGACAGCGTCGAGGAGGTCGAAGCCGTCCCTGAGAGCATGCAGTTCGCGCTCCCGCAAGAACTGCGCCGCGGCGCTCTCTCCGGGCCTGGCCAGGCACGTCGCAAGGGTGGCGTGCGCTCGGCCGGGGGACGCCCGTAGCTGTGCGCGTTCAGTGCACGCGGCTTCCCAACCTGATAGGTCATAACTTTACGTAGCTGATTGGAAAGTATTTGTAATCACTGGGCCCTGTGCAAGACTGAAGGTGCGATCGGTTGCGGAGGGAGTTGAGATGACCATGTCCCGGCGGACGCCGCCGGATGCGGACCAGGCGCGCCCGGTACCAGCCCGGATATATGCCTACTTATTGACGGGAGCCGACAGCTTCCAGGTCGAGCGCGACGCCGCGGAACGCATCATGGCGGTAGTGCCCGAGTTGAGAGAAGGTGTCTGGGCTCACCTGGGGTTCCATCAGCGGGCCGCCAAATGGATCGCCGAACAGGGTGTGCGGCAGTTCATCGACATCGGCTCTGTGCCTGCCGTCCGGAACACGCACAAGGTCGTCCAGCGGGTCGACCCAGCGTGCCGGGTGGTCTACGTGGACAACGACCCCATGCTCGCTGCCCGGCCCGAGGACTTGCAGGCAGACCCCGCGAGAGTGCGGGTGATCCAAGGTGGCTTGCGGGATCCTGAGGGGATCCTGGTGCACCCGGATGTGCACACACTGCTCGACCTCGACCAGCCAACCGGGTTGCTGATGATGCGCGTGGCCCACTTCGTACCCGACGAGAGCGACCCGTGGGGCCGGGTCTCCCATCTCGCCGCCGCGCTCCGGCCAGGCAGCTACGTCGCGCTGTCGCACCTCACCAGTGACCACCTGCCGCCGCGCTTGGTAGACGTCGTCTGCCATGTGTACGAGCAGGCGACCGAGCAGGTGCACTTCCGCTCCAAGGCGGACATCGAGCGCTTCTTCAGCGGCATGGAACTCGTGCCGCCTACCGAAGGCGAACCTGTCGGGAGGCTGTGCCACACGGGGGAGTGGGGTGCCGAAGACCCTGTCGTGGCCGACAGTGACGGCTCACGGTGGCTGTACTGCGGCGTTGCCCGGCGGCCCTAGGGTCGTGTCTTGGCTGGACGGCCCGTCCCCGGTGCCGTGCGCCCTAGGCCCACCTGCTGCGGCAGCCCGCGCCGCCAGGCGATGAGCAGGCAGGCAGCCATCCCCAGGAACAGCCATGGCGCGGCAGCAGCCAGGCTGATCAGGCACCCGGCGACGACAGACAGCCCACCACCCGCGGTGGCCACCGTCACGCAGAGGAGCGCCACGAAGAACAGGGCCGGTGGGGACACCACGACCACCAGCAGAGAAGCAGGTGACGTGTAGCGGGCGGCGGCGGTGGTCCCGAGCAGGAACGCCACCCCGGCCGCGGCGGTCCAGCCAAGCCACGAGGATGCCAGCAGGCCTACAGCGAACAGCATGACCATGCCCACGACTGCGCCCCGCCCGGTCAGACGCACCGGGTGCCCACCGGTCATGCCGCGCTGTTGATGCTGCGCGGCCCGGCGGGCGGTGCAGCGCTCTCCGCTGTGAGTTCCGGTGCGGACAGGACGCGGGTAGTCTCCTCGACCAGGCCCGGCATGTCCAGTTCGGCGTCCACGACGCCCAGTTCCTGGAGCTGACGTGCGCTGACGAGCACCCGGCTCTCCAGGGAGCCGACCGTCCGGTTGTAGGCCTTCACTGCGGTGGACAGCGCCTTGCCCAGGCTGTCCATGGACTGGCCCATCGTGGACAGGCGGTCATAGAGCCTGCGCCCGAGTTCGAACACCTCCCGGGCGTTCTCGGACAGGGCAGCTTGCTGCCAGGCATACTGCGCGGTCCGCAGCATCGATACGAGGGTCGTGGGGGTGGCGATGTGCACCCGGCGGCCGACCGCGTACTCCAGCAGGCCCGGGTCGCACTCCAGCGCGGGGGCAAGGAACGCCTCACCCGGGATGAACAGGACCACGAACTCGGGGGAGGGGTTCAGCGCCTCCCAGTAGGCCTTGGCGGCCAGCCGGTCCACGTGTTCGCGCACGTGACGCGCGTGGGCCGCGAGCCGTTCCTCGCGCACGGCCTCGCCGGTAGCCTCGGCCGCCTCCAGGTAGGCGGCCAGCGAGACCTTCGAGTCGACCACGATGTTCTTGCCACCAGCCAGCCGCACCACCATGTCCGGGCGCAGCGGCCCGTCCGGTGTGGTCACGGTCACCTGCTCGTCGAAGTCGCACCGGGGTGCCATCCCGGCGAGTTCCACTGCGCGGCGCAGCTGCATCTCTCCCCACCGGCCACGGGCTTCGGGCCGCCGCAAGGCTGTCACCAGGGCCTGCGTCTGTGCCCGGAGTTCCTCCGAGCTCCGCCGTGCGGTGCTGACCTGCTCGGTCAGGGCGGCGTGGGAGGCCTGGCGCTGCGCGTCCGACTCACGCAACTGCCCCTCTACGCGCGCCAGGGTCTCCCGCAGTGGGGCGATCAGGCTCTCCACGGCTGCCCTGCGGACTTCCAGCTCGCCCGTGGCCTTGGCGTTCGCCGCGCTGAGCCTGCCCTCCGCCATCTCGAGGAAGCGGCGCGTGCTGATGTCCATGGCATCTGCCGACAGCGCCTGGAACCGCTCAGCGAGCTGGCTGTCCACCAGGGCCGCGCGCTCCTCGGCCGCGCGGGCGCGCTCGTCCGCGGCGCTGGCCTTGGCAGCCAGGTCCACCCGGGCGGCCGCGTCCTTGCTGCGGCTGATGAGAAAGCCGATCAAGGTACCCAGCGCCACGCCGATGAGGAGGGTTAGGAGCGAGATCGCGGTCATTACCGCAATACTGACACCCGCCAGGGACAGTTCACCGGACGCCACGCGGGTGCGCGGGCCAGACCTTGGCGACCTCTAAACTGCCTTGGTGAGCCTGTCCGTCGGCATCGTCGGCCTTCCCAATGTCGGCAAGTCCACCCTCTTCAATGCCCTGGCCAGGGCCCAGGCGCTGGCGTCCAACTACCCCTTCGCCACTATCGAGCCCAACGTCGGCGTCGTCGGCATCCCCGACGCGCGGCTGGCCGTGCTGGCGCGCATATTCGACTCCAAGCGCATTGTCCCAGCTACCGCCCGTTTCGTGGATATCGCGGGGCTGGTACGCGGTGCGTCGCAGGGGCAGGGCCTCGGCAACCAGTTCCTGGCCCACATCCGGGAGACCGATGCGATCTGCCAGGTGGTCCGCATCTTCACCGACCCGGACGTGAGTCATGTGGATGGTGCGGTCTCGCCTGAGCGGGACATCGAGACCGTGGTCACCGAACTCGTGCTGGCGGACCTCCAGACCCTGGAGAAGGTGGCGCCCAGGCTCGCCAAGGAGGTCCGGGCGGGCCGTGACCCCCGGCGTGCGCGGCTGGCACAGGCCGTGGCCCGGGCACAGCAGGTGCTGGACGAGGGCCAGACCCTGTCCGCCAAGGCATCTGAAGCGGACCTGGCGGACCTGCGGGAGTTCCACCTGCTCACCGCCAAGCCGTTCCTGTACGTCTTCAACACCGACAGCGATGGCCTGACCGACACCGTGACGCAGGACAAGCTCGCGGCCGCGGTGGCCCCTGCCGAGTCGGTCTTCCTCGACGTCAAGACCGAGGCGGAGCTCGCCGAACTGCCCGAGGAAGAGGCCGCCGAGATGGCGGCGGGCCTGGGCCTGGGGGAGCCAGGGCTGGCACGGCTGGCCCGCGCGGCCTTCCGCGCGCTTGGGCTGACCACGTACCTGACCGCGGGCCCCAAGGAGACCAGGGCCTGGACGATCCCCGTCGGCGCGACAGCCCCGGAGGCCGCCGGTGTGATCCACAGCGACTTCCAGCGGGGGTTCATCAAAGCCGAGGTCGTGTCCTACGACGACCTTGTCGGGTGCGGCTCAGTTGCCGCGGCGAGAGCCGCTGGCAAGGCGCGTATGGAGGGCAAGGACTACGTGATGCGTGACGGCGACGTCGTCGAGTTCCGCTTTAACGTCTGACATCCACGTCTGCCAATGTCATGATGGTCAGGGCCGGTCACGCGTTTGGTTGCATAAGTACTACAAAACGGACCAACGGTGACCAAATCACATAACAGGTACGGGGCCGTACGGGGCGCCCGGACCCACTTCGGTGACCCTGCGAATGCGGTCACGCTGCGCACACGTCACGGCAGCCTCAGCGACCCCACCGCCGGGCGCGCCACGCGCCAAAGAACTCCCCGAGCACCGCGTTATGACGCAGAATGGTCCACAGGTGGACACGGAGAGCGCAGCTACTCATTGCTGAGCGTGTGTGGGAGCGGGCGGAGGTGCGATGGCTCGCAGGTCAACCCTTGAGCGCAGTCCGCAACTGACTGTACACGGCGCGGACTATGCCAGGGGAGACCTGGCGCAGGGCGCCATGGCGGGGTCAAACCATGCGAGCGTGCGGTGGCGTGGTGCGGGAGGCCGCTGGCTCGTCTGGGTGATGCGGGGCGTGCTCTGGGTCGTGCTGCTGCTCATCGGGTACCGCGGCGTGATGGCGATCGTCCTCAACGAGACACCGCCATCGACTGGCCACCACACCGCCCGGCCACCGGCCGGGCCGAAGTTCCCGACGGCGATGGCCAGTGCGTTCGCCTTGCAGTTCGCCCAGGTGTACCTCAACGCGAGTCCGGCTACGGCCGGGCAGCGCTCGTCGCAGCTCGCCCAGTTCCTGCCACCGGGTTCCAGCCTGAACCTGGGGTCCAGCGGCACGGGGACGTTGACGTTGCAATCGGAGCAGGTCGCTGGCGTCCAGGTCCGCGACAGCCACAACGCGGTCGTCCTCGTGCTTGCCCGGGTCAACAACAAGCTCATGGAGCTTGGGGTGCCTGTGTACACCGCGGCGGGCGGGATGACCGTCTCGGGTGAGCCGGCCTTTCTCCCGCCGCCTCCCACCGCCGTCCCGCCCACATCTGCCACGCCACCAGCGACGGACCAGGTCACGCAGGCGACCCTGATGACGCAGTTGCCTGTCTTCTTCAAGGCCTATGCCAGCGGTGACGAGACAACGCTCGCCAGGTTCGTCGCCCCCGGCGCGGTTGTCACAGGCCTGGGCCGCGATGTCACATTTGTTTCACTGAGTGGGGTGACGGTGCCACCAGGCGGGACTACCCGCCATGTTGTTGCTACCGTCGTATGGCAGGTTCTCGGGCAGCCAGCAGTGCGGGCTCGGGGTAGAGCCCGCACTACGGTGGTGCAGCTCGAAATGTCTTATGAACTCACCGTGGTAAAGCAAGGCGGGACCTGGTACGTGCAGAGCATCAGCCCGTCGAGCTTGCCCGCGGGGCAACCATGACCGGGTTACCGGGGGCTGGCCCGGCCAGCCCTCCAAGGCAAATCCCCAACCCCGGAGCAGACCGATGTTGTTTCACTCGCTGGCAGCAGCGCCCCCCATGTCACTGAACACGACGGGGCTTGTGTCATATTTGCAAGGCCTCTTTGGACCGCTCTTCCTCGGCATTGTCGGGATCGTGGCGCTCTTCTTCCTCTTCACCCGCGAGATCATTCGCTTTGTGCAGTTCATAGTCCTTGCAGTGGCCATCGCCGTGGTCTTCTACACACCGAGCATCGTGCAAACGCTAGCCCAGGGCATCGCGAAGGCCCTGGGTGTCCACTGAACTCGCCCGGGCGTAGGGGAGAGCACCGGTGGAACTGCCCACCTATACGAGCATCTGGCGGATCGAAAAACGTCTTTACAAGCTGTACGACTTCCGGCTGCCAATGCCCGTCCCCGTGGGCCAGATTGCCGTTTTCGCGGCCATCACCGTTCCTTACGTTGTGCTCTTGACCTTCCTGGGGCTGCCATTCACTCACACGCTGTTCTGGCTCTATGTGCTCCCCCCGGGGGTGCTCACCTGGCTGGCCACCCGGCCCGTCCTGGAGAGCAAACGCCTGCCGGAACTGATGGCGTCCCAGCTCAGGTACATCAGTGAACCTTCGAGTTGGTGCCGTATGGCGCCCACGACCGAGAAGGACGAGATCCTGGTCACCGGCCGGGTGTGGCGCCGTGCGGTCCCGGCTACCGTGACCGAGCCAGCCCTCAGCCCGAGTGCCTTGCCGGTCACGGCCGCGGCTGCTGTGACGGTGACCCGCGCGACAGCCACCGGGGCCGCGAGCGCTCCGGCTAGCACCGCCACCGGCCGGGTGTCGCACCCTGCGCGGCCGCGGCAGGCCCCCGCTGCCTGGCCAGGCCGGGCAGGGACAAAGCAGGCGGGCGGGCGGGCGCGTGAGCCGGGCGGACGGGAACCGGCATGGAACACCGGCCAGGGCCGGGTTCTGCGGCCCCCGGAGCAATGGGCTGGACCGGCTGACCCGGAGCACACCCCGCCTCCGTCAGAGCGGGTCCAAGAGCAGGCTGTGCCCGAGCAGATCCAGGAACAGGCTGTGCCCGAGCGTGTCCAGGAACAGGCTGTGCCCGAGCGTGTCCGGGAACAGGCTGTGCCCGAACGTGTCCAGGAAGAGGCTGTGCCTGAGCGTGTCCGGGAACAGCCTGTGCCTGAGCGTGTCCGGGAACCCGGTCTCCCGGAGCCCGTGGCGGCGCCAGCCACGGCGCGAGCCCAGCAGCCCGGCGCCCCGCAACGCGCCACCGCACCAGCCGCGCCGGAAGGTCCACCGCAGTCAGCCGCGCCAGAGCAGGTCACGCCCGCACCGGCGCGGCAGCGGGCACCGAAGCACGCTGCGCCTGGCCCTGCCGATGCGACGCCCGCCGTGGCTGCCGCGGCGGCTTCAGCGCGGGCCGATGCAGCGCCAGCAGTGTCCGAACCAGTTGCGGCGGCCCCAGCGGCCGATGCGGCAGTGCCGACGGTGCCTGCGGTGCCCGAGGGAGCCGAGGAGGTCGCGGCCGAGGCCGGTGCAGGGTCAGCAGTGCCCGACCAGGCTGTGGCGACGCCAGCGGGAGAGGCTGCCGCGCAGGTGGCGTCCGGGCGGGACACGGAAGCCGGTGGGCCCGGGCCCACGGCGGCACCTGCCGGGTCTGAGTGGGCCGAAGAGCCAGGTGCGCCGGAGCACGCTGCGGCATCGGCGGTGCCAGCGGACCTCCAGGAACCAGCCGCGCCCGAGGGTCCGTCGGAACCGGTCGCGCCGGAGCGGCACCCGCCACAGGTAGTCGTGGTGCCGGCCCAACGTTCCCTGACCGGGCCCGGCACGGTCACCCCGCCCGCCCAGCGCAGCGCGCCAGCGGTCGAACGGGCGCTAGGTGGCCCTGGGACGCGCCGCAGCTCTAGCTGGCGGAGCCATGTCAGCGTCACGCCGGGCGGCCGTGGCCCCGGCC
>DASYYE010000078.1:0-1590 GCA_035946955.1 Streptosporangiaceae bacterium | reverse complement strand
GCCTTCGACATCAACAACGGCACCACCGACCCCGGGTTCATCCCGGTCCCGGGCACCAACCCCAGCGTCTTCGCCCAGGGCGACGAACTGATCGTCAACGACCAGCTCACCACCACCCACAAGGTGAACGGCGGCTACCCGGTCGTCGGCCACGACGCCGGCGTGTGCACGCTGACCAGGGTCCCCGAACCGCACGTGGACCAGACGCTGGCAAACTGCGTCGCGACCGCGGTGCTGCCCGACGGCAGCCTGACCATCCAGGGCGTTCTCGCCTTCCAGGCACAGCAGCCCCAGCCCGCCGTACTGGCGGTCACCGGCGGCACCGGCCGCTTCGCCGGCGCAGCCGGCACGGTCGCCGTCACCTTCACCAAGAATTATAAGATCCTCACCATCACGCTCACCTGACGACCGCGACCACCCGCCCGCGCGGACAACGCCTGCGGTCCCGCGATTACCTGGCTGACGAGGGCCAGGACAGGCAACACCAGCCCATCAACGTGTGCACGCTTCAAACGACCCCATGAGCCTGGCGGCCTGCCGGGCCAGGACGGGGAGGACGGTGAACTTGGATGGAACGTATCGAGGCCGGCCTGCTGATCCCCGGCAGAGGTGAGCCGATCCGCGACGGCGTCGTGGTGTGGGACGGGCCGGCGATCACCTACGCGGGCCCGGCCGCCGGCGCGCCCCCGGCCGGGCAGGCGCCCAGCATTCGGGCGGTGGCCGTGCTGCCGGGGCTGTGGGACTGCCATACGCACCTGCTCGGTTGGCGCACCCTGGACCTGGGCCGGTTGCCGCTGGAGCCGGTCGCGCTGCGGGCCGCCCGCTGCGCCGGTGATCTGCGGGCGGCGCTGGATGCCGGGGTGACCTCGGTCCGGGAGGTCGGCGGGCTGGGCGTGCACCTGGCCCAGGCGGTGGCAGAGGGCACCGTGAAGGGCCCGGCCATCTATGCAGCCGGGGCGGTCCTCAGCGTCACCGGCGGCCACGGCGACCTGCACTCGCTGCCGCTGCCCTGGATGACCGAGTTCTGCCAGAACGATGGCGAGTTCCGGTTGTGCGATGGCGTAGACGAGTGCATGAAGGCCGCTCGCGAGCAGTTGCGCCGCAACGCCAGGCTGATCAAGGTGTGCGCCTCCGGCGGGGTGCTGTCCGAGGTGGACCATCCGATCCATCAGCAGTTCACCACGGCCGAGCTGCGGGCGGTGGTCGAGGTGGCGACGCTGGCCGAGCGGGTGGTGGCGGCCCACTGTCACGGCAAGCCGGGCATCATGGCCGCCCTGGAGGCCGGCGTGCGCACCATCGAGCACGGCGCCTACCTGGACGAGGAAACCTGCCAGGCGATGGCCGAGACCGGCGCCCTCCTGGTCCCCACCCGCACCGCGTTCAAAGAGCTGCAAGATGGCACCACGCTGCCACCGTTCGCGCGGCTCAAGCTGGCGGCCATCGCCGACGGGCATGCCCAGGCCGTCACCCTGGCTCACGAGCAGGGAGTGACCATCGCGATGGGCACCGACATCTCCGTCAGCGGCGCCGGCCTGGCCAACTCGTGGGGCCGCAACGGCCGCGAGCTGCCGCTGCTGGCCCAGGCGGGCC
>DASYYE010000077.1:0-3873 GCA_035946955.1 Streptosporangiaceae bacterium | reverse complement strand
GAGAGAACGGCGGTTTCGCCAACATCGCCAGCTGGGTGATTGGGCAACTGCTGATGACTGCCCTGGCCATCGTGGTGGTCTGGGCTGCCGGGTTGCGCTTCCTTTGGCGGTCCCGGTGGCCGCTCTGGCGGGCGCTGGCGTGGGCGTACGCGATTCTGTTCGTGTTCTTCGCGCTCACGACCGGTGGGAAGATCTACTACCTGGGTGGCGCGTATATCTACCTGCTCGGCGCTGGAGCCGTCGCCGTCGACGGCTGGCTGGCCGCACGCAAGGCCCGCCTCCGCAGGCTGCTGCTGGCCACGGCGCTCACCACCGCGCTCGCCGTGCCGGTCGTCCTGCCAGTGCTGCCAGCCAGGGACCTGGGCGGGACCCAGAAGATCAACGCTGTCCTCGCGGAGTCCGTTGGCTGGCCGCAGCTTGTCAGCTCGGTTCGCACGGTGTGGTTCTCGCTGCCGGCCAGGCAGCGCGCCGGCGCGGTCATCTTCGCCTCGAACTACGGCGAGGCCAGCGCGATCAACATACTGGGCCAGGCAACGGGCCTGCCTCAGGCGGTCAGCGGCCACAACACCTACTGGTGGTGGGGCCCAGGCAACCCCCGCGCCACCACCGTCGTGGCAGTCATGCCTGGCCCCGTGGATGGCGGCGGAGATGCCGCCTACCTCAGCAAATTCTTCACCAGCGTCCGAGCCGTTGCCACCCTGTCCAACCCTTACCGCCTGCACAACCAGGAATGGCACGGTCACGTCTACCTGTGCACCGGCCCGCGTCACCCCTGGGGCCAGATGTGGCCGCAGCTACGCCAGTACAGCTGACACGGCAGGCCCGGACACAGCACAACAGGCTGCGGCACAACAGCGCGAGCTGATCCGATGGAACTGCATGGCACCGACCGGCACGGCTAGGAACTCGCCGACCCCGGCATCCCTGATGCCAACGCCATGGTGACCTTCGCGCGGTCCTCACAACATGCCGTAAGGTGCCCCAGAACAGGCTGTTTTGGTCTCTCATGACGCTGATCATTCCGCACGAAAGAAGTAGAAATATTCGGCATCGTTCGTTCCGCGTGGACCCGACAGGCCCGGGCCAGCACACCTGGTCACGCTCCGGGATGGGCCTCGGAGGCGTCGAGTGGCCACCCCGGCCATGCACTGACGGCGGTCGGCACGTAATCGGCCTCCGGAGTGTTCGAGGTGTGAGCGCCAGTCGTCACCGATGAGCGTTGCCGTTGATCATCGATCTGTGACCAGATAGACATGCCGGTAACACCTGTCAGCTCGTGCGGGTGACCGCCGCGGCCACTGCCCGGCAGAACAGGCCCCGGGCAGAAACCGGGTGGCACCGGCCGAGGCGAAGAACGACGATTGGGCCATGACACGGCAGGTACGCCTGGAAGAAGTCCTGCTCGGGGTCGAGGGCGGGGCGCTGTTGCGCCGGGTCATCGACGGTGACGAGGAATTCGTCGCCGAACGGGTCGCGGCCGTCAGGCGGCTGGCAGAGCGCCTGGACGGTGACCGATCTAAGGCCGTGGCGGTCCCAGAGCTCGATGTCGAAGAGGGCTATGCGGCGTGGGCACATAGTTATGACCAGATGCCGAACGCCCTGATCCGCGCTGAACAGCCCCTCGTGGACGAGGCCCTGGCTGACATACGGGCAGGCCGGGCGCTGGATGCGGCGTGCGGGACCGGCCGTCACGCGGCCCGCCTGGTCGCCAGCGGCCACCGCACGGTGGGAGTCGACCGCTCGGCGGCCATGCTGGCCATCGCCCGCCGCAAAGTCCCGCAAGCCGATTTCCGCATCGGTGATCTGACCAGGCTGCCGCTCGAGGACGGGTCAGTGGATGTCGCGGTGTGCGCCCTGGCGCTGACCCACCTGCCCGACCCCGATCCCGCCATCGCCGAACTGGCCAGGGTGGTCCGCCCGGACGGGACGATTGTGCTGTCTGACGCCCACCCGGCATTCGTGCAGCTCCAAGGCCAGGCCCTGTTCCCGCGCGAGGACGGCTTCGCCTTCGTGCGCAACTACCCGCACCTGCACAGCCGGTACCTGGACGCCTTCGCCAGGCTGGGGCTGGAAGTCCGCAAGTGCGCCGAATCGCCGATGGACGACGACTTTTCTAAAGGACTCCTGGCCGGGGCCGCTGCGGCGGCCCGCGCCCTGTGGGCGGGGATCCCAGTTGTGCTGGTGTGGTCCCTGCAACGCCGGTCGTGACGCACTGGCGACCGTGCCGATCGCCGAAGCTGATGATCTGGCTGGGGAGCCACCCGGCCGGACAGCATGGCAGCGACGCGAACGCGCTCGGACGACGGCCGCGAGGTCAAGCCGCACGGCCGGACTGATCTGAAGGGGCCCGAACGCCCGTGACCACGCCACCGGCCCCTGACCAGGGCGCTTCTTGGTGTGCCCAGTTAGGCTTTTCGTGCCGTTCGGCCCCTCGTGCGGCATCGTCCCCGCCAGGCCACTACCGGCCGCCGTACGGGCGGGCGGGATCGACCGGCCGGGTGAGCGTTCCGTATGTGTCGGGCCTGCGAGTGCGCAGGAACGGGAACAGGTCGAGCCAGTCCTCGCGCTGGGCGAGGTCGAGGTCGGCGACGAGCACGCAGGGCTCGTCGCGCGGCGCCTGCACGAGGATGCGCCCGTACGGGTCGCTCACGAACGACGAGCCGTAGAACGTGTTGCCCGGCGTGCCGTCCGGCTTGGTCTCGGCGCCGGTGCGGTTCGGCACGATCATGAACAGCCCGTTGGCGATGCCGTTGCCCACGATCACCTGCTGCCACAGCGGTTGCGTGTCGAAGTCGGGGTGGTCGGGCTCGGAGCCGATCGCGGTCGGGTACGCGACGATGTCCGCGCCGCCGAGCGCGTAGGCGCGAGCCACCTCTGGGAACCACTGGTCCCAGCACGTCGGCATGCCGATGCGCGCGCCGGCAAGGCCGTCGGGCTCATAGACCGGATACGGGTCGACGGCTGGGCCCGCCCGGACGTACTTGTCTTCGTGGTAGCCCGCAGTGACCGGGATGTGGAGCTTGTTCGTCGCGCCGACCAGGTCGCCGTCCGGCGACACCAGGATCGCGGTGTTCAGGCCAAGTCGGTCCCCGCCGTCGTCGCGGCGGTACAACGATGCCTGCACGTACACCCCGCCGCGCATCGAGGCCTCGCGGGCAAATGCGAGCGTCGGCCCGGTCTGGAGATCCTCGGCGGCCTCGCTCGCGACCTCGGTGGGAAGCGTGTCGGCCGGGTAACGGTACAGCGTCAGCTCGGGCAGGAACACGATCCGCGCGCTGCGGGCCGCCGCCGCATCGACGGCCGCGTGCAGCCAGCCGAGCAATACATCGGTGTCAGCGGTCCAGGCGTGCTGCACCACCCCCACGCGCAGCGGCGGCACCGACGGCTCGTGCACGCGCGCCAACGACCGCGGCAGCGCCGGCGCCTCGATGACACAGATCTGCATGATCTGCAGCTTCCTATGCCGGGGGTCGCGGGAACAAGAGACCGGCTACCACGGACCCCGCGCCTCGGCCACGACCATCTGTGAATGCGGCCACCAGACGTTTCGCCGCGCCCGCGCGGCGCTGAATAACGGTCATCAGCGAAAGCGCTCGCCGGCGCACTTTGCCGTGCCCCGATCCCGCCAGGCCAGCGCCACAAGCTCCAGGGCGTTCGCCTCGCCTGTCCGCACCCACTCCGGCAACCCGGCTGACGGTGCAGCGGCGAGTGTCCAGCCGAGGTGGCATCCAGGTGGCCCGGCAGCGCATCCAGGTCGGAGTGACCCACGCGGGCAAGACCGTGACCATCGATCTCACTGAGGTTACGCTGCGGCTCAGCGACCAGCACGGCAAGCTGCTGGCCAACGTCCCCGCGCAACAGCGGCGGCGAAGT
>DASYYE010000076.1:0-1540 GCA_035946955.1 Streptosporangiaceae bacterium | reverse complement strand
GAGCCGGTGTACCAATGCGGGCCGAGCCGCTGCTGCGCGGGCACCGGCGTCACGTAGTTGCCCAGCAGGGAGCTCATCCGCCACGTGCTGGAGATATGCCGGTCCAGGCTGTGGCTCTTGTACTGGGTCAGCACGGCGATCCGCAGGATGCCGCCGTTGGCCAGGTTCGACAGCGCGAAGTCGATCAGCCGGTACAGGCCGCCGAACGGGACCGCGGGCTTGGCCCGGTCCGCGGTCAGCGGGCTCAGCCTGGTGCCCGCGCCTCCCGCGAGCACGATTCCCAGTACCCGTGGCTGTGGCATGTCAGGCCTCCCGGGACGCTCAGGGTGTCGTGGCGGGCTTATGAGCCATGCTCCCGCGTATCGGGCGGTACGGGGAAGAGGTCGACCTGGACCTCCGCGACGGTCTGGGCCGAGTTCACGGCCGGCTCCGGCGGCTCCGGGCCCTGCGTCTCGGCATGGTCTGGTTCTCTCGCGCGCTGGGATCTCGGGTCCGTGGCCTTCCATGCCTCGCGGACCAGCACCTGCAGGGCACCCGTAATGGGAATGGCCAGCAGCGCCGCGACGAACCCGCCGAACAGCCCGCCGACCAGGCTGCCGAGCGAGGCGCCGACCAGGACGCCCAGCAGGACGAGCAGCGGGTTGATCTTCACCGTCCTGCTCATGATCACGGGGTTCAGGATGTGGTTCTCGACCTGGGTGTAGACCAGGAAGACCACCAGGGTGACGATGCCCGCCGTGAGGCCCTCGGCCCCGAACGCGAACAGCACGGTGGGGATGCCGGCCAGGGCCCCACCGATCATGGGCAGGAAGTCCACCAGCGCGACCCACAGCCCCCACAGGAGCGGGTAGGGCACGTGCACGAGCAGCAGCGTCACGAACACCACCAGGCCCGCGATGATCGAGGTCAGGAAGTTACCGAGCATGTAGCCGATGACCGCCTGGTTCACCTCCCCGGCCACCCGGCGTACCCCCGCGGCGCGCTTCGGCCCCATCTGCTCGAACAGCCAGCGCCGCATCTTCGGAGCCTCGAGGAGCAGCAGCAGTTCCAGGACGAAGATCGTGAAGAGCTCGATGACCAGCGAGACGGCGCCCTTGCCGATGCTCAGGGCCGGCTTGGACAGCGACTGGGCGTAGCTCACCAGCTTGGGCACGTTCCGCTGCACCCAGGTCTGGACGTGGTACTTGCGGACGATGCCCCCGATCCAGCCCTGGCCGTGCTCCGCCTTGGCCAGGTAGGCGGGCAGCCCGTGGGCCAGGTTCGTGATCCCGTTGACCAGCGGGTAGCCGAACGCAAAGAGCAGGCCGAAGAAGACCACGACGGTCAGCAGGCTGACGATCGAGACCGCGGTGCCCCGCCGGCGGAACACCGGGTGCTTTTGCAGCAGGACCACGATCGGGTTAAGCAGCAGGGCGAGGAACCCCGCCACGACGATCAGCAGCAGGATGTCGCGCAGCCGGTAGATCAGCTTGCCGGCCATGTACACGACGGCCACCACGGCCACCGTGGCCACGATGGTCCGCAGCGGGACGTTCCGCGC
>DASYYE010000075.1:0-44349 GCA_035946955.1 Streptosporangiaceae bacterium | reverse complement strand
GGTGGTCGCGTGCATGGACGCACGGCTGAACGTGTACGACATCCTTGGGCTAAACGAAGGCGAGGCGCACGTCATCCGTAATGCGGGCGGGGTCATCACGGACGACCAGGTCCGGTCCCTTGCCATCAGTCAGCGCCTGCTGGGCACCGACGAGATCATCCTCATCCACCACACCGACTGCGGCATGCTCACCTTCACCGACGACGACTTCAAGCGCGCCATCCAGGACGAGACCGGGATCAAGCCGCCGTGGGCCGCGGAGTCGTTCAACGACCTCGACGAGGACGTACGCCAGTCGATCGCACGGATCAAGGCGAGCCCGTTCATCCCTCACACCAGCGCTGTGCGTGGTTTCGTCTTCGATGTGGCCACTGGCGAACTCAACGAGGTCCACTGAGGCTGCCTGGAAAAGCGCTCACCTCATGGGTGTGCGTCTGTCGTCAGCGGGACGGGACGCCGGTGCCGCCGCAGGCCGGTGCCGCCTTCCTGCCAGGGGCGCGGGCCCTCCAGGGGGCGGTACTCCACGCCCAGGGCCGCGAGCCTGCCCAGATGAGCGGCTAGGCGGGGGCGCAGCGAAGCCCAGGGTACGGCTGCGCCGGTCCAGGCGACCTCGGCCAGGACGCAGGCACGCGGGAAAGCCATGTACTCCAGGGCACGGCGGTCAGGGATGTATTCGGTCCACAGCTGGAACTGGGTGCCCAGCACGCGGGTGGCTGCCTCGGCGGGCCAGTCAGGCGGCACGGGGCGGAACCCGGCGACGGCCTCGGCGCGGGTCGGTCCGGTGATGGCCAGGGGTTCCCGGTCGTCGTCGGCCTGGTCGTGGTCGAAGTAGGTGGTGTCTTCCGGCGTGACGACGACATCGTGGCCCGCGGCGGCGGCCCTCAGCGCGGTCTGCATGCCATGCCAGGCCATGACGACCGTGTCGGGCCGCAACCGGGTCTGTGGCGGCTGCGTCGTGTTCGCCTGTGCCTCGTCTGTATGGACCCGCTGCGCATTGGTGAAGCCCTCGTCCCAGACCACTGCCCGGGCACCGTAGCCCGCGAGGACGTCCGCCAGTTCCCGGAGGAAGTGGGCGTGCAGGGCCTCGGCGCTGACCAGGCCGAGTGAGCGGCGGTAGTCCTCGACCTCGGCGTCCTGGCGCCAGCGGTCCAGGACAGCCTCGTCACCGCCGATGTGGACGTAACGCGCGGGGACGGCTCCCAGCAACTCGTCCAGCACCTCCGCCAGGAAGTCGACCGTCTTCGGCAACGGCGAGACGAGGCGGTCGAAAATACCCCACTCGGTGGCGACCTCGTAGTCGGTGGCGGGCCCGCAGCCGAACTCCGGCAGTGCGGCGAGCAGGGCACTGGTGTGTCCCGGCACGTCGATCGCGGGCACCACGGTGACCATCCGCTGCGCGGCGTAGGCCGCGACCTCGGAAAGGTCGGCGAGGGTGTAGTAGCCGCCGTGGGGCGTGTCGTCGTAGGCGGGTGCTTCCTTACTGGCCAGGCTAACCATGGTGCGCGGCCGGTATGAGCCGACCTCGTGCAGTGCCGGGTAACGGCGGCTCTCCACCCGCCAGCCCTGGTCGTCGGTGAGGTGCAGGTGCAGCCTGTTCAGCTTGTGCGCGGCGATGACGTCGATGAAATCGAGGAGGGTCTGCTTGGGGAAGAAGTGCCGCGCGACATCCAGGTGGGCGCCGCGCCACGCCAGCACCGGCGCGTCCCGCACCTCCGCGCAGGGCACCGCCCAGAGGTTGGCGGCTGGCACCGCCCGCCATGCGTCGTCGCCGACCAGTTGACGCAGGGTCTGCGCGGCGTAATAGGCGCCAGCGGGACCGCCTGCCTCGACCCGCACCCGGTTGGGGCCGATGAACAGCCGGTATGCCTCCGTCGCCAGGTCCTTGGCGCGTCCGACGTAGATAGAGCCATCACCGTCAGGCGCGTCAGCGCTGCGCTCGGGTGGGACGGCCAGCACCGGGAGCACCCGGCGCACCGCAGCCGCCTCCACCTCCGCCCCTCGCTCCGCGTGCACGGGCGTGTCTGTGCCAAGCCAGAACCGGCCAGGGTGCGGGCGTGCGACCAATGGCATGGGCACGAGATCCGCAAGCGCGTCATCCACCGTCATATCTTCGCAGCCACCCCGCCTTCGCAGCAGCAGTGGCGGCTATGGTGATGGCGGCCAGGCGGTGACGAGCCGCACGCGGTTGTTAAGCGAGTCGGCGATCAGCAGGTCACCCGCAGCGTCTAACGAGACATTGGCTGGCATGCCCAGCTCCGCCTGGCCGGCTGGTCCGCCGTCGCCGGAGAAGCCGACGACCCCGTTGCCGGCGACGGAATAGATGTCGCCCTCGGTCATCGCCTGCCCGTAGAAGGTGCCGGTGTGGGCCGCCACCACCTCCACCCGGGCACCGGAGTCGAACAGCACGCCCGAGTCGTTGATGACCAGGTTGCCGACGGCGTCCAGGGTGACGTTCGAGGGGTCCGCCAGTTCCGCGCCGGTGGCGGGGCCGCCGAGGCCCAGGCCACCGGTGCCACCGCCAGCGACCGTGTAGACGTCCCCGGCGGTCATCGACTGCCCGTAGAACGTGCCGGTCTGGGCAGCCACCACCCGCACCCGGGCGTTGGCCCCGTCGGCGAACAGCACGTTCCCGGCCGCGTCGACCGCTGACCCGGATGGGAGGTTCAGCTTTGCGTGGGTAGCCGGGCCGCCGTCGCCGGAGAACCCCTGCCTGCCGTTCCCGGCGACGGTGTAGATGTTCCCGGCCGTCATGGCCTGGCCGTAGAACGTCCCCGTCTTCACGGCCACCAGCCGGACGCGCAGGTTGAGGGTGTCGGCGATGAGGACGTTCCCGCCTGCGTCGACCGCCAGCCCGGACATGGAGTCCAGCTCGGCATGGACCGCTGGGCCGCCGTCGCCGGAGGACCCCTGCTGGCCGTTCCCGGCGATCGTGTAGATGTCCCCTCGGGTCATCTGCTGCCCGTAGTACGTGCCGGTGTGCCCCGCCACGACGCGGACCCGGTTGCTGAACTTGCCTTCGCCGACCAGCAGGTTGCCCGCACCGTCTACGGCCACACTCGAAGGCGATACGGCCACCTTGGTCGCTGGGCCGTCCTCCCCCAGCGAGCCCTGCCCGCCGTTCCCAGCCACCGTGTAGATGTCGCCGGACCTCATCGACCGCCCGTAGAACGTGCCCGTGTGCTCGGCCACCACCCGCACCCGGTTGTTGTTGCAGTCGCACACCACGAAGTTCCCGTCATGGTCGACCGTGACCCACGCCGGCTCGAAGAGCTGGGCGGCGGTCGCCCGGCCGCCGTCTCCCGAGTAGAACGAGTCGATGCCCCTGCCAGCGACCTGGTAGATGTCCCCCGCGGTCATCTGCTGCCGGTAGAACGTGCCCGTGTGCGCCGCCACCACCCGCACATCGAAGCCGTCGGCGACCACCAGGTTGCCCGCGCCGTCTTCGGCCGTCCAGTACGGGCCGGCGAGTTCGGCCGAGGTCGCCGGGCCGCCATTGCCGGAGAACCCGATATTGCCGTCGCCGGCCACGGTGTAGATGTCCCCGCCGGTCATCGACTGCCCATAGAACGTGCCCGTGTGCTCGGCCACCACCCGCACCCGGGAGTGGGCCGTGTCGGAGACCACGAGGTTCCCGGCACTGTCCACAGCGACCGCGTAGGGGCCGAGGAGCTCGGCAGCGGTGGCGGGGCCGCCGTCACCAAGGCCGCCGGTGCCGCCACCCGCGATGGTGTAGATGTCCCCGCCGGTCATCGACCGCCCGTAGAACGTGCCGGTGTGCTCGGCCACCACCCGGACGCGGTCGTTGAACGTGTCGGCGATGAGCACGTTCCCGGCGGCATCCAGGCCCACCCCGGCGGGCCGGCCCAGGCGGGCGGCGGCCGCAGGGCCGGCGTCGCCGGAGAAGCCGTACATGCCGTTGCCCGCGACCGAGTAAATGTACCCGGCCTTCATCTGCTGGCCATAGAACGTGCCGGTGCTCTCCGCCACCACGCACACGCGGTCGCCGTCGAGGTTCTTCCGCGAGTAGCCAGGCACGGCGATGAGCACGTTGCCAGCCGCGTCGACGGCCACCCCATAGGGGGCGTAGAGCTTGGCCTGGGTGGCCGGGACCCCCTCCGGGACCTGCTCCCCACTGCCTGCGACCCGGTAGATGTGGCCGGCGGTCATCGGCTGGCCGTAGAACCTGCCGCTGCGCGCGGCCACGACCCGCACCTGGTTGTCGCCTGTGTCTGTGAGCACCAGGTTCCCGGAATGGTCGGCCGCCACCATGTTGGTGTTGAGGCCCGCGTCCGCCGCCAGGCCGCCGTTGCCGGATCGGAAGAACCCGCCGTTGCCCGCAGGCGTGCTGAGCTGGTCGGTGACCGTGTTGATGCGGCGGATGGTGTTGAGGGCCGCCACATACAGGCTGCCATGGGCGTAGGACACGCCGTTGGCTCCCATTCCGATACGCGTCGCCAGGCCAGGGCCGCCGACGCCCCCGGCAATGGTCGAAATGGTCCCTGGCACGGCCGAGCGCGGGCCGGAGGCAGCCGAAGCGTTCCCTCCTGACACCATTGCCGCGCCCGTCACCAGCGCCAGCGCCACCACTGCGCAGGCAGGGCGGGTCACTCCCCCGTGGGTGCTCGCCATGTCACGTCCTCCATCCCCGTTCCCACGTCGGAAACTGTCACAAGCGGTCCTGGCGGCAGGATATGGGCCGTGGACGTAAACAAACCACCCTGAAGGTGCAACGGAATAGCCGCGCTAATGAGCGGTACCGGACGAGGGTGCCGGTGAAAAGCCGATCTTGGGCATTGCCGCCTATTCGGCGCTTTCTCCGCCACTGCGGCCGGTCACGCTTACGGTGTCCGCGCGTCACCTGGCTCCGACAGCCGTTCCATGAGCATGGACTCGCCGCGGAATATCGGTGTCCGCCGCACCTCCTGCTCGATCGACGCCGCGGACATCGTGTAGCCGAGGAACAGCAGGAGCGAAAAGGCCTGCAGCAGGATCCACGGCCAGTACGAAGAGAAGTTGGAACTGATCCAGTCGTTGAGCGCGTGCAGCACGGACGGGATCGTGACCCCGAGGATGATGAGCTGGAACCGCCGCCGTGAGTAGTTCACGGCCATGCCCATGAAGAACCCGGCCACCCCGGCCCACATCGCGTGCTGGAAGCCATCCACGAAGACCCGGAACGCGAAGTACAGCTCGCCACTGACCGCGAGGCTGAACTTGTGGAGCTCCACGCCCGCGGCGGTCTGGGTGATGCCAGCGGGGGTGTAGAGGGCCTGCTCCCTGACGCCGAATGTCAGCCCCGCGATGGTGCCGAGGAACATCCACATGCGCACGTCCAGCTTGACCGAACGCAGGCGGAGCAGCAGCAGTGCCGCCAGCAGGATCGGCAGTGCCTTGGTGACCTCTTCGTTGAACCCGACCGCGAGCGCGTCGGCGAAGTTCCTGGGGTTGAGGTTGTTGTCGACCGGGCCGGTGACCAGCTGCATCCACAGCAGTGTCCAGACGACGGTCCCGGCAGCGATGAGGTATTCCTGCCGTCCCAGCGGGCCTGGCCGGATCAGCAGCCAGAACGCGATCGCCCACAGTGGGGCGATGTAGAGGCTGTAGGCCCAGCCCGGTGTCGTCAGGTCCCGGGAGGAGGAGAACAGCGCGATGAACAGCAGCGGGAGCAGCCCGTAGATGATCACCAGGAGCCGGGTGCCCTGGCGCCAGCCCGGGTTCTTCAGCCAGCTCTGGATGGGGAACAGGATGTGGAACGCGGTCGCGATGTCGTCAGCGTGGTGGGGTTCGTCAGCGTAATGGGGTTCGGCAGCATGGTGGGGTTCGGCAGCATGGTGGGGTTCGACAACGCGGATGCCGGCACCGCGTGGGTGCGCACCGCCGTCCGGCGGCATCTCCAGGCGGGCGGTGAACGACGGCTGGCTGGTGCCGTGGCCAGCATCCGGCGGGACCGGAGCGTCCAGATTGGGCGTGACCTGCGGGTCCGGGGCCTGCGTCGGCTCGAGCCGCACGACCGGTCCGTGGGGGGATCCCAGTGCCAGGTCCACCGGCCCGGTCACGAGCAGGTGCGTGACCGGCAGGCCGTGGCGGAACGTACCGGCGCGGCCGGCGCTCTCGAAGACCCAGCCTTCGCTGGTCCATGCCAGCCGCGCATGCTGGCGCGAGACGGTCGGTTCGTTGACGATGAGCCCGCTGTCCGGGCTCCTGCCAATCGTCAGCTCCTCACCGGGGGCGGCGGTTACACGCCTGCCCTCGTAGGTGACATAGAGCTCATCCACCCGGAAACCCCGCCTTCCCGCCCGGGCCCGCCTGCGCCCGCCGTGCCAGCAGGCGAGGTCCGGGGCAACAGGGTCCGGGGCAACAGAGTGGAAGGATACCCAGGCGGGTTATTCGCCGGGCTCTGCCTGGGGTGCCAGCAGCAGCGCGATGGTGGTGTCATCGGCGCTGCCTTCCGCCGACGCGCAGCGGCTGGCCCACTGCGGCAACTGTTCCACGAGCCACGGCGTCGGGTACTCCGTGATGACCTCGGCGAGGCAGGCGGTCACTGCCGCCTGCCAGCCCTCGGCCGCCTGTGCATTGGCGTAGCCGTCGGTGGCGAGCACGACGCCGAGCAGCGGGGTGGCTGACAGGTCCACCGCGGCCGCCCGGAACGCCTGGGCCGCGCCCGGGCTGCACATGCTGGTCGTGTAGCGGCCGTCCAGCAGCGGGTCGGCCGGCACGGCCAGCAGCGGTGCCCCGCTCACCCGGATGCCGATGATGTCCCCGTCACCGACCTGCGCCAGCACGAGCCGTGACTCCCAGACCACAGCCACCAGGAGGGTCGTCCCGTAGGCGATCGTGATGTCGTCGCCCGGAGGCTGCCTCACTTCCTCTTCTGCGGTCAGCGGGTCAGCCTTGACATCGGCGCGGACCGCCTCCCGCCACCGCGCGAGGATGGCTGGCACCAGCACCTCGTGGACCTGGTCCCGGGCCTGCTGGACGTCGGTGAGGCCGGCCAGCCAGGCAGTCCGCTGCGCGATCTCGTCACACGCGGCGGCCACCGCGAGCCGGGACCCGCGGTCGCTGCGGAAATGGCGCCAGTGGCCGTGGCCGTCGGCCACCGCCACGACCACGCCCTGGCCCCCGAGCCAGCGGACGGCTACCGCATCCTGGTTGGGCAGGCCGACCGCGTCGTGCGCGACGCCGCGCTGGGTGGCCGTGAGGACCTGCCAGCCGTCGCCGGTGGTGTGGGCGGGAGCGCCGGGAGCGGGAGAATGGTCTTCAGTCAAAGTGCACCGACCTCAGCCAGTCCCACAGCGACCCGTAGGTGGCACCGGCCTGGGCGTCAGTGGCGCGGAACACCACCCGCTGGGTCGGCATGGCCCACACGAACTGGGGCGACCCGGTCTTGGGGGCCGGGTTGCAGTCCAGTACCTGGCCCGACTGGCTCGGGTAGCGCGGCGGGTCCTGCCATTTCACGCGCCCGGGGAGGACGTGCCCCGATGACGGGCACCTGTGGCCTGCCTTGGCCGCATCCCACCCCACCGCGCCGTTCAACTGCAGGAAGCCCTTTTCATAACCCATGACGTTGCCGAACTGGTAGGCCCACAGGCTGATTGAGCTCCCGGGCGTCCCGGCGCAGGCCACGCTGCCCACGACCGCCTGCAGGTGGAGCGTGGCAACGGTCGATGTCGACGAGGCACAACTGTGGAGGAGGGGACGGCTCGTGCCGGAGCCGCCCAGGTCCGGGGCGAGGATGGCCGCCAGGGACTTGGCGCCGCCGCTGCTCGTGCCGGTGCCTGACACCGGGCCGAAGGCGGGTCCGCGGTGGTGACCCTGGGCAGTCCTACCGGTGGTGGCGTTACCGGCAACGCCACGGGCTGGCGCTGACCACGGCGCCCACCACACCAGTCCCGCCACAGCCGTGACCGCGACCACCCCCACGGTCGCGACCGCCCAGCGTCGCCCCGCCACCCAGAGCCCGGCCTTCCGGAACGCAGCCGCCCGGAACACAGCCGCCCGGAGCCCCTTCACCCGAAGCACAGCCGCCCGGAGCCCCTTCACCCGAAGCACAGCCAGGGGGAGCACAGCCCAGGCGCGGGTGAGGCCGCCGGTCACCCAGTGACGGCTTGCCCGCAGCCAGCGGACGCCGTCAACCATGGGACAGGCTCTCCCGCCAACCCCAGACCGTGGCGAACACCGGACTACTGATGCAATCCGGGATCAACAGGACCACGTGCTGGGTGGGCATGGTCCAAAGGTAAGCCGGATGACTGCTATGTGCGTCGTAATAGCAGGTCAACGACAGGTAGTTGTGCGCAAATGTAGCGGCTCACCAGTGACCTGTGACACGGAGTGGGGTCGCGGTTCCGCCGCGTGGCCCTACCCGGCTACTCGCTGCGGATCTCCGGCCGCTTGCCCCCGCCGACCTGGTCCCGCTTCTTCGAGCCCTTCGGGGGCTTGCGCCTGACGCCGACGCCACCCATCAGCGCGAACCCGACGACCCGCACCCGCGGGGCACCGGGCGCACCAGGGCCGCTCGCCTCATGGTCAACGCCGCCCATCAGGCCGAACCCGGAGACGTCCATCTCGATCTCGTAGTCGCTGATGATGTCCACGCCACCCATCACGGTGTAGGCGTGGATGGTGACCTCGCGCTCGCTGAAACGCGCCTCTCGCAGGTCGATCTCGACGCCGCCCATGAGCGCGAACGCGATGAACGTCTTGGGCACCACCCATGTGCCGCGACGCCGCGACCCGGCCATGATGGCGACCGCGAACTTGCCCCCGGGGTGCCCGCCCACGCGGTCGGACACGACTGACCGGTCCCGCACACCGGCCACGCCGGCCGTGGCGGACTTGGGCAGGTCCACGACGACGGCCTCGAGTTCGGCGTAGGTCTTGGCGGTGTAGGCGCGGCCGAGCCGTTCCTCGAGTTCCTCGAAGGTGATCCGCCCCTGGCCGGTGGCATCACGCAGCACCTCGGCGACACGCTCGCGGTCACCGTCTGACACACGCATCTGGCCACGGTCCGTTGGCGCACGATCAACTGGCCCACGATCAGCCGGCAGGGCGGGTTCACTCACGGTCACACCTTATCGGCCGGTCAAGTCATTTCAATATGACCAACAAGCAGACACCCCGTTACGTCATGATTGCCCTGCGGCGTCCCCCGGCGCACTCTCATTAAGGCACTATGTATGCTCTGGGGGAGGCCGTCGCTCTGCGGTGGCTGCGCCCATCAGCGTCGCAGCCAGGTGCGTCAGTGCAGGGTAGAACGCTGTTTGACCTACTTATGGCGAGAACATTCCGTTTTCGTGACCGGCTTGTGTCTTCGTGCATGGCAGGATGTGCGCGGGTGTTATGAGAAGGTTGCGCACTTTCGGGGTCTCGCCTCCATCCGGGCGTTACAAGGATGTGACCGCCACGCACCGAAGATCCATGGAAGTGGTGACCTGGTAGTGACGACGACTCGGCAGCCCGCAGGGGGGCTGGCTGGTTCACCGAAGGACCAGCAGGCGGACACCGGGGAACAGCAGCGCGGGCAGGCGGACGCGGAGCAGGCGTGGCACAAGCGCGTGACCCGCAGTCCCCTCGTCCAGCACCTGGTCCTCCTCGCTTGCTACCTCGCCGCTGGAATCGCCGTGACCTGGCCCCGGGTCACCTACCTGACCGAGGGCAGGCTCCCCGCCACCAGGGATGGCGGAACCTACGTATGGGACTTCTGGTGGGTCGCCCACCAGGTCGAGCACCTGGGCAACCCCTGGTACACCCACGCCATCGCCGCGCCCGTCGGGGCCCAGCTCGGGTACCACGCCCTGATGCCGCTCGAGGGTGTGCTGATGCTGCCGGTCACTGTGCTGTTCGGCCCCAGCGCCTCCTACAACCTGCTGTCGGTGCTCATGCCGGGGCTGCTGTGTTACGCGCTGTACCGGGTGGCACGGCTGTGGCTGAGCTCCCAGCTCGGCGCGATCACCGCGGGCGCCTTCTTCGGCCTGTCCTCGATGTTCGCCTGGCATGCCTGGTACCAGCTCAACCTGGCGGCCGGGATGCTGTTCGCCCCGCTGGCCCTGGAGGCGGCCGTGCGACTGCGGCGCCGCCCCGGCTGGCGCCAGGCTGCCGTGCTGGGCGTGGTCATCGGGGCTGGCCTGCTGACCGACCAGGAGTCCGTGGTCCTGGTCGGGATCATCGTCGTGCTCGCGCTGCTCCCCTGGCTGGCTGAACAGCCGGTCAAGGCCCTGCCCACACTGCCCGAGCTGCGGGCGGCCCTGCCCACGCTGCCGAGGCGGCTGCCCGGCATGGCGGCGGGCCTGGTGACGAAGTTGCCCAGTGCGCTTGGCGGGCTCTGCGCCGCGCTGGTTCGGTGGCTTGCGACGCTGCCTGGGTTTAGCAGGAACGCATTGACACGGCTGGTGCACTGGCGGGCACACAAACCCGTGCCCGCAGCCGACGTCACGCCCCCTGACTGGCGGCGGAGGCTCGCGCTGGTGTCCGGGGCCGCGGCGGTGGCGCTCGTGGCCGGCAGCCCGCAGATCGTCGCGATGGGGGAGCAGAACCTCTCCGGCGGCGCGAAGTTCCCGATGCACCTGGTCGACTCCGACTATGTGATGTCAGGTGCCGGGCTGCCGAGGCTGGTCGAGCTATCACCAGCGGCTGTCCAGCACGGCCTGACCGCGGTGCAGGCCATCAGCTACCAGGGGCCGGAGTTCGACGGCGTTCCCACGTTCGGCCTGGTGCTGACCATCCTCGCGCTGCTCGGCGCGGTCGTGACCTGGCGGCGGCGGCGCAGCGGCCGGCTGCTCTCGCTGCTGTGGCTCGGTGGCGCGGCCCTGTCGCTCGGGTCCACGCTGAAGATCGGCGGCCACGTGTTCATCCCCGCCACCCAGTCCTGGAACGGGGTCCGGGTCTCGGCCGTCATGCCGTTCACCTGGTTCGTGCAGATCCCGGGGATGTCGGGCTTCCGTGAGGCCGCACGCATCATCATGCTGGCGCTGGTGCCGGCGTCGCTGCTCGCGGGCGCCGCAGTGGAGTGGCTGCGCAAGCGCGCCACGCTCCTGCTCATCCCGCTGCTCATCGTCGGCGCATTCGAAGTCGGCTGGTCAGGCAACCAGGGGGTCGGGGCCATGCCCACCACCCTGCCCGCGCTGGACCGGCCGATCGCCGCCGACCACTCGGGCTCGCTCGTCGTGGACGTCCCGTTCGGCGTGCGCGGCGGGGTGCCGCTGCCTGGTGAGGGGGCCGCGTTCGCCCCCGCGGCGGAGGTGCTCGCTACCGCGGACGGTCATCCGCGGGCCGTGGCATACCTGTCGCGGACACCCGAACCCACGCTGACGGCGATCCGGCGCCACCCGTTCTACCTGGACCTGCTGCGTGCCGAGGAGGAGTCGGTCCCGACCACGGCGCTGCCACCGGCTTCTGCCGGCTACCCGTCCCGGCTTCGCCGCGTGCGCGCTGACCTGCGCGCCATGCACGTGGGCTGGGTGCTCCTCTGGCCGCAGACCACGAGCGTGAGCCCGTACTCGAAGGTCGCCGTGAGCCAGTACCTGACCGCCGTCGGCTTCAAGTTCGCCTACGCGGCGGACGGTGTGCGGGTGTACCGGCCCGCCAGTGATGTGACCGGGTGAGAGCACTGCAACCCTCCCAACTCCGCAGTCGCACTCCCCACGTGCCAGTACTCTCGTCGTCGTGGCCAGCCGTTGCCGGGCGGTCACACCCCGGTTTCCCGCGGTCCAACGCCGCACCCGGGCCAGCCGAACCAATCCGGAGGGACGTCCGTGACCCAGTGGTCCCCTGAGAGCTCCTTTGAGCGCGATGTCGTTGTGATCGGCGGCTGTGGCCATGTCGGGCTGCCGCTGGCGATCGCGCTCGCTGACCGTGGCGCCCAGGTGGGCATCTACGACGTGAGTGAGTCTGCGGTCGCCCGGGTCAATGCCGCCAAACTGCCGTTCGACGAGCCAGGCGCGGCGGACATGCTCAAGCGCACGGTCACCGAGGGGCGGCTGGCCGCCTCGACTGACCCGTCGATCGTGGCCTCGGCCGAGCACGTGATCGTGGTGATCGGCACCCCCGTGGACGAGCACCTCAACCCGAACCAGGCCGCCATCCCCAATGCGCTCGGCCGCTGTACCCCCTACTTCCGCGATGGGCAGCTGCTGGTGCTGCGCAGCACCGTCTACCCCGGGGTGACGGCCCTGGTGGAAAAGATGATCGCCGGTCTCGGTGTGCACATGGGCGTGGCGTTCTGCCCGGAGCGCATCGCCGAGGGCAAGGCCATGACCGAGCTGTTCGAGCTGCCACAGATCGTGTCCAGCCGCACCGCCGAGGGCACGGACCGGGCCAGCGCGCTGTTCCGGCGGCTGACCGACTCCATCGTCCCCATGACGCCGGAAGAGGCCGAGCTCGCGAAGCTGTTCACCAACACCTGGCGCTACATCAAGTTCGCCACCGCCAACCAGCTCTACATGATGGCCAATGACCGCGGCCTGGACTTCGAGCGGATCAGGCAGGGCCTCATGCTCGACTACCCGCGCGCGCAGGACATGCCAGGGGCCGGTTTCGCCGCAGGGCCGTGCCTGTTCAAGGACACGCTCCAGCTCGCCGCGTACAACAACAACAACTTCGCGCTCGGGCACACCGCGATGATCATCAACGAGGGCCTGCCACTGTATGTGGTGCACCGCCTGGAGCAGCGTTTCGACCTTCCGTCGATGACCGTCGGCATCCTGGGCATGGCGTTCAAGGGCGGCTCGGACGACATCCGCTCCAGCCTGAGCTACAAGCTCAAGCGGATCCTGGCGTTCAAGGCGGGCGCGGTGATGTGCACCGACCCGTACGTGACCGTCGACCCGGCGCTCCGGCCGCTCGATGAGGTGCTCGCCGCCTGCGACCTGCTGGTGGTGGGCGCCCCGCACCCCGAGTACCGCGACATCGTCACGGACAAGCCAGTCGCCGACCTGTGGAACGTGCTCGGCCAGGGTGTGCAGGTGTGATGTGGCAGAAGAACCACGAGTATCGGTCGTCATCCCCGCCTACAACGAGGGCGAGCACATCTGCCCCGCACTGGACCGGGTGTTCGAGGCGGTAAAGCTGTCGTGTGAGGTACTCGTCGTCGTGGACAGCGAAGACGACACCACGGTGCCGGTGGTCACGCGGTACGCGGAAAAGGAGCCACGGCTGCGCTGTCTGGTGAACACCTACGGCAACGGCCCGGCCAATGCGATCCGGTTCGGCATCGACGCCTCGCAGGCGCCGGTCGCCGTCGTGACCATGGCCGACGGCTGCGACGACGCACGGCAGATCGACGACCTGGCCCGGCTGGTCGAGCGGGGGGTGGCCGTGGCCGCGGCCTCCCGGTACATGGCTGGCGGCCAGCAGGTCGGCGGGCCGTACCTGAAGGGCTGGCTGTCCAAGACCGCTGGCCGCTCGCTGCGGCTCCTCGCCCATGTGGGCACCAGGGACGCGACCAACTCCTTCAAGGCATATTCGACGAAGTTCGTCCGCGAGGTCGGCATCGACTCACGCGACGGCTTCGAGATCGGCATCGAGCTCACCGCCAAGGCCAAGCGGATGCGGCTGCCGGTCGCCGAGATACCGACCATCTGGCTGGACCGGCAGGCGGGGCAGTCCAACTTCCACGTGGCCCAGTGGATCCCCAAATACATACGCTGGTACGGTTTCGCCTTCGGCCCGCGCATGAGCGCGGAGCAGGTGCGGACGCGCACGGCCAAGTACCGGCCTGAGCCGGCCACACCCCCAGCGCCGCAAGGTGACGTGTCAGCGGAGCCTGTGCCGCAGAGTGACGCATCAGCGGAGCCTGTGCCGGAAGGTGACGCGTCAGTGGCGCCCGTGCCACAGGGTGACGCACCCGCGGCAACCGTGCCGTCAGTTGATGATCATGAGGAAAGGTGACCATGGAGAAGGTTCTCGTCAGCGGCTCAGCGGGGTTCATCGGCGGTTATCTCGTCGAAGAGCTCCTGAAGCGCGGGTACGCCGTCGTCGGGGTGGACAACTTCTCCAAGTACGGCCGGGTCAAGAAGTCCTATGACGACCACCCGGACTACACCCTGGTCGAGGGCGACGCCCAGGACGCCGACCTGATGGCGCGGCTGCTCGCGGACTGCGACCACTTCATCGCGGGCGCGGCGCTGATCGGCGGGATCTCCTACTTCCACACCTACGCCTACGACCTGCTGGCCACCAACGAGCGCATCATGGCCTCGAGTTGTGACGCGGCGATCAAAGCCCACCGCGACGGCAAGCTGCGCAAGGTCACCTACATGTCCTCGTCCATGGTCTTCGAGAGCGCCGACCACTGGCCGTCACACGAGGGCCAGGAGCACGAGATCCCGCCCCCGGTGTCCTCCTACGGCTTCCAGAAGCTGGCGGTGGAGTACTACGCGCGCGCGGCGTGGGACCAGTACAAGCTCCCCTACACAATCGTGCGGCCCTTCAACTGCGTGGGCATCGGCGAGAGCCGCGCGGTCGGCGACACCGAGATCCTGTCCGGCAATGTGCAGCTCGCCATGAGCCACGTCGTCCCCGACCTGGTGCAGAAGGTGCTCAAGGGCCAGGACCCGCTGCACATCCTCGGCTCGGGCGATCAGGTCCGCCACTACACCTACGGCGGAGACCTGGCGAGTGGGATCGTCACGGCCATGGCCCACCCGCAGGCAAACAACGAAGACTTCAACCTCTCCACCGCGGAGAGCACCACCGTGCTCGAGCTCGCCGAGAAGATCTGGCGCAAGGTCAAGGGCGACTCGGTGCCGCTGAGGGTGGTCAACGACGACCCGTTCGCCCACGATGTGCAGCGGCGTATCCCCGCCACGGAGAAGGCCAAGCGGGTGCTCGGCTTCGAGGCGACCACCAGCCTGGACGACATGCTCGACGAGGTGATCCCCTGGATCGCCCAGGCCATCGAGGCCGGGACGATCTAAGACACCGGGATTCCGGCGCGCTCCAGCGCTGACCGGCTCCGGCTGCCGCCCTCAGCCAGCCGAACGTGGTAGAGGTGGCGCCAGCCCTTGCCGGTGAGCAGGAACTCTCCGTCGGCGGGAAGCGCGGTGACGCCGTTGAGGATCGCCTCCGGGTTCCCCCAGTGGCGTTCGTGAGCGGCCCGGGCATCGATGAGGTCCGTGACCTCCCCGCTGTCCGGGTCGATCCCGGCCAGGTAGGGCTTGGCGGCAATGTTGGCCCAGACCCGGCCGCTGGACCAGTCGAGGTCGTTCAGGCCGGCGAGACGCTCACCCGCGCAGCGGACCCGGACCACCGTCCCGGTGGGCTGCAGGGTCTCGGTGTCCCGGCGGACCAGCTCGCTGGTGCCGTCGCTGGTGAGGATGTGGTTCCCGGTTGAGCAGATGCCCCAGCCTTCCCGGTTGTAGGGCACGGTCTCCACCACGGTGAGGGTGCGCGGATCCCAGCGCAGGGCGACGCGCTCCCGCCACGTCAGCTGCCAGATGTGCTCTCCGGCACGGCAGATGCCCTCCCCGAACAGCTCAGGCGGCAACGGCGCGGACTCCCACGGCTGCCCGCCCCCGAGCCGGTACCGGGACAGGGCTGACCGGCCGTAGCGGCCTGTGCTCTCCCACACGGTCTCTCCGTCGAGGAGCAGACCCTGGGTGAAACCGCGCCCGGGATGTGGCAGGCGCCGCAGCACCTGCAGCCCGTGCACCCTCACCGGCGACCTCCCTGACTAGACCCCTCCCCGCTCCACCGCCCGGCCTGACCAGCCGAGGAGGCTCATCCGGCCGAACCCTACCCGGCCATCCTCGCCCGCAGCTTCTACGGCCTGGCACGGGGACGAGTGCGACCGGTCTCCTTACCATGGGGCACATGGCATCTGAGGGCACTGCGCACGGCCGCGGCGGCGAGCCGTTCGACTACCACGGCGCGCTGGTGGTGGTGGAGAACGGGGCGGACGAGGTCGTCTTCATCCACCCGCCCGGCGGGACACCCGAGGCCTCGGCGTCGCTGCCGGGCAACCCGTGTGGGCCAGGAGAGGAGCCGAGGGACGGCGCAGTGCGGATGGTCCGTGAGATGACCGGGCTGGACGTCGACATCGTCCGGGAGATCGTGACGTTCATCCAGGAAGGCACCCCGGCCGGCACCATGTGCGCGCACGGCTACCTGGCGAGCGTGACCGGGGGCACGATGGCCGACACCGGCCCGGAGGGCCCGGTGCGTGCGTACCCACTGGACGCCCTGCCGTCGATCATCCCGATCCGGGTGGCGAACCAGCGGGTACTAGCCGCCTACCTGGCACAGCGCGCAGGGAATTGATGCTGCCGCCTGCCTTGGGCGCCAGTCGTCTCGGTGACGACGAACGCTCAGGCATCGAATCGGTCAAGCAGGGGAAGGCCGTTCGTCGTCATCATTGTGGCGATTTGGTCTTGGCCGAGGAGCGGGTCGCCCTGATCTCGGCGATGATGCCGGTGATGGCCGCCTCCGGCGTCCATGGCTGCATCCCCAAATGCAGTTCTGCCTATGATCTGACCGGTGGCCAGGTACTGGGGCTGCGCTGGCCTGGCGCCCAGGTTGAGCAGCGAGCAGGGCAGGGTGGGAGGCATCCGTATCCAGTGCATGGGCGGCAGCTGCGCCCAGGCTGTGGGCGACGGTTGCTGTTCACAGCGCTGCTGGAAGCCGCTGACGATCTGTGACCATGGCGGGTCGGTGCTGCGCATGCTGATGTAGCTGAAGTCGGCTGCCCACACGGCACCCATCAGTGCGGCCAGCGCGGCGGCCGCCAGGCTTCCTCTGGCACGCCGCCCGCAGTCACTGGCGTGCTGCAGGTAGCCGTCGATGACTACCACGGCGAGCGAATAGGCGAGCCAGATAGGTGTTGTCGCATAACGGTCGCCTGGCTGCGCCGCATGGTCGAGCCCAGGAGCCCCCCACCCCCGTGCGATGGCCGAGACCAGGACAAGCGCTATGCCCAGGCCCAGGGCCGTGGTCACGAACATGCGGATCTGGGGCTCCCCGGTGATCAGCGCCCACACCGCTACGGCGGCCATGACGCACGCGGGGATCGCGGCACCCAGTGCGGCGCCCGTCGCCGCATTGAGCAACGCCGCGAAGTGCCGCCCCGCAACTGCCGTCACCAGCACGCTGCGCAGGTAGAAGTGCAGCCCCACGCTGATGTGGCCGACCTGGTGAAACCGCGCTGACCTCACCACCGCGACCAGCTGCAGCGCGCCGCCAGCCGCCCAGCCGAGACTGGCCACCTGCTCCCTGCCGCGTGGCAGCGCGATGAGGCGTGCCAGCACGAGCGGCGCGCACACGGCGGCGAGCGCGTTCGACGACGCGGCAGCGAAACACACCACCGCGCTCACTGCCATTGCCTTGCCCGAGCGCGGACGCCACAGCAGTGCCCAGAACAAAGCAAACAGAAGGTACCAGGGCGTATTGACCCCGTTGTCGCTGATCTCGGTCAGCGCCGACGGGAGGAAGATGACGCCAGCGGCGAGCAGCCAGCGCAGCGCCTGCGTGCGGACATGGCCCGCGCTGGCATGGCACACGAACACCGCGCACGCCGCCGCCACCAGCGCGCCCGCGATGGCGAAGCCGGCCGCCGCAGCACGCAGCGGAAGCACGGCGACCCCTTCGGCGATGAGCCGCGGGACCAGCTGGAGGTACCCGGCATAGGGCTGCATGACGCTGGTCAGCGGATGAAGCAGCGCCCCAGGATAGAAGATCCCGCCGTCCTCCGCCCAGATGGTATTCCACGGCCGGGCCCCCACCTGCCGCTCCAGCAGGACCCACGCCCCCAGCGCGACCGCCAGCAGGTAACCGAGGGCAGCCACGACAGCCCGGGCACACGATTGCGGACGTGGCTGCGGGACGTCCGGGAACAGCAGTGCAAGGACTCTGCCCGTCCTTCCCAGCAGTGGTCCCCGCGGTGGGATGGCCGGGCAAGCCAGCGCATCGCCGCCGACCTTAAAATCCGTTGTCATGCCAGAGAACCCCGTTGTCATGCCAGGCACGCCATTCCTCGCAGCACCTCACCGGTGCTGCCCCCATACGCTTTAGACGTCCCGAAGCGGCCAATAGTTGCCTACCAGGACCCGCGGAATGCCATTTCGGCGCATTCTGTGACGGTGAGGCAGGCGACGACGTAGCGTTGTGGGGTTCGCGACCCGAGGCCGGGAGGCAGCATGCCGCAGTGGGGTAGTAGCCATGAGCGACGCACCACGACCGCGCCGAGGTGGCGGTGGCGTGTCCCGCTGGCCATAGCGGGCGCGGTGGCCCTGACCGCCGCGTGCGGGATGGCCTCAGCCACGGCCGGCGCCCGCACATCGAGGCCCGAAGCCACAGCACCCCAGGCCGGGCCCACACTGCCAGGGACCAGCTGCCCCTCGTTCCCCGCCGACGCGGTGTGGAACACCCCCATCACGGCCCTGCCGGTTGACTCACACAGTGCCCAGTGGCTGGCCGCGATGGGCGCCTCCAGCACCAACCTGCACCCCGACTACGGCCCGTCCGGTAACCCGAAGGTCCCGTATGGGATCCCCTGGGTGGTGGTCAAGCCGTCCACACCGTTGACCAAGATCAAGTTCCAGTTCGCGTCACAGAGCGACCCGGGGCCGTATCCGTTCACGGCGTCCACGCCGATCGAAGGTGGCCAGCATGCCGGGGGTGACCGGCACGCGATCATGGTCAACCCCAAGACCTGCAAGCTCTACGAACTGTGGCACGCGCACTACGCCACCTCGGGCTCTACCGCCGGGTCGGGTGCGATCTGGACGCTCACCAGCGACGCCCTGCGCCCAGCGGGGTGGACCTCGGCGGACGCCGCGGGCCTGCCGGTCCTGCCGCTGCTGGTCAACTACGACGAGGTGGCGTCGGGGGCCATGGACCACGCCATCCGGGTGACCGCGGCCTGCACCCAGCGGTCCTACCTCTGGCCAGCACGGCACCAGGCGGGCCAGGCGAACACCAGTTGCCCGCCCATGGGGGCCAGGTTCCGCCTGAACGCGGGCTTCCACCTACCGGCCAGTCAGTGCGCGGCCTTCTGCCGGACCGTGGTGACCACCATGAAGACCTATGGGCTGATCATCGCCGACAATGGCAGCAACTGGTTCTTCCAGGGGACCATGGACACCCGGTGGACCGGGCAGCAGGTCAACCAGCTCAAGCAGATCCCGGCGAGCGCGTTCCAGGCCGTTGACGAGTCCTGCATGCGGGTCAGCCCCAACTCCGCCCAGGCCTACCAGCCAGGCACCGCCGGCTTTACCCAGCACTGCGGCTGACGTAACTGCCAGACTTTGGCCGTTCGATGAGCCTGCCTTGGGGCATTGTTCTTCCATTCCCTGGTTCTTCCTGCCTGCCATTCCCCTGGTGCTGGCTCAGCGCCTCAGCGTGGGCTGGAGGGCCTCTTCTATGCAGGCATTCACGTTCCGGCACCGGGTGAGCGGCCGGCAGGCCGCCACGCCGCGCATCAGTCATGGGGCACTGGCCTGACCGGCGCCGCCACCAGGTACAGCCCGGCCTCGATCAGCGTGAAGCCGACCCGGCTCCGCAGCCGCTGTCCCCAGCGGCCGTCCCGGCTGCCGGGCCTGCCGGGACGACGCCGTGCCCGGCCGCCGCACTGGGCGGCCTGGTGCCTGATGTCACGGATGTGGTACCTGACCAGGTCGTCGGCCATCTGGAGGTTCATGGCATCTGGTCCGTCGTGTCAGCCGGGGCAGCAGCAGGAGCGTCGCGCCCTGGGTCGGCTGGTGCGAGGGCGGTGAGCGTCTCCAGCGGCGGGGACGTGTCCGAGCTACCGGTGGCGGCCGGTGCCATGCCAAAGTCCCGCCAGGTCCGCTGCGTGAGTGCGACGAGCACCGCAAGCGCGAGGGTGGCCGACGCGAACGGGAAGAACGGGGCCGGGCCCAGGTCGTGGACCACGAAACCCGCCAGCGCGACCGAGACCGGGAAGAGACCCATGCTGGCCAGGACGAGCACGCCCATGAGCCGCCCCATCACCTGCGGCGGCGCCCACCGTTGGACTGCGGTGATCGTGACTACATTCCCGAAACCCTCCATCACGCCGAACACCGCGATGAGGAGACCGACCGCGACAGTGCTGCCGACATAAGGAACCGCCGCCATGGCCACGGCCGCCACGAGGAACGCGAAGGTACCCACGACCAACGGCCGCCGGGCCTGCCTTGCCTGGCCCGCCACGATCGTGCCCACCAGCGCGCCGCCGCCGAGGGCGGCGATCAGCGCACCGTAGCCGCCAGCGCCGGAATGCAACGGCCCGTGGGCCAGTGACGGCAGCGCTACCTCGCCCAGTCCCCCGGACCCCAGGTTCGCCGCGACTGTGACCAGCAGCCCGACCTGGAGGATGGGCTCCGAACGCAGCATCGAGCGCAGCGTGGGCCCGGGGTTGCCAGCATCAGCGAGCGCAACCGCCGCAGGCTCCGGTTGCCCGGCTGGCGCGGCACCTGGTGCGGTCCGCTGGGTGGCGCGTACTCCTACCAGTGTGAGGGCGGAGACCGCAAAGGTGGCGGCGTCGATCGCGAACGCCGGCGCCGGGCCGAAGAAAGCAACGATCACGCCACCCACCAGCGGCCCGGCCAGCGTCGCGAGCTGAGTCCCGCCCGCCAGCAGCGCGTTGCCCGCTTGCAGGTCGTCACCGGGCAGCAGGGCCGGGGCGATCGCCATCGACCCGGGCAGGAACAGCCCCTCACCTGCCCCGAGCACCACCGCGATCGGCACCAGGACGACGGCGCTGGCTGGCCCCGATACCGTCGCGACCGCCAAGGCAGCCACCGCGACCATGCGCACGGTGTCCGCCGCCATCATCACGGTCCAGGGCCGCCAGCGGTCACTGGCCTGCCCACCGACCGCGAGGAGCACAGTCCGGGGGATGCCATAGGCGGCGAGCACGGTGCCGAGCAGGAGCGCTCCCCCGTGCTCGGCGAGCACGTACCAGGGCAGGGCCACCATGTAGAGGGCGTCTCCGACATTGGAGGTGAGCTGGCCGCCCGCCAGCAGCCGGAACCCACGGTGGCGCAGTGGCGTCAGGCCACGCGGCAACCCACGGCCGGCCATCACCGGGCCCCGTCACTGGTGCCGGGTGGCGGCGGGCCAATCGGGTAAGAGATCATGAGCATCTCCACGGGCACCGAACCTGGTGGGCGCAGCGACGGGTCAGTGAGCCGCCCGCGGAACCGGGGGACCAGCATGGCCATCAGCTCATCGTTGAGCTGCTCCAGCTCTTCAATGGTCAGGTAGGCGACGTACTCGTTCTCCATGGCGGCCTCCTGCCACCGCCGCGGGTAGGTCGCTTTGGTCTCCAGCCAGGTCTGGTACCGGCGCATCGCACGCTCCCGGATCAGCTGGATCAGGGCATTGGCCGCGATCTGGGCCTCCGGGCTGTCGTGGGTGTCGCTGACCTGCATGCCGACAGAGGTCATCCGCCAGGGCCTGGCACGGCCCTTGCCTCCCCCGGCTTCCTCCACAAACCCGTACTTCGCGAGCTGACGCAGGTGGAACGAGCATGTGGTCGGTGACTCACCGATCAGCTCGCCAACCTCGGTGGCGGTCATCGCGCCCCCCATGCTGAGCTGCTCGATGAGTGCGATCCGCACTGGATGGGCCAATGCGCGCATGGTCCGCGCGTCCGAGACCTGCCGCAGCCCCAGCTGAGCCGGGTCACGTTCAGACTGGGCATCCTCAGGTTCTTCGATAGTCACTTCTCGAGAGTAAACCTTCGAGAGTTACCTCTCAAGAGTTTTCTCTCAACGATCTTTTCTACCTGCCCAGCCGCTGGGCGGGCACCGCTCCATGATCCACTCATTAGTGGTTCAGATTTTCGCCCCTACTGGGGGGAAAATCTGAACGGATAACGGTTGTCCACAAGAGGGCGGCCGCACCGGGTGCCCGCCTGCGGCCATCACCCGGCCGGAGTCCTGCCCGCAGACGCCGTGGCGGTTCATGCGGCCGCGCCACCGAGGCGCTCGCGCACCGCCACCCGGCCGGCCCCGAGCGCGTCCAGCAGCTCGGCAGCCGGATCCGGGCGCTGCAGCGACAGCAGGGCCAGCAGGAAGTGGGTGGTTTCGATCCGCCCGCTCCTGGCCGGGCGTGCCTCGTCGATGGGAAGGCAGCGCCTCAAGGCGCCCCGGAGGCGAGCGCGGCTAGCGGGGCGCGAGGGCGCAGAGGAAGACCACGGCGGGCCGGTATGGTTCCATGACCCCGCTCACCGCCTGTTCGGCCGCTGCGGCGAAGTCCTGGGCCTGGGCGGGGCCGATGGCGTCGAGCCAGTCGGTGAACACGACATGGCCGAGGCGGTACCGGACGAGCTGGCGGGGCTGCGCGACGCCGACGTCCACCTGGCGTTCCTCGGCATGCACGTCCGTGAGCCCGGCGGCCTGGGCGGCGGCCGCCATGGCCGCCTCGCTGCCGAGCAGCGGGACGGCGGTGGCATTGAGCTTGGTGTACCAGGCGGGCGCCTGCCAGCCCCATTCGCGGGCCAGCGCGTCGACCTTGTCACGAACCTGGCTTTGTCCCTCGTTGCTGAACACGGTCGCGAGGACGGCACCGCCCGGCCGGGTGACCCGGGCCAGTTCGGCCAGGCCGTGCCCGGGGTCGGTGAGATGGTTCAGGACAAACGCCGCGACGCTGTCATCGACCGCATTGGCAGCGAGCGGCAGGGCCCGGATGTCGGCCACAGCAGCGGGCGGGCGCGCGGCCGCGTCCCAGGTCAGCATGGCGGCGGAGTAGTCCACCGCCAAGACGCTGGCGCCCTGGGCCACCAGTGCGGCACTGACCGCGCCGGTGCCCGCCCCCGCGTCGAGCACGGTCCGGCCGGTCAGGGGGTGTGGGCTCAGCGAGAGCAGCTCGGCCGCGAGCGGGCCGTACACGAGCTCGGCGCCGTCTGCCCAGCGGCGCCCGGAATGCACATAACGGTCGGTACGCATCACTCACTCCGCCGCCCTGTACGAGGAGCCCATAGACAGCACCCGGGTTGCCCAGCACTCTGGGAGTATCCTGCACCACCGCTGCAGCCAGCAAGACCAGCCCAGGCTTCGCTAGGCTACTAGCGGGCCAGTCGTGTTTTTGAGCGATTCGGGTGGTGGCTCCCATGGCGACCAGGCGCGTGGCTTTGCCTGAGTCCTCCCTGGCGGACTTCGGGTCCGCGCTGCGTGTGCTCCGGCACCGCTCCCGGCTCACCCAGCGCGAACTCGGCCTTGCGGTCGGCTACAGCGAGGCACAGATCTCCCGCCTTGAACAGGGGAAACGCCTCCCCGACCCGGCTGTGGTCGCGGCCTTGTTCCTGCCAGCCCTGGGCCTGGCAGAAGAACCTGGCCTAGCCGCACGGCTGCACCTGCTGGCCGAGTCGGCCCGCGGCCCGAACGGGGGGGAGTACGCCTCGCAGCCCCCGGGCCTGCTGCCACGCCCGCCAGCGCCGGGGACCGCGGCCGACGACCTCGCAGCCATCCCCGCCCCACCCAGCCCGGTGGTTGCGCGCGCCGCTGCCACCGCCAGCCTGCGGGACCGGCTCGAAGCCCAGCGCTGTGTCCTGATGGTGGGCCCACCCGGGGTGGGCAAGACCAGCCTCGGTGCGGCGGTGGCGCGCGCACATGCCCGCCATGCACCCGTGTGCTGGCTGACCCTGACGGCCGGCATCACCACACCGGTAGAGGCGGTGGTCCGCAGGCTGGCCCGTTTCCTGACCGGGCACGGCCAATCCGAGCTCGCGCCACTGCTCGACCCCAGCCTCGCGGCACGCCCGCTCCCCCGTGACGAGCAACTGCACCTGCTCACCACCGCGCTCAACCAGCTCCGCCCACTGGTCTGCCTGGACAACGCGCAGCTGCTCCACGGCGAAGACGACACGGCCGCGGTGGTCGAGCACCTGGCCACTGCCTCCCATGCGCAGTTCCTGGCGGTCAGCCGGGAGGAGTGGCCGCTGGCCGCCTTTGACGTGTTCCACCTCGGCGGACTGGCCTCAGACGAGGCGCGCCTGCTGATCCAGCAGGTGTCCGCTGCGCCGCTGCCTGACGGCTTAGCCGGGCGCCTGGTCGAGCGGACGGGCGCGAGCCCGATGCTGATCCGCCTCGCGCTCGGCCAGGTCCGCTACGGTGAGCCGGACCCCGCGGCGCTGCTGGACAGGCTGGAAGCGCACCCACAGGTGTCCTCCTACCTGCTCCAGACAACGCTTGCCGACCTCAGCGACCCGGCCCGGCGCCTGGTGGCGCTGCTTGCCGTGTTCCGTCAGCCGCTGGACCTGCTCGACGACCGGCTCATCGAGTCGAGCGAGGAACTCGACGGCCCGCTCGACGTGCCCGGCGGCCTCGAGGAGCTGCGCCGCAGGCAACTGGTCGGCCATGTGGCCAGGGCCAGTCTGCACCCCCTCGTCCACGACCACGCCTACGCCTGGCTGACGGGGACCGCCGCGGACCGGCGGCGGCTGCACGGCCTGGCCGCCCGCCACTGCGAGCAGGCCCTCGCCGACCCGCTGGAGGCCTGCTGGCACTACCTGCGGGCAGGGCAGGCTGCCGAGGCGGCCGACCTGCTCTCCGCCAGTGCCAACGAGCTGATCTACCGCGGCCAGGCCGGGCGGGCCGCCGACCTCGCGGTCGAACTGCTGAGCACCGGGCGGCTGGACGAGGAGACCACCCGCCAGCTCTTCCTCGCCCAGGGGAACCTCCTCCTCGTGCACAGCGAACGGTCAGCCCAGGCCGAGGAGGCCTACCGTGAGGCGCTGCGGCGGTCAGGGCCCCCGGCAGTGCGGGCCGAAGCCGCGTCACGGCTGGCCCAGTGCCTGCTGCAGCGCTCCAAGGTGCGCGAGGCGCTCGCCCTGTGCCGCAGCGCGGCCGCCGGGCTGGCCGCCGGTGAAGACGTGCTGCGTGCCATGCTGGCCGCCTCGCAGTGCACGGCCCACCTGATGCTGTCGGAGTTCGCTGAGGCGGTCACCGTGGCCCACGCCGCGTGCGCGCAGGCCGAACAACTCTCGGCCGTCACTCCTGACGTCGCCGCCGAGGTGCGGACGCGCGCCTCCATGGTCCTCGGCACCGTGGCGCTCCTGCAGGGCCAACTGGACGAGGCCAGCCACTGGCTGCGGGAGTCGGTGACGGCTGCCCAGTCATGCGGACTGCGGGTCGCGGCCGCCCGTGCCCTGTCCAACCTGGGTGCGATCGCCTTCCAGCAGGGTGCGCTCGGCCGCACCGAGGAACTCTATGAGCAGGCCCTGACGGAACTGCGCTCGCTCGGTGACGGGTACGGCATCGGCCGCGCGGTGCAGGCGCTCGGCATGGTGCGGCACAGCCAGGGCGCGCTGGACGCGGCGGCTGAGCTGATCGCGGAGTCCGCTGCGGTGAAGCGGCGCTTCGGTGACCTGGACGGCGTGGCCAATGCGGAGCACGCACGCGCACTGGTGCTGTTGTCACGCGGCCAGGTGTCACAGGCCCGCACGCTGATGTCCGAGGTGCTCACGATGTCGGAAGGCCTCGGCGAGCGCCGCAACCGCGGCCACTACCTGGACGCGGCCGCGATGACAGCACTGGCCGACGGAGACCCCGCCGCCGCCGGGGGCGCGCTCGCGGCGGCCGCCACTGTGGCCACGCAGATCGGTGAGCCAGACCTGCTCGTGTCGGTGGCGATGCACGAGGCACTGGCGGCGCTCGCGGCCGGAGACCCTGCGGCCGCCAGGCAGCGCGCCACCGCCGCGGACGAAGAGATCACCCGCGGTGGCCCTGCTATCAGCCCTCGCATCACCCTGGAGCGGCTGGCGCTGGGCGCCTGCCTGAGCCTTGCGCGCGGCGACACGACCGGTGCTGCCGAGCAAGCCCGGGCACTGGCGGAACAGGCGGACGCCAGCGGGTTCCGGCTGTGGTGCGCAGCCGCAGCGCGCATCACTGTGGCGGCCCGCTCCGGTCCCCTGCCCGACCCCGCGGGCTACCCCCGGCTGGTCTGGGTGGACTCCGGTCCGGGGCAGGCCGCGTCCTAGCCGGGGTCCGCGATCCCGCGGAAATGGGGTGCCGGGACCGGTGGCTCTACCTGCTCGATGCTGAGCAGCTTGTTGCGCCGCGGGTTGGCCCGCACGTGGACGAGTGCTCCTGGGGGGACCGTCTCCCCGGTACGGACCCCCACTGTGAACGCCCACGCCTGGTCACGCACCCCGTCGTCGACCGCGATGCCGTTGACCACTGTGTTCCCGTCGTCATCGCTGCTCAGCGACCAGCGCTTGACCACCTGGCCGGTGAACTCGGCAATCCTGGGGGTCCGCATACGGCGGACGACATTCTGGTAGACCACGACGACCCCGCCGCACACGACACTGACGCCGGCTGTCTGCAGCAGCGCCCCGCCCACGCCACCCAGGGACGCACCGCCGATGAGGAAGGCCTCGGTGACCGGGAGCCCGACGACCAGGTAGGCCACGGATGCGATGCCCGGGAATGGCCTCTCCTGCGGATCGCCCACACTCAGCAGCCGCCACCGCCCGCCGTACCCCGACCACACCGCACTGGTGCTCCGCTGACCGAACACGGCCTCCGCCACTTCCGGCTCCCCCAGCACGGTGCGATAAGCCGGACCTCGGTCCCGGGCGCTGACGGCGGCAGCGACCGGCTGGCCGGTGGGGCCTGCCCACCTGGCACGGGACCGGGTGAGTGCGGCCCGCCCCGCCCTGGTCGGCACCTCTCGCATGCCCAGGCCCGCAACAACACCGGAAGCGGCAAAGGCCGCGACCATGGCCCAGTAATAGCCCGGTGAGTGGGTGGGGTGGTGGGTGGTGAGGACGACCCCGATGAATGTGAACGCGGCCGCCCAGGCCAGCATGATCCAGCCCGTCCTCACCGCCTGCCGGCTCAGCCCCAGCTGGCGGGCATCCGCGATGACCTCATCGCGGAACTTCTGCAGGAACCCGTGTTCGCCGTCTTCGAAACTGTCGGGCATGGCCTGCGCCGGCACCTCTCGGTGGCGCGCCCCCGCCCGTGACGCCATGACCGCCAGCACACGCTGTTCATAGGGCGTGAGGGTGTCATGTGGCGGCTCGGCGGCCAGCACGCACATGGCCGGCTCCGCCTGCGCAGCATCGTCGACCACGCCGCTGGCGCTGCCCGGCGCGCCCACCCCATCCGGCTGCCCAGCCGGGAACCTCAGCTGGAACCAGCCGCGGGCGGCCAGGTCCAGCAGTGTCGCGTAGTACAGCACCCTCGGGTGGCGCCTGGCCAGCAGCCCGGTGACCGCTGGCGACCCTTCCGTCATGACACCAGTGCACCAGGGCGCAACTGCCATGATGTGACTTTTCTTGCCAAGTTGGAGGTCTTGCCATGTTGGAGGCAGCACGGGCATCTGCTCGCCTGCCGCAGTCGACCTATTGACGACAAGTTGTCGACAGGCTACCGTCATGGTAGTCGACAGGAGGTAGCCAGTGACCCCTTCCGGCTCCTCTGGAGAGGGAAGCCCCCTGCAGGACGAGCCCGCAGCCCGCGGGTCGTCGTCGCTTGGGGACCGGGTCTACCGCACGCTCCGGGAAGAGATCGTCTTCCTGGAACTGCCTCCGGGCACGCCTGTCCGGGAGGTCGACGTCGCCAAGCGGCTCGGCGTGGGCCGGACACCGGTGCGTGAGGCACTCCAGCGGCTGGCCATGAACTACCTGGTCGAAATCCTGCCCGGCCGGGGTGCGTTCGTCTCGCCGATCAGCGTGCCCGACCTTGTGAAGATCTCCGAGATCCGGCTCCGGCTGGAGGGGTTCGCAGCGGCAAGCGCCGCCGAGCGTGCCACCGCTGATGAGCGGGAGGTCCTGCGCGGCCTGCGGGATGAGATCAGGCGGCTGACGCCGGACACGCCCCGCCGGCGGCTGATCGGCCTGGACCAGGCCGTCCACCGCGCGATCTACAACGCGACACACAACCCGTACCTGGAGGACTGCCTCCACCGCTACCTCAACCTGACCCTGCGGGCGTGGGTGCTGGTGCTCGACGTCGTGGCCGACGTCCCAGAGATGGTGGACGAACACGCCAGCCTGCTCGACGCGGTCATCGAGGGCGATGCCGAGAAGGCAGGCACCCTGGCCAGCCAGCACATCACCGACTTCGCTAACGACTTCCGCACCGCGCTGGGCAACCCGGCCGTCCGATTGCCGGTCGACCGCCAGCGCGGTCCGGGGATCTGATAACTCGGCCACTGCGTGAAGGGAGCATTGCTGTGGCACGAACTGTTAAATTCCGCTGGCTGGCGTTGCTGGCGGCGATAACCGCGCTCATTGCCGCCTGCTCGAACACCTCAGCCAGCACTGGCTCGGGTAGCGGCGACCCCAACCTCGGCACGCTGACGCCGGGGACCATCACGGTGGCCATTGAGCCATACATGCCCTACACGGCCCAGGAGAACGGCAAGCTCATCGGGCTTGACAGCGACATCTTCAACTACCTCGCCAGTCAACTGCACCAGAAGGTCAACGTCGTGGTGACCAACTTCGCCGGGATGCTCTCCGACGTGCAGACCCACCGCGTCGACATCTCCATCGGCGGGATCGCCTGGTCGCCGTCGCGGGCGCAGGTCGGGCTCTTCACTGACCCGCCGTACTACTCGCCGGTGGCCCTCGCCGAAGAAAAGGGCCAGCACATCACCACGATCTCCGGGCTGCAGGGCAAGTCCGTAGGGACTGTCACGGGCTACATCTTCGTGAACGCGATCCGCCAGATCCCAGGGGCCACGCTGCACGCGTACCAGGACGCACCTTCGGCATTCACCGACCTGGTTGACGGCCGGGTCAACGCGCTGGTGATCGACACACTCCTGGTGATCTACCAGTCCCATCTGGACGCCAACTCCGGCATCACCAGCCAGTACCTGGCGCCACCGACCGCGGCCGAGCTGAAGGCCCACCCCGGGTACTCCGCCTTCGAGCCGTACATGACCGGCTTCTACGTGCCGAAGCAGGAAAAGACGCTGGTCTCCAAGATGGACGTGGTCCTCAGGCAGATGTACACCAACGGCGTGCTGGCCGGCATGCTGAAGAAGTGGGGCGCCAACCCCACCCTCTTCATGCACCCCTCCCCAGCGATGGCCCAGCAGCGCCACGCATCCGACCGGCCCGCGAGCTGGACGCCACCGGCCGGCTGAGGACGCAATGACTGCCACCGTCACCGCCTTCGGGCCGTTCCACGTCAACTGGATCTCCTGGGCGCCCACCCTGGGCGACGGGATCGTCAAGACGCTGGAGTTCACGGCCTGCAGCTTCGCCGGGGCGATCGTGGCCGGGCTCCTGCTCGCTCTGATGCGGGAGTCCCCGGTCGCCCCGGTCCGCTGGCTGGCCCGGATCTACACCGAGATCTTCAAGAACCTGCCACTGATCACGGAGATCTTCCTGGTGTACTTCGGCCTGGCCTCGATCGGGATAAAGCTGAGCGTGTTCGAGGCCGGCTGCGCCAGCCTGGTCGTGTTCTACGCCGCGTACCTCTCGGAGATCTTCCGGGGCGGCCTGCAGTCGATCGCGGCCGGCCAGCGGGAGGCGGCCCACGCACTCGGGCTGACCGAGCGCGAGGTGCTGGCACGTGTCGTGGTCCCCCAGGCAGTGCGCGTGGTCATGCCTGCCACCACGACCATGCTCGTTGACATGCTCAAGTCCACGTCGCTGCTGATCACGATTTCCGCGGCCGAGTTGATGACGGTCGGCCAGCTGATCGCCTCGACGACGTTCCGGGCCCTGGAGGTCTACTTCGTGATCGGGGCGATCTACTTCGCAATGTGCTACCCGCTTTCGATGGCTTCGTTGTGGCTGGAGCGCAAGGTGAAGGCGGGCACACCGCTCTCGCCGGTGCGGCGGCGGCTGATCGGCGAGGTCCGGCTGGCGATGCCAGCGGTCACGGCCGGGGGGCAGTCATGAACACCACGCCTGCGGCAGCAGAACTGATGGCCGCCAGCAGCACCAGCCCGAACGGCCACGAGGTCGTCATCCGGGCCGAGAAGCTGGTGAAGCGTTTCGGCGACAACCGGGTGCTCGACGGGATCGACCTGACCATCAGGCGAGGCGAGGTGGTCAGCCTGATGGGCAGCAGCGGCGGTGGCAAGACCACCCTGCTGCGCTGCGTCAACCTGCTGGAGGAACCCAGCGATGGGCTCATCGAGGTCGGCGGGGAGGTGGTGTCCGAGGACGGCCACAGCCTGCACCGGGCACGCCGTGTCCAGTTGCGGCAGCGCGTCGGCATGGTCTTCCAGAGCTTCAACCTGTTCGGCCATCTGACTGCCGCCGAGAACGTCGCGCTGCCGCTGCTGCGCGTGGCCAAGACCGAACGCGGCGAGGCGGTGCGGCGGTCGGTTGAACTGCTCGCACGAGTCGGCCTGGCCAACAAGGCGCTCGAACTGCCAGCCCGGCTGTCGGGCGGTCAGCAGCAGCGTGTCGCGATAGCCCGTGCCCTGGCACTGCAGCCGGTCGCCCTGCTCTTCGACGAACCCACCTCAGCGCTCGACCCGGAGTCCTCCCACGACGTTCTCAAGGTGATGCAGGAGCTCAGCACACAGGGGATGACAATGCTCATCGCGACCCACGAGGTCGGTTTCGCACTCGACATCTCCGACCGGATCGTGTTCATGGACTGTGGCCGGATCGTCCAGGACGGGCCGCCGCGCGAGGTCGTGTTCGGCTCTGCGAGCGAGCGGACGCGCGAGTTCTTCGCCGGCTTCGTCCGTCAGGGCCGCCAGGCCGAGGCCGGATAGACGGCTGTCAATGATCGCCGTCGTAGGTGGTGGGGTCATCGGGCTGTCGGCTGCGTACTACCTGGCCAAGTCCGGTGCGGACGTGGTCCTGTTCGAGCGGGCATCCCTCGGCCGGGGCTGCACCTGGGGCAGTGCAGGCTGGATAACCCCCAGCGAGTCAGCGCCCGTCGTGGGGCCGAAAGCGGTCTGGCAAGCGCTGCACTCGCTGGGCCGGCCGTCCTCGCCGTTGTACCTCAGGCCAACACTGGACCCTGGCCTGTACCGCTGGCTGGTGCGGGCGGTCCGCTACTGCAACTCCGCGGCCGCCGCCCGGGGCCTGGCGGCCCTGGCAGATCTCGGCCGCCCGACGTTCGGGCTCTATGACGAACTCGAACGAGCTGGGCTCGCCGCTGACATGACCACAGAGGGCCTGCTCCATGTGTTCGCACAGCGGCGGTCAGCCGCCAAGTCGCTGGCGGCTGCGGCCGTCATGCGCTCCTATGGCTACGAGGTGCCTGATGACCTCCTCACCGGGGGGCAACTGCGGGAGCTCGAACCCACCCTGTCCCGGCGGGCCGAGGCCGGCTACCTGATCGGCGGGGAGCGCCACGTCGACCCGGCCCGGCTGACCGCCGGGCTGGCCACCCTGGCGCGTAAGTCGGGCGCCGAGGTCCACGAGCAGACCGAGGTAACGCACCTCGACCGCGCTGGCTGGCTGGTACGGGCGGTCACCACAAGCGAGGGTTCCCTGCCGGTGGACGGCGTGGTCCTCGCGGGCGGCGCCTCGTCCGGCAGGCTGCTGCGCCCCCATGGCGTCCGCCTGCCGCTCACCGCTGGCAAGGGCTACAGCTTCCTGCGCCGGCTCCGGGTCCTGCCTCGGCGGCCCATCCACCTGGGCGACATCAAGGTGGCCGTCACGCCGTTCGCCCGGGGGCTGCGGGTCGCGGGCACGATGGAACTGAGCGGCAACAACGACACCCTCCACCGGTCCCGGGTGGACGCGATCGCCCATGGCACCGCGCAGTACTTCAGCGGATGGGACGACCTTGACGGGGGTGGCCCTGCTGACAGAGACGGCAGTGCCCGGGAATCGGCCGAACTCTGGGTCGGGAGGCGGCCCCTGACACCGGACGGCCTGCCCATCCTGGACCGCGTGCACCCCTTCGAGAACCTCTACCTGGCGACCGGGCACTCGATGCTCGGCATCACCCTGGCACCGGCATCAGCTAAAGCCCTGACCGACTATGTGGTGACCGGCAACCGCCCCGAACCCCTGGAGCCCTTCCGCCTCGACCGCTTTGGCAACCACCGGAAGCCCTAGCGCCCCCCTGGGCAGGGGCTCCAGCCCGTGGTCTGGCTGAAGTGCGGAGCGGGACCACCGGCTTGGTGGTTCGGGCGGGCCGCCGCGGCCCTGGGAAGGGTCGCGGCGGCCCGTGCATATCCGGTGCTGCCGGCCGTTACCGGCAGCGCTCGCTTCCTAGGACTGCGCGCAGCCGCTGACCCGGTTGCTCCACAAGGGCTGCATCGCGAAGGAGCCGGTGGACAGCTGGATCGTGAACAGGTTGATCCACGCGCACTTGTCGCCGATCTCGGCGCCGGAGGAGTCAACCCAGCCACTGGCGGGCTGGGGGTCGGTCAGCGTCTCCGCGTACTCGTGGCCGGCCACGATGGAGAAGCCGTCGAGCGAGCTCCGCACGGAGTTCGCGCCGCAACTGCCGCCGGCGTCGAGCACGTACGGCATGTTGGTGAAGGGGACGGCACCACTGCTGCTCGAGGCAGCGGAGTGCCACGCGCAGAAGCCGCCGTTCGGGAAGCCGTCCGGGTGCGTGCCGTGCGGGCTGACCACGATGACCTGGATGCTGGTGCCGTGGACACCGAAGTGGTTCGCCGCATTGACGGCTTCCGCCCCGATGGCGCCGGAGCTCGCGTTCGAGGGCGCGGCACTGTTGCCGTCGAGCCAGACCCCGTGCAGCACCTGTCCCGCGAACGCCGGTCCGTGACCGCTGGAGTCGGTGTACTGGGACGTGATCCGCGACCAGCTGTCATTTGAGCGGCCCAGGCCGGCGAAGAAGTTGTGCAGGTAACCGCGGACACCACGCCGGTCGGACTTCCACTGGCTGCCCCAGAAATCCAGGTACACCTTGGGTGAGTGCGCTACCGGGCCACCGTGGTAGATCAGGTTGCCCGCCTTGGCTGTGGGCTGGCTGACGCCGGCCGGGCGCTGCGGGATGATGCCCCACCTGCCGGCGACGTGGACCTCGACCAGGTGGCCGTGCAGCCGCACCGATGCCGAGTACTGGCTGGCGTGGGGGGCCGTGGTGCGCACCGTCGCGGCAGAGCCAGTGCCGGCGAACGCGCTGACCGCGGTGGCGGCGGCGAGAGCGACAGTCGCGCCTGCCGCGGTCAGGCCACGGGTGCGGCGGGAGTGCGGGCGCGCGGTATCCATACCTGCGCCTGCCTTGTTGTCATACGGCCTCATTCCCCTGCTCCTTCCTATCGAAGCGAGAGCGCTTGGACGCCGGCCGCGGGGAAGGCCGGCAGCGCAGTGCGGGGTGAGTGCGCGACAGCCCTGCCGAGCAGGCCACGCGGCACCGGTGGGCTCGGCTCAGGCCATCTGGCCGATGGCTGGCCGCCCACGAACCTGGCAAAGCCTCTCAAAACAAAGCGCTTGCCACAGCAATATCAGGAGATTCCGGACGGATTACCTTCTTCAGTGCTGGGGGCCGACCGTGACCGTCAGCACGCTTGGGCTGCCGCTGGAGACCGGGCCGGACTGGTTCACGCCGCCTGATTTGGTCACATCGTCGTAGGGGAACGCGTAGCCGAGGTGGCCGACCGCGGTGGCGTGCACGATGCGCGCGTAGTGGTTGGTCGGCGAGTGCTGGTAGTAGCTTCTGGGCTTCGCCCCGTTGGGCTGGTTGGCGGCGAAAAGCAGGGTGCTCCGGTTGAACGCCGCGGCCAGCCGGGCGAGGATCGCCAGCGCCTCCACGCCAAGGCCTGCGGAGTTGAACGGCCCGCTCGAGCAGCTGAAGATGTCGGCGGTGCTCGGCTGGGCGAACGATGCCACCCCGGGGAAGGTGAGCTGGCCGCCGCTGACCTGGCCACCGACGTGGCCGTAGGACTCCTGGGTGTCGATCGTCAGCGTCGTCGTGGAGTACTTCTGCCAGACCTGCGCCACATAGGGCTCGTAGTAGCCGGAGAACAGCGACGAGTTGATCACCATGCCGTTGTACGGGCTGAGCGCGCGCAGGTTCTGCCCGCCCGAGGTGACGATGAGGTGGTCCCAGCCCTGGCCGTCCTTGGCCGCCTGGACCTTCAGGCCGTTGCACACCGTGTCGAGGCCGCCGGGGGGCAGGCCGTGGACCGTCTGCGCGCCACCCAGGGTGTCGGTCAGCGTCATCCCGATCGGCAGGCAGACAAAGTCGACGCAGCTGGTGTCGGCGAAGAGCTGGGTGGCGTTGAGGGTGAACTCGCAGAAGTCCCACGCGAGGTTGATGTTGGGGTCGCTGGGGTTGCTCACCGATGGCTGCACGAGGGCTGGCCCGGGGTTGAGCAGGAACTCGATCGTGCCGCCGACCGAGAACCACAGCCGGGCGCCCGCCAGCTGCGGGACGGTGATCTGCCGGGTGCCGCCCGGGGCGGCCAGCGGGATCGCGACGTCGGCGCCGACCGGGCTGAGCGGCTGGGACGGCGACGGCGGGTAGTAGGGGGTGTGGCCGTCGGAGAGCAGCAGCGTCAGCGCATTGCCGTTGTTGACGGCGTAGCCCGTGACGAAGGCGTAGACCGTGTCCGACCCGGTGTTGTTCACCAGGTCGAAGCTCATAGTGGCCGGGGTTCGTGCCGGGACGCGACGTGGACGGGCCGGGGCGCCCGCAGCGGCGCGCGCCACCGCAGGGACGGTCACGGCGCCAACAGCGGCCAGCGAGGTCGCGATGAACGCGCGGCGGGATGCACTGGTCCTGGGCGGTATCGGAGATGTGCCCATGCCGTTACTCCTTTCACACCTCATGTAGGTGCTCTGTCCTCACCTGCCTTGGCTGGTCTGGTTTGGCTGGCACCCGCAGCTTTCGCGGACCACCAGGTGAGTCGGGAGGATCTCGGTGCATGCCGGGAGTCCGGGCGTGGCGATGCGGTCCAGGAGGCGCTGGACGGCGAAGCGGCCCAGCTGCCGCAATGGCTGGGCGACCGTGGTCAGGGTGGGCGACATCAGCCCGCTGATGAGCACGTCGTCGAACCCGGTGACCGCGACGTCGCTGGGGACCGCCACGCCGTGGCGCTGGAGTTCGCGCAGCACACCGATGGCCATCTGGTCGTTGGCGCAGGCGACCACCGGGGGCGGCGCACCTTCGGCCAGCAGCGCACGGGCCGCGGCGCCGCCGCTGGCCTCGGAGAAGTCGCCACTGAGCACGGGCTCGAGCTGGCACCCGGGGTGCTCCGCGACGGCCTGGGTGAACGCGGCCAGCCGCTGGCGTGCGTCCGGGGAGTCACCCGGGCCGGCCACGAAACACACGCGCCGGTAGCCGTGGTCCTCGAGGAGGTGACCTGCGAGTTCCCGGATGCCCAGCGCATTGTCCACCGCCACCAGGTCGGCACCGGTGTCGCGCTGCCCGGCGACCGAGACCACGGGGATGCGCCCGGCAAGCGCGGCCAGCCGGGCGGTGGGCATGACCTCCTCAGCGAAGATCAGGCCGTCCACCTTGCCCGACAGCTCCCAGACCCGCTGCTCGAACTCCTCGCCAGGGTGGCCCAGCGTCAGCAGCAGCGAGTACTTCGTGCCCCGCAGCACCCCTTCCACCGCGCGGATGAGCTCGTCCAGGAACAGCGGGCTGCTCACCTCGCTGTCTGAGGCGTCGCTGCCCCGGTCCAGCGCCACGAGACCGACGATGTCGGTGCGGCGCAGGCTCAGGCTCTGCGCCGACCTGTTGGGCACGAACCCGAGCTCGCTGATGGCCGCGAGGACGCGTTCCCGGGTTCTGGCGTTGACCAGGCTGGACCCATTGATGACCCGGGACACGGTCGCGATGGAGACCCCGGCACGCTCCGCGACCTCGTAGACGGTGCTCATACTCGACCCAGGCTGGTGTTGTAAGCGGTTACAACGTGTCCTGGAGCTTAGGAGCCCGATGGTATTGGTGTCAATATCGGCCTGGTGCGGAAAGGCTGCCGCTAGTTGCTGTTATCGCCCGTCGCGGTCAGGGACTTGGCTCCAGTGGGGCGGGACCGGCGGCTCCAAATGTGACCTGCCGTATCCGGAAGTGGTAGGTGTCGGCGATCAGCAGGTTGCCCGCGCCGTCCAGCGTGATCGCTTTGGGCGAGTCCAGGCCCGCCGCGGTGGCGGGACCGCCGTCGCCGGAGAACAGGCTGCTGCCACTGCCAGCGACCGTGTAGATGTCGCCAGCGGCCATCGGCTGGCCGTAGTAGGTGCCGGTGCGCGCGGCGAGCACCCGGACGCGGTTGTTGGAGGTATCGGCGATCAGCAGGTTCCCCGCAAGGTCCACGGCGACCTGGTTCGGGTCGTGCAGTTCGGCCCTGGTCGCAGGGCCACCGTCGCCGGAGAACCCGGCGAGGCCGTCACCGGCCACCGGGTAGATGTGTTCGGCGGTCATCGGCTGTCCGTAGAACCTGCCGGTGCGCACCGCCACCACGCGTACCTGTTCGTTATGGGTGTCGGCGACCAGGAGGTTCCCCGCATGGTCCACGGTGACCTGGTGTGGGAGGTTCAGTTCGGCTCCGGTTGCGGGGCCGCCGTTACCCAGGGGGGGCCCGCCGCCGGCCACGAGGTAGATGTGGCCGGCGGTCATCGCCTGCCCGTAGAACGTGCCGGTGCGCGCCGCCACCACCCGGACCCGCCCGTCCGCCGAGTCGAACGAACTCTGGCAGATCACCACATTCCCAGCGTGGTCCACGGTGACGCCGTATACCCAGGTGAGCTCGGCGCTGGTGGCTGGGCCGCCGTCGCCGGACAGTCCCATGACGCCGTCTCCGGCCACGGTGTATATGTGGCCGGCGGTCATCGCCTGCCCATAGAACGTGCCCGTGCTGGCCGCGACCACCCGCACCCGGTGGTTGCTGAGGTCGCCGATGAGCAGGTTGCCTGCACCGTCCACGGCCACGGGGACGGGCGCGTTGAGCTTGGCTTTGGTGGCCGGCCCGCCGTCGCCGGAGAACCCGCCGGTGCCGTTGCCAGCCACCGTGTAGATGTCCCCGGCGGTCATCGCCTGCCCGTAGAACGTGCCCGTACTGGTAGCCACCACGCGGACCCGGTTGTCGGTGGTGTCGGACACCACCAGGTTGCCCGAGTGGTCGACGGCGAGCCCTTCGGGGAAACTGAGCTGCGCGTGGGTGGCCGGGCCGCCATCACCGGTGCCGCTGCCGATGCCGTTGCCGGCCACGGTGTAGATGTCCCCGGCGGTCATCGCCTGCCCGTAGAACGTGCCCGTACTGGTAGCCACCACACGCGCCCGGTAGTTGTTGCCGTCGCCGACCACCAGGTTGCCGGCGCTGTCCTCGGCCACGCCGACCGGCGAGTTGAGTTGGGCTTTGGTGGCCGGGCCACCGTCGCCGGAGAACCCGTAGGTGCCGTTGTCGATGCCGGCCACGGTGTAGATGTCCCCGGCGGTCATCGCCTGCCCGTAGAACGTGCCCGTACTGGTGGCCACCACCCGGACCCGGTTGCTGCCAGCGTCGGCGAACACCAGGTTGCCCGTGCCGTCCACCAGCATGCCGAGAGGCAGTGTCAGGTCCGCGCTGGTGGCCGGCACGCCATCGCCCTGGTTCCCGCCACCACCGGCCACGGTGTAGATGTCCCCGGCGGTCATGGGCTGGCCGTAGTAGGTGCCGGTGTGGACGGCCACCACCCGGATCCGGCCATTGCCGGTATCACCGACAATCAGATTGCCCGCTCTGTCAACCGTCGCACTCTGTGGCGCAGCGAGTTCGGCGCCAGCGGCCGGGCCACCGTCGCCGGAGAACCCGCCGGTGCCGTTGCCAGCCACCGGGTAGATATCCCCGGCGGTCATCGCCTGCCCGTAGAACGTGCCGGTGCGGGCCGCCACCAGACGGACCCGGTTGTTGCCGGTGTCGGCGATCAGCAGGTTGCCTACACGGTCCACTGCGACCCCGAGCGGGTCGTTCAGTTCGGCAGCGGTGGCTGGGCCGCCGTCGCCGGAGAACCCCTGCCTGCCGTCGCCGGCCACCGGGTAGATGTGGCCAGCGGTCATGGCCTGCCCGTAGAACGTGCCGGCGCGGGCCGCCACCACCCGGAGCCTCTGGTCGTCCTGCACAACCAGGTTGCCCTGGTGGTCGGTAGTGACGCCGCCCGTCTGCACGCCCGCGCTGACGGCGGGCCCGCCATCACCGGGCGGGCTCAAGAAGCCGGTGCCCGCTGGTGTCGTCAGCCAGCCGGTCCGTGGATTGAGCTTACGCACCGCCCAGTTGTCGGCGATGTAGACCGCCCCTGCGCCGAACGACACGCCAGACACTGGTCCGAGAGAGACCCCAGTGCCCTTGGCGGGGCCGCCAACGCCACCCGCCACCGTCGATATCACCCCGGCTGCCGCCAGCCGGCCTGGCAGTGGCGCCCCTGAGCTGCCCGCCGCCAGCGCGGCCGGTGCCCAGCCCGCGCCGGCCAGCACCACCAGGCAAGCCACGCTGGTCAAGATCGCCACTCTGCGCCCTGCATCACTGTCACCCATGGGCACAGCTTGCCCCCCGCCGTCCCGGATCCGTCCTCATCCCGTCATCCGGGGCGCCGCCCGGCCCGGCCAGACGACCGTCTACCTCGGTTTGGGTTCCACAGCGGAGGGCCCGACGTGCTGGTCGAGCCAGTCGCTGAGCGGCTTGGTGGCCTCCAGAAAGCCGACGATGCGGTCCCTAGCCGCCGGGGTCCCCAGCCAGGGCTCCACCGGCCACTCCTGCCAGGCCACAACGCCCTTGTACCGGAGCAGCCCGGCGCGGGGGTGGTCGGCCGGGTAGCCACGGGGGGTCTTCTTCAGCTCGTCGCGGCCGCTGACGTCGATCCCCTCCGCCCGGAGCGCGCCGGCCACCCGGTCCAGCTCGCCGCCTGCGATGTCGTCGGCCACTGCCCGGCGGTACCGGTCGAGCTGGTCGGGGGCCATTCCGTACATGCCATTGCCAGCGGCCAGGCCCTTGGCGGAGAGCATGACGTAGCCATTGCCCACCAGCGCGCCAATGTTGGTCTTGTAGGGCGACTTGTCCTTGCTGAACCGCACGTCGCGGTATGGCCGGAAGATCTTCGTCTCACCGAACCGCGGGCCCAGCTCGTCCAGCAGGGCCGTCATGGGGCCGAGCACCTTCTCCTCATAGACCGCCTTGTGCGCGGTCCAGTAGGTCTTCGAGTTGTCGACCTCCAGGCCCTCGTAGAAGTCCAGGGCCTCTTCTGGCCACCCACTGAACGCCATCGCCCGTGGCCTCCCACTGACTTGCTCCTGTGCCGGCACGCACGCCCGCAGCTGCGCGTCACACGCTACCGCCGCGCGTCCCAGCCGGAACAGCCCGCCTCAGCTCCGTGTTTCTCGCTGTCAGGAGTCCCTGGGACCGCCCGTCCGCTGCAGGCGAACGTCGGCACGAAACAAAACTTGCATCTCGTTGTTGAAGTATGCAACTACTCAGTTCACAGGGATGTGACCAATGAGCACTACACTTTCGCTGCCCGTGCTGCCGCTGGACGACACGGTGGTGCTGCCGACCATGGTGGTGCCACTGGACATCTCCGACGCCGAAGCCAGCGCGGCCATCGAGGCAGCACGGCTGTCCGCGCCGACGCCGGGCGGTGGCGAGGCCGAGCCGCGGGTGCTGCTCGTGCCACGGCTGGGCGGCACCTACTCCGCGGTGGGCACGCTCGGCGCGGTCGAGCAGGTCGGGCGGCTGCCCAGCGGCGAGCGCGCGGCAGTGGTCCGCGGCATGTCACGGGTGAGGATCGGCACCGGGACCACCGGCCCAGGCGCGGCACTGTGGGTGGAGGGCACGGTCCTCGAAGAGCCACCGGCCAGCACCCGTGCCCAGGAACTGGCCCGGGAGTACCGGGGCCTGGCCGCGACGATCCTGCAGAAGCGGGGCCTGTGGCAGCTCGTGGACGTGGTGAAGCGCCTGTCCGACCCATCGGCCCTGGCCGACAGCGCGGGCTATGCCGGGTACCTGAGCAACGAGCAGCGCAAGGAGCTGCTGGAGACCGTGGACCCGGAGCAGCGCCTGGAGCAGCTGACCAGCTGGGCACGGGAGCACCTGGCCGAGCTCGACGTCGCGGAGACGATCCAGAACGACGTCCGCGAGGGCATGGAGAAGCAGCAGCGTGAGTTCCTGCTCCGCCAGCAGCTCGCCGCCATCCGCAAGGAACTGTCCGAGCTGGACGGCTCGTCGTCTGACTCGGAGGAGGCGGACTACCGCGCCCGCATCGAAGCCGCTGACCTGCCCGAGAAGGTGGCACAGGCGGCACTGAAGGAAGCCGGACGGCTGGAGCACACACCCGAGGCCTCCCCGGAGGCCGGGTGGATCCGCACCTGGCTGGACACCGTCCTGGAGGTGCCGTGGAACACCCGCACCGACGACGCCTATGACATCACGGGCGCGCGGGCGGTGCTGGACGCCGACCACGCCGGGCTGAGCGACGTCAAGGACCGGATCACCGAGTACCTCGCGGTGCGTAAGCGCCGGTCGGAGAAGGGCCTGGCGGTCGTGGGTGGCAGGCGCAGCGGTGCCGTGCTGGCCCTGGCCGGCCCGCCGGGTGTGGGCAAGACCTCGCTCGGCGAGTCGGTGGCGCGTGCCATGGGACGCAAGTTCGCCCGGGTGGCGCTCGGCGGTGTCCGCGACGAAGCGGAGATCCGCGGGCACCGGCGGACCTACGTCGGCGCGATGCCCGGCCGGATCGTGCGGGCCATCCGCGAGGCGGGTTCCATGAACCCGGTGATCCTGCTCGACGAGGTGGACAAGCTCGGCACCGACTACCGTGGCGACCCCACGGCGGCGCTGCTGGAGGTGCTCGACCCGGCGCAGAACCACACGTTCCGCGACCACTACCTGGAGGTCGAGCTGGACCTGTCTGACGTGCTGTTCATCGCGACCGCGAACGTGGTCGAGGCCATCCCCAGCCCGCTGCTGGACCGGATGGAGCTGATCAGCCTGGACGGCTACACCGAGGACGAGAAGGTCGTCATCGCCCGGGACCACCTGCTGCCACGCCAGCTCGACCGGGCGGGCCTGGAGCCTGCAGACGTGACCGTCACCGATGACGCGCTGCGCCGCATCGCCACGGAGTTCACCCGCGAAGCCGGGGTGCGTGCCCTGGAGCGCAGCCTCGCCAAGGTGTTGCGCAAGGTCGCGGCCGGTGTGGCGGTGGGCAGTACGACGCTGCCGCTGGAGGTCGGGCCAGCCGACCTGACCACGCACCTCGGGCAGCCGCGCCACACCCCGGAGTCCGCCGAACGCCTGGCCGTGCCAGGGGTGGCCACCGGGCTGGCGGTCACCGGCACCGGCGGCGACGTCCTGTTCGTGGAGGCCTCGCTGGCCGACCCGGAGACAGGCACGACCGGGGTCACGCTCACCGGCCAGCTCGGTGACGTGATGAAGGAGTCGGCCCAGATCGCCCTGTCCTACCTGCGCTCGCACGGCGCGGAGCTGGAACTGCCGGTCAGCGACCTGAAGGACCGCGGTGTCCACGTGCACGTCCCGGCCGGGGCGGTGCCCAAGGACGGCCCCAGCGCCGGGGTCACGATGACCACGGCCCTGGCCTCGCTGCTGTCCGGCAGGCTGGTCCGCTCCGACGTGGCCATGACCGGCGAGGTCTCGCTCACCGGGCGGGTCCTGCCGATCGGCGGGGTGAAGCAGAAGCTGCTGGCAGCGCACCGGGCTGGCATCACCCGCGTGCTGATCCCCCAGCGCAACCAGCCGGACCTGGCCGAACTGCCCGCGGACGTGCTGGCAGGCCTGGACGTCCACCCGGTCAGTGACGTCCGGCAGGTGCTGGAACTCGCACTGGAACCGGCCACCTCGCACGCGGCCCTGGCCGCCTGAGACGGGCCTAGTCCACAGTCAGGCCGCCCGCTGGCAACTGCCCGGCGGGCGGCCTGACGTCGTCCGTGGGCGATGCCCCGCCGTCCGTGGGCGGTGCCTCATGGCTGACTCCAGCTGGCAGGCGGCCGGCCACCACGAGCGCCGCGACCGCGACCACCGCCGTGATGACGAAGGCCGCGGTGACGCCAAGACGCAGGTCATGACCTGCGAAAGCCGCTACGGGCGCGCCGCCGATGCCGATGCCTATCGCCTCGCCGAGCACGTCCGCCAGGTTCAGCGAGGCCGACGTCTGCCCTTCCCTCCCCGCCGGCGCATGCGCGAGCATCATCAGGGAAATCGGTGCATAGGCCATTCCCATGCCAAAACCCGCCACTGTCCAGGCGGCCAGGCCTACAGCCACCGGTACCACCGGGTCGAGCACGGCGACCATCCCGGCTATCCCCGCGAGGATGACCAGCAGGCCGCCGCGCACCAGCCGACGTCCCGGCCAGCGGTTGTTGAGCCGGGCCTGCAGCCACGCACCAGCGGTCCAGGCCAGTGTGCCACCGGTGACGGCGATGCTCGCGACCAGTGGGCTGCGGTGACGGATCACAGTCACCGACAGGGTCACATAGGCGTCCGCGCCGAAGAACGCGAATGTCAACAGCCCCCGGCTGAGGATGGTGGCAGGCAGCCCGGGACGTGCGGTGAAAGTCCCTGCCGGGACAAGCCGGCGCAGCGACGGCACCCCGGCAAGGCCACCAGCCGCGACCAGCCCCGCACCCGCCAGCCAGCCAGCAGCCGACCGTGAACCGGCGGCGAGGGTGAGGCCGCCCAGCACCATCATGGCGCCGACCGCGGTGCGCACCGCATCGATGAGCCGGTGCTCCTGGGCGGCACTGGAACTGGGCGGCCCGAGGCGGACCAGCGCGGGGAGGGCGATCGACCCGGTGACCGCGACCACCGGCAGCAGGCCCAGGAACACCCAGCGCCAGCCGAAGAGGTGCGTCACCTCGGCGGCGAGCGCCGGCCCGGCCAGTCCAGGGGCGACCCATGCGGTCGACAGCACCGCCATCATGCGGGCCTGCAGGTTGGCGGGTACACACCGGCCGATCGAGGCATAGGCCACCGAAGGCACCGCGCCCGCACCCACGCCCTGCAGCACCCGGCCCGCGACCAGCACCCCCATGGCCGGTGCCAGGCCCGCGACCGCGAGCCCGGCGGAGAACAGCGCCAGCCCGGCCACGAACGGCACCGCGGGCCCACGCCGGTCGGCCTCCCGGCCGGCCGCGACGATGCCGATCACGCTGCCGAGCATGAAGCCGCTGAACACCCACCCGTAAAGGCGCAGCCCGCCGAGGTCGCGCGCGACCACGGGCATGACGGTGATCACCGCCAGCCCTTCCGACGCCACGAGCGTGATCGTCAGGACCAGGCCCGTGGTCAGGGCCCGCCTCTGCGGGGCCCACAGTCCCTGCTTCCGGCCCTCACCCATGCGGACTCCTCCGGCTCCAGCGTCTCCGGCTCCAGCGTCCTCCCGCTCCCGAGCCTAGGAACTAAACCGCACTTGAAGTCCAGTCGGGGGGAGCAGCCACGCGTCAGCCTGGAGTCGTAGGAAGATCAGACCGGCGGCTGACGCGGACGCGGCGCGGGGATCGCCATACTGAACACGCTGCCCGCCCTGCCGCCTGGGAGGATCCCGGCGGAGCCGGGCCGTGCTACTGACCACACCGAATGCACGTCGCCCATTTCTCCGCTGGAGGGGACTCTCATGATCGAGGCACGGGGCCTCACCAAACGCTACGGCGACACGCTCGCCGTGGACCACCTGACGTTTTCCGTCGAATCTGGCCGGATCACCGGGTTCCTCGGCCCGAACGGGGCGGGCAAGACCACGACGATGCGGCTCATCCTCGGACTGGACCGGCCCACCAGCGGGTCGGTGACCGTGAACGGCAAGGCCCTGCGGGGGCTCGCCTGGCCGATGCGCGAGGTCGGGGCACTGCTCGACGCCAAGGCCGTGCACGGTGGCCGCAGCGCCTACAACCACCTGCTCTGCCTGGCACAGACGAACAACCTGCCCAAACGCCGTGTTGACGAAGTGCTCGAACTGGTCGGCCTGGCCGAGGTGGCCAAGAAGCGGTCCAAGGGCTTCTCGCTGGGCATGGGCCAGCGGCTGGGGATCGCCGCCGCACTGCTCGGCGACCCGAGCATCCTGATGTTCGACGAGCCGGTCAACGGGCTCGACCCTGAGGGCATCTTGTGGATACGCAACCTGATGAAGGCGCTCGCAGCCGAGGGCAGGACGGTCTTCGTATCAAGCCACCTGATGTCGGAGATGGAGAACACCGCTGACGAGCTCATCGTGATCGGCCGAGGGCGGCTGATCGCGCAGAGCACTGTCGCCGAGTTCATCGCAGCGAACTCACAGCAGTCCGTACGGGTCAGCACGCCGCAGCGCGAGCTGCTCACCGCGGCGGCCGCGTCAGCCGGCGCCACGGTCAGGGACGACGGGAGCGGCAAGCTCGTCGTGATCGGCATGACCACAGCGCAGGTCGGCGACCTGGCGTTCGAGAACGGCGTCAGGCTGCACGAGCTCGCGCCGGCGCAGGCCTCGCTCGAACAGGCCTTCATGGAGCTCACGGCCTCGAGCGTGGAGTTTGTGGCCGGGCTGCCCGAGCTAGAGCCGGGGAAGGTGGGCTAGACATGGCAACGGTAGCGACGCACGAAAGG
>DASYYE010000074.1:0-2896 GCA_035946955.1 Streptosporangiaceae bacterium | reverse complement strand
CCCGACTTCAGCGTCGACAGTCCGACGCCCGTGTACGTGCGGGTCGCCGACTGGATCGAGGCGCGTATCAAGTCGGGAGAACTCAAGTCCGGCGCACGCCTGCCGGCCGAACGAGACCTGGCCCGTGACTTCGGGGTGGCCTATGACACCGTACGGCGCGCCGCGGTGCTGCTTCGCGAGCGCGGATTGATAATCACGGTCCACGGGCGAGGGACCTACGTGGCATAACCACCAGGTCGAAGAAGCGGCTTCAACCGAAGATCTGGTCCATGACTTCGGCGCCCTTGACCAGGACCGGGCGGAGTTCCTTGCGGTAGATGACCTCCGTGGTCCGGGAGCTCGAGTGGCCGGCCAGCCGGGCGATCTCCTCTACCGGCACGCCGGAGGCCGACAGCAGGCTGACGAAGCTGGTCCGCAACTCGCGAGGAGCCCAGCCGTCCCCGATGCCAGCAGTCTTGCAGACGGATCGGAAAGACCGTCGGACGTTAGCCGCATCTAGCTCGGTGCCGACCGCGGTCGTGAAGACCAGGCCGTGATCCCTCCAGAGCTCCCCGGCAGCCGCTCTCTCCTCGTCCTGCCGCACCCGATGCTCGCAAAGCGCTTCCACAACCGCCTTAGGCAGCCCGAGGGTCCGCCGGGACTTGGACGTTTTGGTGTCCCCGCCGAGTCGAACGGACCGCCACACCGCGATGCACGCGGCGTCCAGGTTCACGTGATCCCAGCGAAGCGCCCGGGCCTCCTCAGTACGTATACCGGTCATCAGGCACAAGACCACGTAAGCACCCAGCCTGGAACCTTCGGCAGCCTTCAGCACGGCGGCGGCCTGCTCGGCGTTCAGCGCCTTGCTCGGCCTGCCAGGCTGGCCCTTCGGGGTGTCGACCAGCGCGCCAACGTTGTGCATAACGTGACGGTTGGCCTCGGCGTGGCGGATAGCCCGGGTCAGCGCGTTGTGCGCGAGCGTCACCGTCCGACTGGAATTACCCGCCGCCACCTGTGCCAGGGCCCGGCGCACGTCGTGCGCGGTCAGCATCCGCAGCTCAATGCTGCCGATGACCGCAGTGATCAGTCCGAGGACATCATGGTTGAGTCGTACCGTCCTGGCCGACCGGCCATCCAGCCCCTCGGCAAGCCAGTCGTCGACGGCCCGCTGGACCGTGTAGGCACGCTCGGGCTGCACGCCAGAGTCCACCTCGGCCTGGAGCTTCTTGAGCTCCTCGGCGACCTCGGCCCTCGTGGCGCCGGAAACCTTTTGTCGTCGCCAAGTCTTCCCGTCAGGGCCATAGCCGAGGGAGACCGCGCCATACCAGCGGCCCTTGGCCTCGTCCTTGTAAATCGATCCTTCATTGCGCCCGCGACGCCGGGCGCCAGCGGCGTGACTACCCATGACTAAAGGATAGCGAGCGGCTTGCTCCCCGTTTTGCTCCCGGATGATCTTGATCCGGTCTCAGCGGGCCTCTGACCTGGTGGAGCTAAGGGGATTCGAACCCCTGACCTTCTGCATGCCATGCAGACGCGCTACCAGCTGCGCCATAGCCCCTCATGCACGACGCTGGAGAGGTCTCGAGTGAAGGAGACCCGGCCGACGCCGCAAAGCCATAGCTTAGCACCTGCATCAATCTGCCTTGGGCACGACCTCGTGGCCCACTGCCCTGAAGTACGGTCAGGCGTTTCCCGGGCGGACGGTGACCTGGGCTTGACGGGGCGGGGCTTGGAGCTAAGAGTTACTACAGCTAAGAAAGCTACTGGAGCCCGCCGTGCCTGAGGCGCCATGACCGCTTCTCTTTCCGGGCCGCTGGTAGGACGGGTGGCGGTGGTGTCCGGGGGCGGGCGGGGCTCGGCCGGCGTTCTGCCTGGCGCTGGCGCGGCAGGGCGCCTCGGTGGTGTGGTTCGGGCTGTGGCTGCTGGCCTGCTCGCACTGGCTCGGTGTTGTCTTGGTCGTCTCGCCTATGTACATGACGAACATGCTGGTGCGGCACACCGGCAAACGGCTGCTGGAAAAACACATGGCGCGGTCCAAGGGGGCTGCGTACGGCGACTACGTGAGCCGGACCAGCGGGTTCTTCCCGTGGCCGCCGTCTCGGCGTTCTGGGCCTGGTTAGCCGCTTGTTTCCCGGCCGTAGGCGCATTCGCGGCGAAGGACGCATCCCCCGCACCGCGGACGCTGCGCCTGGCAGACTCCGCGCCCGTGCTCGATGAGGGCGAGGTGGAGGTCGTACCGGATGCCGGGAGGCACGGCGGGACCGAGGATACGGTGCGCCTGTTCCGCACTGGTACCCGGCGGGATCCACCCGAGCCTGACGGCGATGCGATGCACGTGGGTATCGACCGGGAAGGCGGCCCGTCCCATGGAGAAGACGAGCACGCAGGCGGCCGTCTTCGGGCCGACGCCGGGCAGGGAGGTGAGGTATTCCTCGACCGCCCCGTCGTCGAGGTCGTTCAGCCGGCTGAGGTCGATCCGGCCCTCACGCTCACGGATCGCGGCCACGATCTGCTGAATCCGGCGCGCTTTCTGGTCCGCGATGCCGCCGCAGCGGATGGCGTCGGCCACCTGGCCGGCGGAGGCTTCCAGGACTTGCTCCCAGTCCGGGAACTTGTCCTTGAGCTGGGCGAAGGCACGTCCGGAGTTGAGGTCGGAGGTGTGCTGAGACAGCACCGTCGCGACCACCTCATCGAGGATCGGCAACCGCGGCTTGGCCACGAACGGCCCCTGGCTGGCACGCAGCAGTCGCTGCACAGCGGCGATGTCCGATGGATCTGGCACTGCCGGTTACCGGGGCCTGGCGGTGTGCCGTGGCGGCAGCGCCGCAGCCTTGGGCGGGTCGCCGCCGACCTGGATCTGTGACCCGTGCAGCTCCAGGCCGCAGACCGAGCAGTGCAGGACGGGCCGGAACTCCCC
>DASYYE010000073.1:0-5590 GCA_035946955.1 Streptosporangiaceae bacterium | reverse complement strand
GTTCGTGCAGGAGAACTTCCTCAACGGCGATGTCCTTGTCGAACGGATCCGCGCCGCCAACCTGGTTCCCCGCCTGGCCGCCTGGCTGTCCGACAAGGCCAATACCGCCCGCTTCGCGGGGCATGCCGCTGATCTGGTGGTCATGGTGGCCGAGAACCTCCGCGACGAGGATGTCCAGCGCGCGCTGACGTCGGAACTGACCCGGGTGGTGGACGCCATCGATGTAGCGCCGCTGGCCGGACGGCTCCTGCGGGTCATCATCGCGGACGGTCACCACACCGAACTGTTCAACATGCTCATGTCCAGCGCCGACCAATATCTGGCCGACCATTACGTGGACCTGCGTGAACGGTTCGAGTCCGAGGCCCCCCGCTGGATGCCCGACGCGGCATACGGGCTGGTCTTCGACCGTCTGCATGCCCGCCTGCGCCAGCGGCTGGCGGCGATGGCCGCCAATCCCGACGACGAGACCCGGCATCAGTTCGAGGAATGGGTCGTCAGCCTCCCCGACCGCCTGGAAACATCCCCCCAGTTGCGCGAGCGCGGCGAGCAGCTCAAGCGGGATGTCCTGGGCAGCCCCGGCCTGCGGGACTGGTCTTCCTCACTGTGGCAGCAGGCCAAGCGGGCGCTGCGTGCCCAGGCCGCTGACCCGGAGTCAGAGTTGCACCGCCGGATGGCCGAAGCGCTGGAGGCCCTCGGCTGGCGGCTCGCGTCGGACCGCCGCCTCCACGAAGGCCTTGAGCGAATGGTCGAATCAGGGGCCAGGGCCCTCGCCGACCAGTTCCACGACGAACTCGCGGGCCTCGTCACAGGAACCATCGGACGGTGGGACGCCGCTGAGACGTCGACTCAGCTAGAGCTGCTCCTGGGACCTGATCTGCAGTACATCCGCATCAACGGCACGGTGGTCGGAGCAAGCGTAGGACTGGCCCTGCACGCCATCGCCATGGCCCTGACCTGATGGTCGCTGATCCCGGCAGCGCCGGCCCGTACGACCTGCCGGATGACATTCTCTTGAGCGTCTGCCTGCCGACGCTGGCGACCAGGGCGAGCGGTGGGCCCGGTCCATCACGGCTCCATCACCATCAGGCGCCAGTTGACGCCTCAGTTGTGCCGCGACGGCGGGCACATCGGCTACATCGTGGTGCCAGCCACAGGCACTGCGCGCATGCTGCCGCCATGCTCGCTGGCGCCTGCACCATCTGCCCGCGTCTGGGCATGACGGACCTGCTTCTGCCTGTGACGGGCATGGATCATTCTCAGACCTGACCGGACCTGCCAGGGAGGCACCGGCGCCCCATGATCGATGTACCGATACGGAGAAACTTTTGTCTGTGACGGTACATCGATCATGGTCACGGTGATCGTTTAGGGGCCCGACGCTCTGACCGACTGGTCACGGCCCCTGATTGGGGAAGAGGGTTGCCGCACCTTCCGCCAGGTGCCCACTGCCCGGCGCGGTGCCGACCAGTTGCAGCAGCCCGTTGTAGAGCAGCGGGCCTGGGAAAAGCGGAAGCAGCGCCGCGCGGGTCGCGAGTTCCGTCTCGCCGCGTCAGGCGAAAGGCCCGGACTCAGCCCAGTGCCCAGTCCTCGGTGGCGCTGCCGTTGCAGGTGGCTACGTCAGCGGTGGTCTTGAGCGCGGTGGAGTCACCGGTCAGGCTCAGGCAGAGCTGGGAGTTGGTGTTGAGGATGGTGCCGTTGGACTGGACCGCCCAGTTTTCGCTGGGGCTGCCGTTGCAGTTGTAGAGGTCAGTGGTGGTGCCCGGCTGGGTCGAGCCACCCGTGACGCTGAGGCAGCTACCCGAGTTGGCGTTCATGATGGTGTGGCTGGCTGGGTCGTAGACCCAGGACTCGCTGGGGCTGCTGTTGCAGGTGTAGACGTCACCGGTGGTGTAGTTGAATGTCGAGCCGCCGCTCGTGCTGAGGCACAGTCCAGCGCCGCCACCAACGATCGTGGTGGGCTGTCCGCCGCCGTTGGTCGCGAGCAGGTCTGCGCTGTGGGCGGGCACCGCCACCGTGGCGCTCGTGCCGCTCACCGTGACGGTAGATGGGTTTGGGCTGAACGAGCCATTGGCGCTGACAGCGGACCCGGCGATCGTCACCGACGCGGAGGTGAGCGAGGGCGCGGTGAGGGTGTAGCGCTTGGCGGACGTGGCCGGTGCCGCCAGTGTCACCTTCGCGGTGACCGGCGTGGCGCCTTCGTTGTCGATGATCACGTTGTCGCCGATGCCCCAGGCGTAGACATCCGGGGCGCCGGACACGGTGGCGGCACGGTACGGGCCGGTGCCCGCCAGGTGCCACAACAGTTGGCCGTAGTAGACGCCCTCTACGCCGGTCGGGGTGAGGCCTGAGTAGGTGATCGGCGTATAGGCGTCGGCGCCGCCGCCGTGGTAGTTGAGGCCCCAGCCGCCGTGTGCGGCGATCTGCTGCTGGAGGGCGAGTGCCCACAGTGCGGCGGCCTCGACATTGGAGACACCGGGTGCCCCACCGTGGTAGAAGGAGTTCCCTTCCGTCACGCGCCACGCGGGGATGTGGTTGCCCTGCTGCGCCTGCTGCATGGTCGCCATCTGGCCAGGAACGGAGCCGGACGGGGTCGTGGACGCCAGCATCGCGGCGATGGTGGCGCCTGTTGCCGAGCCTACGTAGTAGTGAACTGACAGCATCCGCAGGTTGGCTGTGTTCTCGGCGGATGCGAAGGTGGGGATCCAGTTGGTGCTCGGGTTGCCCGGCCCGTCGAAGACCGCACCGGGCACGGCCGCCGCAATGGCCTTTTCATAGGTGGCGTAGGCCGACTCGTACGTGCTCTCACTGTCGTAGAACATCGGCTCGTTGCCAATCTCAAAGGCCAGCAGGTTGCCGCCCAGGGTCTTGGCGGCGTAGGTGGCCTCGGACACGGCATTGGACACGCTGTTCGTCTTGAGGTTGATGCCGTAGATGACCTTCCAGCCGACCGCCTGCAGGAACGCTGCCAGTTTGCTGACGTCAGCAGGTGCGATCTCGCTCGATGAGCCACCGGACCCACTCGAGTTCCAGGTGGTCTCGTCTGCTGTGTTGCCGCCCACACGTAGTACGTTCGGCCCGAGCAGCTTGAAGAGATTCACCAGGTTGGTGTCGCTGGTGCTGAAGAGGTCTTCGCCGACCATCTGCTTCTCATAGCTGAAGCCAGCGAACTGGTTGGTGACACCCACGCCGCCAGTGGATGACAGGTTGACGGTGACTGTGGCCGCTGATGCTTGCCCACGGGGTGCGGCCAGCGCCTGCGTTCCCACCGGGATGGCCACCGCCAGCACCACCAGTAGCACGGCCATCGCCAGCCCTGGCCCGCGGCGAGAGAAAGCGTAGGACAGCTTCATAGGTCGCTCCTCGCTTCCCAGCAACCCCCCCTGTGCCCCAAGCTCCACAACAGCTACTGAGTATGTGTAAACATCCTTTACCGGGTGAGGCTAGCCCATCCCATCACCGGTGTACTGGTGAGTGACCATTTTAATGGCATGTTAATGGCACGAGGTGGTCAGTCTTGTCCATGGGCCGAGCCGGAGAAGGTCACCGTCACAGTGGCCCGTAGGCCGTCACGTTGTGAGTCCATCCTCGAGTCGCCATACGGATCATCCGGCCCAGCCAGTCAGACACCCTCAGCCCCAGACCGGAGGCTGGAACACGATCCGGCTTTTGGGCTGCGCGCCTGACCTGGGGGACAAGGCAACCGTCAAGGCGACTGCAACCCAGATGTCCAGGCTGGAAGAAGAAGGCAAATGCCCGCGCCAGCCCAGGAGGTCACCATGGCAGCGAGCCGGGACCGCAACCCTCTGACTCCCGGTTGCTTGACCATGGTTCCTCACACGCTGCGAAGGGCGCGGGAGGTCACCAAGAGGGAGTGGTCAGGATGCAATGGGTCAAGTCATCGTTCAGCTTCTCATGCAGCAACTGCGTGGAGGTCGCGCTCAAGCAGGCTCCGGGCGGCACCAGGCACCTGGTGCGTGACAGCAAGGATCAGTCCGGGCCGGTTCTGGCCTTCGCCCCGGCCGCATGGGGCGCCTTTGTGCGCGACATCAAGACGGACAGGTGCGGCACGCGCTGATAAGCGTCGATTGTGTAGATAGCAGAGATCATCGTCGGTGCGGGCGGTCAGGCGGCTCGAGAGTGGGACGCCCAGGCCGCCTGCAAGGCGCTGAGCTGGGAAACCAGGGTGGAGCTGAGGGGATTTGAACCCCTGACCCCCTCGATGCGAACGAGTCGCATGGGAGTCGCTGGAGGTCGTTCGAGCAGGTGGGAGGTTCATCGTGGTCGTATGTGGTCGCTCCCGGTCGGCAGGGTTGCTGTATTCCACCGTTGTATGCACTTACCCGATGCCGAGCTGAGTAGCGCTACCGTGTCAAGGTGTCGTTTGGTCACACAAAGTTGCGTTTTTCTGTAGCTGACCTGGCATTACTTAGCTTGAGTGCTCTAGTGTTGCACCGTATTGACCTGGGATTTCCCGTAGCCGCTAGGGCCACTGTAGGGCCACCCCTAGGGCTGGGACCTGCACACGTCGGCGCATGCGATACCAAGCATGGTTGCCGAGGCCGTGGGGTGCCCTCCTCGGGCGGGAAGGCAGTCCAGGGGGGATAGCTTCGCTGATCGCCTGGCTGCTGGGCCCCGACGGTGGCTGGGTAACCGGCCAGGTGCTCTCACCGAACGGCGGGGCAGCGCTCGGGCGGTGAGCCTCGACAGACCACCCGAGCGCCCAACTACGCGGCATTGACGTTAGCCGCCGGGGCTGGCGCAGGCGAGACTCCCGCCGGTGCCAATGGAGGAGACGGGCGTGCTAAAGCTCCCGGCAGTGCCGGCTGAGCTTAGAGTATCGCCGCCTGACACCTCGCGGAGTTCTTCCACCATGATGGCCGCGATGTCAGCCTCAAGAGTCTTTTCCTTCATCGTTTCTCTCTTTCCAGGTCATCCAGAGAAATGTTATTGACAAGGAGTAAAGCCTTCCACTCAGCCCATGTCAGTTGACGGTCTCGTCACATGGAACAGTCCAGCCGGAGACCTGGCCGCCCCGCCAGGCCCCAAGAGCCGCCTGCGGGGTCCAGGCTGGCCCCGGGCCCGCTGAAGGGCAGGTGCGGCCGTGCCCAGCCACCCGGCCTGGGGTCCCCTGACCCTTATGGGGGCCGGGGGTCAGGCCGGACCCCCTTCCCTGCTCAGCGCTGCCTGGATGGCATTCAGGCCTGTCGGATCCTGCTTGCCAGATGGCGCGACCCGGCTCATGGCCTGTGCGGTGGTCATCTTGACGCTTAAATGTCAAAGACAGCCCCAGTCCCCCCCCGGCTCCCGATAGCTGCGATCTCCGGGACTGCGGTCAGGTTCAGTCCAGGGGTTGCGGCGGAGCCGGCGCCGCAGGCGCCCTTGACGGGTTCTGCCCGCCCCGGACAATGACGGAGCGCGAGCACATCCGCCTGCACGGCTGAACCCATGGACACGGACTACTGCTTGTCATGGCGGCCCGGAGTTCTGGCTTTTCGCGCCAGCCGGCCGGCGTTTGGCCCGCCGCAGCGGCAGCCCTGGCGGGAGCGCAGGCGAAGGCCGCCACGACGGCGGCGCGAGCGGCCCAGCG
>DASYYE010000072.1:0-2943 GCA_035946955.1 Streptosporangiaceae bacterium | reverse complement strand
AGCCCCGTGCCCGGAGATCCGCACCGCGGCGATCGCGTTCAGCCGGGGGTTGAACATCTGGGCGCGGGTGAACCCCACCCCGGCCGCCGTGGACGGGATGACCTGCCACAGCCCGATCGCGTCGGCCGGGCTGACCGCCTGGTCATCCAGGGAGCTTTCGCACACGGCGATGGCGACGAACTCGTTGATCCGGTTCGCCGGCATGCCCGCCGCGGCGAGGAACCCGGCGACGTCCTGCCGTGACCAGGTCGTCACTGGCGCTGGGTGCCGGTGATCAGCAGCCCGGCCAGGTTGGGGGCGTTGCCGAGCATCCACGCCGGCACGAGCTGCACCGGCGCCGGGCGGGCCGAGGCGGGGTCCAGGTGGAACGCCAGGTAGACGCTATGCGGGTTGGCCCCTGTGTTGTACCCCGTGACCTGCCACGCCCCGGAGCCGAGATCGGGCGTCGGCATGAACCGCCCCGACTGGCCGTCGGCGACGATCCAGTCATCCCCCGCGGTGGGGATGACCTTCACCCCGCCCATGGTCAGCCGCCAGCCCATCAGCCCGAGGGGCCCGCGGGGGACCCGCCAGTCGATCGACTCCACGATGTTCGGCGGGAACGCGACGGACACCACGACAGGGGCTGCCTTCGGGGTGCCGGCCGGGATGGCGACGGTGAAGTGCCGGATCTCGGTGGCCACGACGGCCTACTCCCCGGGCGGGGTGAACGGGTAGTCGTGCAGGGAGGCCGCCCACACGGTCACCTTCCCGGCCAGGCCGGTGACCACGATGAAGAGCCCGATCTCGCACAGGATGCCGTCGCCCAGGAACGGGCTGCTAGCGGCCGTGGATGCCCCTACCGGCAGGTAGAACACCGGGACTCCGCCGGAGTCGGCCCCGTCGACGACCGTTATCAGGCCGGCGGCCGTGGCCGTGTTGTTCGCGGTGATGCCCTTGAACAGGTAGCGGCCGCCGGCGACCACGCCGCTAGCTAGCCCGGCGGGCGGTGAGTAGGGGCGGGCCGGGGCCTGGGCGACGGCCAGCAGCCAGTCCCAGTTACCCTTGGCGCCCGCCGGGGGCCCCGGCGGCGGCATCTACGTCGCCAGCCGGGCCAGGACCAGGAACACGTTGTCCGTCGCCGACGCCGTGTTGGCCAGCACCGACACGTAGAAGGCCGTCCGGTCGTTGGCGTTGAACACCGGGATGAACGGGGTCTGGTTCTGCTGGCTCATGTAGACGAAGTAATCCGTCAGCTTGAGCGTCGGGCTCGCTCCAGGAGCGCACACCCGCAGGTTCCCGGTGGCCGACCCCTTGACGCCGACCGCGGCGAACGCCGCTGACCCCTCGATCCCCAGCACGGCGTAGTCGTAGTCCGCCTTCAGCTGGTTCTCGGTGGTTGTCAGCAACGTGTCGGACCAGGCCCCGATTGTGGCCGAGGAGGTCACGTCGACTTCCATCGGCTTGATGTCGATGATCCTGTTCTGGATCTGCGCCCAGGTGAACAGGTTGGCCTGGATGCCCGGCAGGTTGGAGTAGTAGACCAGCAGCGCCGCCACCGTGTCCGAGCTGGCGGCGGCGTCCATCTGGGCTACCAGGGTGTCCGCCGGGTACAGCGGCTGGTCGATCTCCGGCGGGATCAGGAACTCCGTCGGCGATTCCAGGGCCTGGAAGCTGATGCCGGTCACGTTGTCGTGCAGCCGGGCGCTGAGCAGCCGGAACCGCCGGGGGGCACTGGCCCCCTGGAGGTAGACGTTCTGGAGGAAGGCCGCGTTCGCGGGGGGGAAGTTCCGCACCGTGAGCGAGTCACCGCTAGCGACGGTGGCGTTCGTCAGCCCGATCGCCGACGTCGCCGCATTGTGCACGTCGAGCGCGACGGTATCGACAGCGACGCCCATGATCAGCCGCCCTGGGCGAACGCCTGGTGCATCGCCATCTGGAACTGGGCAGAGCGCTGGATGTTCTGCTCGACCGTGCCGCGGGGCGGAAGGCTGCCAATGATCGACGCCTCAGCCTGGAGAACGGCCTGGATCTTGGCCTGGTACTTGGTGGCGCCAGCCTCGGCGCCGGAGGCCAGCCGGCCCTGGCCCTTCTGCACGGTTGTGGCCTTCCACTGGGCCAGCGAGACCGCCTGGGTGTTGGCGGCCCACTTGCCCACGTTCATCTGAACGCCGGCCAGGTAGCGGGGCTGAGCTGCGACGGCGAGCTGCCCGGGGGCCACGTCGACCGAGTTGACCCCGTTCGCCCACTTCGTCCCGGCCCCGGCAAAACCGGTCTTCCAGGCCGCGGTCGCGTCGGCGGCCGACGGGAGGTTGCGTGCCATCACAAGCCGCCTTCCCGGCCGGGCCGCGGCCGTGCGATGCCGGTGTAGTTCTCATGCCGGATGAACCGGACGGATGGCTCAGGGCCATGGGTGCCGGGCGTGCCGCTCACCACGTAGCGACCGTCCGGGATATCGCCCGAGTGCTCTACCTCAGGCTGGCCGTCGTGGACGACGACCGAAATTTCGTAGGTCATGGCGCCGAGCATACGCCTGAAAATTCAACCAACACACTAGGTAGGAATTGCAGGTCAAAGACGGAACCCACCCGGGGGTAATCCCGGGTGGGTCCCTCAGTGGCCCCTAACGACGCCCTAACGGGCACTCACCCGGGGCAGGTGAAGACAGCACACGCTGGGCAGCGACCAGGTTAGCCACCCGCCAGCGGTCCCAGACCGGCCCCGAATGCCTGGCCAGCTGGCGGACGGCCTCCTGGTGGTAGGCGATAGCGTGCGGGACGCACCTGATCTCGGCGTGCTTGTTCGCCCGCTTGATCACGGGGATACCGCAATCCACGCACCTGAATGAGCGCACGGCGTACGGCATCGAGGCTCAGCCCTTCCGCCGGCCGACCGAGCAGGCGTCATAGACGGCCACGTCGAACACGTCCAGGTCCCAGCTCGGCCCCCAGTGCCACTGGATGC
>DASYYE010000071.1:0-8575 GCA_035946955.1 Streptosporangiaceae bacterium | reverse complement strand
TCCACCAAAGTAGGACGATTCACCCCGCTTGTCTAACCCCGTCCAGCCTTGTCCAGCCCTCATGCGGGCCCCGTGGGTGGGCCTGGCAACCTGAGCGCCGACTGGGCAGAAGCCCGGTGCAGGTGTGACGACAACGACGGGGATTACCATGAGTATGTCTGCTGTCTGCCGCCGCTCAGTGCGGCTTTTTGCCGTGTTGCCCCCTGGCGTATGCCTGGTCTTGGTTCTCGGCGCTGCCGCGTCGCCCTCCTCGGCGCATGCTGTAGTGGCCAGAGCGCATGTGGTTGCTGGTACCCGTGCTGTCATGTCGGGCGGCACCTGGGGCACCGCTGAGGAGGTTCCCGGGTCAGGCACCCTCAACACCGGCGGGACCGCCCAATTGCCCTCGGTATCGTGCGCCTCGGCGGGCAACTGCAGCGCCGGCGGATCCTATACGGACGGCTCCGGCCGTTCTCAGGCGTTCGTCGTCAACGAGACCAACGGCACCTGGGGCACCGCAAAGGAAGTAGCCGCCACCCTCAACCGAGGGAGCGCCCAGATCAACTCGGTGTCCTGCGCCTCGGCGGGCAACTGCAGCGCCGGGGGATTCTACAATGACGCCTCCGGCCATCCTCAGGCGTTCGTCGTCAACGAGACCAACGGCACCTGGGGCACCGCAAAGGAAGTAGCCGCCACCCTCAACCGGGGCGGGGATGGCTGGGTCTCCTCGGTGTCTTGCGCCTCGGCGGGCAACTGCAGCGCCGGCGGCGCATACTCAGACCGTGCCAACCACTTCCAGGCGTTCGTAGCCAACGAAACGAACGGCACCTGGCGTGCCGCCGAGGAGGTGGCCGCAGCCCTCAACACCGATGATGCCCGGCTTTCCTCAGTGTCTTGCGTGTCCGCAGGCAACTGCAGCGCCGGCGGGTTTTACGGTCAACCGACGCCAGGACAACCGACGGAGTTCAGCCACGCGTTCGTCATCAACGAAACGAACGGCACCTGGGGCACCGCTGAGGAGGTGGCCGCAGCCCTCGACACCGGCAGGCAAGGCGCGGTCTCCTCGGTGTCGTGCTGGTCAGCAGGCAACTGTAGTGCCAGCGGCATTTATTCCGTGGCGTCAAGCGAAGCATTTGAGACGTTCGTCATCAACGAAACGAACGGCACCTGGGGCACCGCTGAGGAGATTCCAGGCATCGCGGCCCTCAACCAGAAAGGCGCAGCCAACGTCAGCTCTCTGTCGTGCGAGCCGACAGGCACCTGCAGCGCCGGCGGGTTCTACACCGACGCCAACATCAACCAGCAGGTGTTCGTCGTCAACAAGACCTAGTTCCCCAACGCCGCCGGGGGCGGCCCGGTAAGCAAGGCCGACCAGCGCCGCACGGCGGTGCCATACCACGGTCAAGAGGCCGGTTCCGTTTCAGGAACCGGCCTCTGATGACCTGCACTCTGCCAAAGTCGTACTGGAGAACCTGCGCACTCCGCCTGTGGGGTTCCAAACGGGGCATAGGCAGCTGACCTGCGAATTTGCCATCGCTGGTGGTCGCTGGACTGGCAGGATCGCGAGCTTGTGACGGTACGGCTGCTGTATCTGATGTTCGTCCGCCTGGCAGGCTGGATGGCGCTGCTGGCGCGCTCGTCGGCGTCGAAGGACGCCGAACTGCTGGTGCTGCGCCAGGAGGTCGCAGTGCTCAGGCGGCAGAACCCCAAGCCCAGACTGGACTGGGCCGACCGGGCGGCACTCACCGCCCTGGCCCGGCTGCTCCCCAGGCCGCTGCGGATGAGTCGGCTGGCGACGCCGGACACGCTGCTGCGTTGGCACCAGCGGCTGGTCTGCTGGCACTGGGCCTATCCCCACCGCGGCGGCAGACCGCCGGTCGACGCTGAGCTCGCGGTGCTGATCGAGCAGCTGGCGCGGGAGAACCCGGGCTGGGGCTACAAGCAGATCCAGGGTGAGCTGCTCGGCCTGGGGTCCCGGGTCGGCGCCTCGACGGTGCGGCGGGTGCTGAAGCGGCTGCGGATCCCGCCCGCGCCGCAGCGCACCCGCACGACCTGGCGGCAGTTCCTGCACACCCAGGCCGCCACCATGCTGGCGTGCGATTTCTTCACCGTCGACTGCGCGGTCACCCTGCACCGCCTGTACGTGTTCTTCGTCATCGAGGTGAGCACCCGCCATGTCCAGGTTCTGGGCGTGACGGCGCACCCGGACGGGGCGTGGACGGTGCAGCAGGCCCGGAACCTGCTGATGGACCTGGGGGAGCGCGCCGCCGGGTTCCGGTTCCTGATCCGGGACCGGGCCGGGCAGTTCACCGAGACGTTCGATGCAGTGCTCGCAGGCGCGGGGATCGAGGTGGTGAAGATCCCGCCGCGCAGCCCGCGGGCGAACGCTTATGCCGAGAGATGGGTGCGCACCGCCCGGGCCGAAGTCATTGACCGGATGCTGATCGCCGGTCCCCGGCACCTGCGAGCGGTCCTGGATGAGTACGTCGCGCACTATAACTGGCATCGCCCGCACCGAGCCAGGAACCTGCGGCCACCAGACCACGACGACGGCATCACGGCCCCGGTCGTCGGCCTGGTGTCGGCGCGGATCAGGCACCGCAAGATCCTCGGCGGGCTGATCCACGAATACGAACGGGCCGCATGACCGACACTGGCTCATCCGTGACGTTACAGGTCAGCGACGGCGACGAGGTTTTGGAACCCTGCAAGGTCGTAGCGCAGCAGGTCCTCGACTGTGGTCCGGTTGCGGTGGCGACCCTGGTCAGCCACGACGTCAGCGCCTCGATCGGCTGTGGCCGCGGGTGCAGCGGCCACCGTGCCGGTGCTGTCATTGGGACGCTCGCCACGATCGCCCGGCCAACTCTGGCCGGGCGATCACTGGCCCCCGCTTCCGGCGGCGCGCGGCCCATTTCGGGCCGCTCGACAGGCGTACAGAAAGTCCTCACGATCGGGCGACAGGTCGCTTGCTGGCTTAGCCCCTGGTCAGGCCATCTCGGGTATCCGCAGATGGGCGAGGGCCAGCTCGAACTCGCCGACGCCGAGCATCAGCACCCCCGTCTGCTCGGCCCCCTCCGTCCGCAGCCGCGCGCCGTGCTCCCGTTCCTGGATCAGGGAGGTGCGGCTGTCGAAGGTCACTGAGGCCACCAACCGGCCGGATGGCCGGTCGACCAGGAGGCTGGCGCTGCAGAATCCCTGGTAGTGCTCAATGTTGGGCAGGGCCGTCGTCCTCATGTAGTCGATGGCCTGGTCCACCTCGCTCGGATCACGCTGCATCCAGGTGACCCGGACACAGGCGCCGTCGTGGGTCGGGTGATCCCGGTGCATGGTCGCGATCTCCCACTCCTCGAACTGGACGCTGCCGCCGAACACCTGCTCCGCCTGGTCGCGGCTCCGCTGGGCCCGCTCGGCGCTGGCCCGCATGGCCTGTGCCGACTCCCAGGCGGTGGTCGCGATGCATTGGCCGGACTCCCGGTCGACGAGCAAGGACAGGCCGTGGCACCCGTCGATGCGCAGGAGTTCCGGCATGATCTCGTCGCGGATGTAGGTGACGCCGTCATCGATGCAACGGACTTCTGCCTGGATCGTGGCTGAACGCGCGTACACGACCCACCCCCTCGGGGTCAGGGGTGGCGCCCTGTGCGGCACCACCGCACACCCTCACCCTTCACCCGGCCGGCCAGTCCGGGCAATAGCCGTCGATGGACAACCGGACCCCGAGCTGTTGCAGCTGGGTCAGGACCCCGGCGACCCGGTCCGGATCAGCGATGAGGACGTTTTCGGTGATCTCCAGCGTGAGATGCCCCGGCTCGATGGCGTACTCCGCTATACGCGCCGCGACGTGTCCGGCGAAGTGGCCCGCGAGCAGGCATTGTGCCGCGATGTTCACCGCGAGCGGGACTACGAGCCCGTGGTCTCGCCGCAGATGGTGTCTGCCCTGCTCACCGCCGCACCACTGAAGTGGCCACCCAACACGCTCCGTGAGGATAAGCATTCACGTATGAGTTGATCGGGTTCGGCGTGTCGGGCGTGGGTTCGGCACTGACTGCCCGACGGCGGGCGGAGAATCTGCTATCCCCGCCCGCCCACGCCATACGGTCAGCCGGCGGCGAGGGTGTGGCGCGGGCGGACCGCCCGGGCCTGGAGCGCCGCGAGCACCGCGGCCTGGCCGATGGTGGACAGGCGTAGGGGTCGCAGCCAGCGCTCGTCGGCGAGTAGGCCGAGGGCCGACAGCCGGATCCACAGCCCGCGGAGCGCCGTGCGGACGGAAGAAGCATCGGGAGTACCGCCGGTGGCCGGGTCGCGCCAACCCTCGCCGGCCAGCATCGCACCGACCCGCCGCGCCAGCTCTTCCCGGCCAAGCTGGCGGCCTTCCGCGAGTACCACCAGGGCGCCTTCCGCTGCCGCCTCGGCCGGGCCCTCCCCGTCGCCGACCAGGCCCCCGGCCACGGCGGCCCACAACCGCTCCGGATGGGCCAGCAGCTGTCGACCGATGGACGTGATCACCAGCCGCTTACCGTTGCGGCGCAAGGCTTTCATCGCGAGCAGCAGTTCGTGCAGCGAGCCCAGGCAGATTCCCGTACCGTCCAGACCGAACCACTCCTGGGCTTCGGCGACGACGCTGCCGGCCAGGGCGTGGGTGTCGGTCAGGGGCAGTCCGTCGGTACCGGCGCGCTCCAGCAGCCAGCGCGGCGGGGCCAAGTGCTCGTCAGCGTCCGACGGCACGGTCTGCGGGTCCCTGATCCGCCCGGTGAGGCCAGCGACCGCTCTGCCGCGCGCCGTGCCACGGCTACGCGCCCAGGTGCTGATCCGCTCTGCCCGGATCCGGTCGAGGCGGCTCACGCCGCCCAGGGCCGGATCGGCCGATCGTAGGTACTCACCGGCGATCTCGGCCTGCCGGGCGCGCCAGCCGACGCTACCCGACCGCAGCCGCCCGGCTGTCACCGCAAGCTCCAGCATGGCGGCCGTCGCCTCGTAGGCTTCGAGTTCCTCGACGCCCATCACGGTGCCCCACGCAAGTTCGGGGATGTCGGGCGGGACGATCCCGCTGCGGTACATGGCGCGCTGGAACTCCTCCCGAGCCGCCGGTACGCCGCGCTCGACAGCCGTACGCACGATCTCGGTTGTGACCTGTGCCGTGCACAGCCCGGCATAGCGGGACAGGTCGAGTGCCTCGAGCAGGCGGCCGAGAACTCCAGCCACGTGCCGGCCCTGCGCCACCGAGTCGACCGCGCCGGGCAGCTCGTACCAGAGGAACTCGCACAGGGCCAACTGCGTCAACCGCTGCGGCCCGCGGAGGGTGAGCCACTCAACGGCCCTGGCCGCAGCCTTGAGCTCCTCCGGATCGTCGCGTTCGATAGTCGCGAGGGCTGCCGCGATCTCCGGGGCGACCTTTGGGCGCGGCCCGACCCGGTCAAGGTCGCGGGCGACCTCGTCGCGGCACCGCTGGTGCCAGGTGTGGAAGCACACGGCGCTGCAGAAGCGGTGCCCCGCCGTACCGCGACCGGCCTCAGCGGCCACTGCCGCGACGGGTTGCCCACTGACCTCCCCCGTGCACGCGACGGTCACGTGCTGGGGTGCGCCGGTGGACTCGGTCCGTCGGCGGGACGTCTCAACGCCGATCTTCGTAGGCACGATTTCGGTCCTTCCGGGAACGGTACGGTGGCGTCGGGGATTTCAGACCACCATCGTGCGGCCCGGATCTCCGCCGCCCGGCACTTCGGGCATGAATGCCGTACGTGGCTCCTAATCTTGTCAACGATCGCCGAGCGGTTCACGGGACAGCCGACCGAATCGGTGCGGGGTTTCCGGCAACGCCGACCGGGACGGTTGTCAGCCACTCCCTACGGCATCTGTCGCGGGATCCTTGACGTCAGTCACAGAAGCCGACCGGGTCAGGGCCGGTACCCCCAGCAGGCGGCCGGGCGGAGGCCTCGACCGTGCGCCGCCGCCTGTCAGCGCTGTCATCGTTCTATCGCTACGCCGCGGCCCATGACCTGATCGGCCGGATCCCCACCGAGGGCGTCTCCCGCTCAGTGGTCGACCCGACTACACCGCCACCGTCGGCCTGGACCGTGACCAGGCCCGCGCCCTGGTCGCCGCGGCCGATACGGACACGGCGCCCAGGCGCGCTGCGCAGCGTGGCGGTGGTGCGACTGCTGCTGCACAACGCGCTGCGCGTGCACGAGGCTTGCGGTGCCGACATCGCCGACCTGGCCGAGGACCGCGGCCACCGCGTACTAGGTGTGCTCGGCAAGGGCAACCGCAAGGCGAAGATCCGCTCATCCCGGGCACGTGCGGCTCCCTGGCACCTACCTCGCCTGGCGCCGGCCAGGCGGGGGTGGAGAGGGCGCGGGCTGAGCGGTCCGCTGCTGGCCACCCCCACCGGCGGCCCGGATGCGCCAGAGCCACCTGTGGGACCTCATCCGCCGCCTGGCCCGCGCCGCGGGCATCCCCGTTACCCGCATCCACCGCAACGCGACCTGATGATGGTCTCGGCGAGGTCGGCCAGCAGTCGGAGCCGGGACACGTTCGCGTCGCCGCCGGCGTTGAGCCGGGCGGCGAGGCGAGGACGGTCAGTGGGCTCTCCAGCAGTGCCACGTCTCCTGCGACCAGAGTCCCCACGGGACGCGCTCACCCGCGAGTACGTGGAGGAGGTCGGCGCCTCGCTCGGCGGGCCCTCCCGGACCCCCTCACCCCTGCCTACCACTCGTTCGGGGAACACGGTCAATGACCCGCTGCTCATCAGCGTGCGGAGCGGGTGACGATCCGGACTGCGGGCACCGCGGCAGCTAGCCGAAGGATGTCGTCAGGATCGGATGTCACGACAACGGCGCGGCCATACATGGAAGCCACAGCCACCGAGTGAGCGTCGACGACGTCCGAGGTACCCGCGCCGGCACCGTGCAGGACGGACCCGACGCGGCGCGCGAGATCAAAGTCCGTGGCAACCACACGTACCGCGGGCCGCGCCGCCCGGGTCTCTCGATGCCGCGCCCAGCGCTGCCTCGACCGCACGGGTGGGCCCCGCGCCGCGGCAGCACTCCGCGCACACCAGAGCCGGCACGATCACGTCACTCTTGCGCTCCCAGGCCTCGGCCAGCAGGCCTCGCAGACGGTCAGGGGGTGGCTGCTCAGCCAGCGCGTCCAGACCATCAGCATCCAGGATGAGCGGCGCACCGGTCATCCCGCAGCCATACCCGGGCTGTCCTCGGCCTCATCGAACGCGGCAGCCGCATCTGCCCGGAACTCGGGTGGCACCGGGCCGGCCTGAGCTTCCCACCGATCAAGAAGATCCCGCAGCGTCGCCAGGCGTCCCAAGCGCTCCACATGCTCGGCCAGCGCGGCAATAACCACCGTCGACAGCCTCTCTTCACCAAACGCATGTGCCAGATCGACGAGTTCTTCATCCACAGTCACAGTTATCTTACGTTTAGCCATACGAGCTAACTACCTGAGCGGCGCCCTGCCGCACGGTGGGACATGGTCACCACCTGATGAGCATCCGGCAACCCGCTCGCCCATGTGACGTGGCGCCCACCTGCCGCCGATGGCACGGCCCCATCCCGCCAATCCTTGTCATGCTGCTGTGACGCCCCGGATCCGACACGGCAAGCCAGCAGGCGGGACGCGCCCGCTGCTAAAACGGCCTGCGTGGCCCGGGCGGCCGGACACCGTTAGAGGGGATCGATGACCCAGTTCCAGCCCTGTGCCTCGTCCCATGCTGGGCGCACCACGGCGGCCCCGGCCGCGTCGGCCAGCTGGGCCACCACCCGGATCAGCTGACGGTGGAAGTCACCGGGCGTGTGCCTGCCCTCGTGCGGGGCGACTGCCACGAGGGTCACTGCCGAGCCGTCGCCGGCGAGCCGGATGGCGACAGTCCCGTTGTAGTCGCGGATGACGGCCGTGATAGCCCCGGCCCTGACGATATCGCTGCCGTCGTCCTTGGCCACCCATACCTCAGGCGCGGCCATGGCGCCCACCTCCAAACCCACTCATCTCAGCGACTCCCACAGTGGCACACACTGGTCCGCGCTAGCTGGACCACGCCCGTGCTGAAGGCCATGACCCGGCCAGCCGAATGATCCGGTCTCCGGGAGGCCCAGCTCGCGGAAGCCAACTCTCTCACCAGAATTCTGGAAGTAATTTGCTAGTTTTAGGTTACCAATGTAATGTCGGAGACAGGCACCGGTCTCAGCTGCCGACCACGGCCAGCTATCCGGGGTTACTGGAAGCACTCATGCCCGCGGGCATGGTCACCCATGACCATGGGCAGGGTGCAATGGTGTCGCGTGCCCGGCTGAGGCCGCCGGTGTCCTCGTCCAGCCGCCGGGCCAGACCCCTGGTCCTGGCGGCTGCGAACACCAGAGCTGAGGTGACGAATGTGACGCGGCGAATGGTGTCCATAAACGCGGCATGCAATATCGCGGCTGCGGCCCCGCCGGGAAATCCCGGATTACCGCCGGATCCCCTCCGGGCCAGGGCCACATCTGTCCCGAGGGAACTCACCGCTTGATCACTGGGAATCTGCCGGTACTCGCGCCCGACGCAAGGTTTGCACCAGGATCCCGGGTGCCAATTTCCAGGGTTCTGCTCA
>DASYYE010000070.1:0-8859 GCA_035946955.1 Streptosporangiaceae bacterium | reverse complement strand
CGTTGACGATGATCTCCGGCACCGAGCCGCGCCGCAGCGCGACCACGGGCGTGCCAGCGGCCATCGCCTCGATCATGACGAGGCCGAACGGCTCCTCCCAGCAGATCGGGAAGAGCACGACCGCCGCGCGGGCCAGCAGGTCACGTTTGGCGGTGGCGTCGGCGACCCCGAACATCGTGGTGTCCGTGCCGAGCCGGTGCTCGATCTCGGCTTTGAAGTAGGCACGCTCCATCGGTTCGGCGCACTTGCCCGCCAGCACGATCGGCAGGCCCGCGCCACGGGCGGCGTCGATGGCCAGGTGCGGTGCCTTCTGCGGGTGGAAGCGGCCGAGGAACAGCGCGAAGTCTTCCTTGTCGGCGCGGTACGGGAACGTCTCCGGGCGAATCGCATTGTGCACGGTGGCGACCCACGGCAGGTCAGGGCCGCGGGAGCGCTGCGAGTCGGAGATCGCCACCAGCGAGATGGTTGGCCGCAGTGCCCGGTACAGCGCCCCGAGGTCGGTGTCTACCGGCCCGTGCGCCGTGACCACCGTGGGCACGAGCCGGCCCCGGGCGAGCAGCGGGCCCGCGAGCGTGTGGTCGTGGACCACGTCCACGTCGAGGTCGTCGAGGATCCGCCCCACGTGCGCGGTGTGCATGACCTCGGGCAGTGGCTCGCCGAGCTGGTCGGCGGGTGGGGTGTGGAAGGTGGCGATGAACTGCTGGGCGCGGGTTCCCGGTGTTCCAGCGCCGATCAGGGTGACGTGGTGGCCACGGTCGACGAGAGCGTCCGCCAGGTCGGCGATGACGGACTCGACTCCCCCGTAGGCGGCCGGCGGGCAGGTGAAGTACGGAGGGGCGATCATTGCGACCCGCAGCGGCCCCTGGCCGTCTGCTGCTCTCCCCGTAGGCTCGACCAGCGTTGGAACACTCACAGTGGTGCCCCCTCCCCCGTTATGGCACGGGGCACCGCACTATGGCGGATATGACGGCCCCCCGTGCCGGCATGTCCGCGATGTGCCCTTCCAGAAGGCGCCAAAAACCTTCTCTGCTGCTGCGCCGCCAGCGAAGCAACGGATTATTTGCCAGTAAAGCTGCAGCCCAGTAAGGAGGTTTCGGCGAGATTCGCTGGCGACGCAATCAATTCGGTTCCCGCAGGCAGGTCCGCCAGCGACCAGCCATCCCGCTTGATGTCAAAGCTGACTCTGGCACCGGCCAAATGGAACCGTTCCACCCGCATTGGCAGGTACCAGTCGGGCACTACCGGAGCACACCAGACCCGGTGCGATGGGATATCCGGATCGAAACGCAAGAGAATGCGCAGGAGGAACAATGCGGACGCGACCGCCCATGCCTGCGGGGAGCAGGCCGTCGGGTAGGGCACCGGCTCGCTGAACTCGGCACGGTCGAAGCCGCAGAAGAGTTCCGGCAGCCGGCCGCCGAGCCCCTGGGCCGCGTCGAAGAGTGCGGTGGCCAGGCGCTGGGCTGACTCGACCAGCCCGTAGCGCATCAGGCCCGCGGCGCAGATGGCCGTGTCATGCGGCCACACCGACCCGTTGTGGTAGCTCATGGGGTTGTAGGCGCCCATCGAGGCGGCCAGCGTCCGCACCCCGAACCCGGTGAACATGTCGTGGTCCATGAGGTGCTGGCCGACCGCGACGGCCTTGTCCTCGTCCACGATCCCCGTCCACAGGCAGTGCCCCATGTTCGAGGCCAGCGCGTCCACCGGGCGTTTGGCGCCGTCCAGGGCGAGCGCGTAGTAGCCGCGGTCGGGGAGCCAGAAGACCTCGTTGAACCGGCGCTTGAGCGTGGCCGCCTTGTCCGCCCAGTGCCGCGCCTTCTCGGTCTCGCCCTTGGCCGCCGCGATCCGCGCCCTGGCCAGGTAGGCCGCGTACACGTAGCCCTGGACCTCCGCGAGCGCGATCGGCGGCTCGGCGATCTGCCCGGAGACGAACGTGATCGCGTCGAAGGAGTCCTTCCACCCCTGGCTGACCAGCCCACGGTCGGTGGCGCGCTGGTACTCGACGAAACCGTCCCCGTCGCGGTCCCCGTAGGAGGCCACCCACTCCAGTGCCCGGTCGGCGTTGGGCACCAGCGCGTCGATCTCCGGGCCCGCCACGCCCCACCGGTACATCTCGCCGAGGAGCATGACGAACAGCGGAGTCGCGTCGGCGCTGCCGTAGTAGATGTTGAGCCCGCCCGAGCCCCCTGCGGGGCCGAGCCCGGAGCGGACCTCGTGCAGGATGCGGCCGGGCTGCTCCTCGGTGCGGGGGTCGTCCCGCGTGCCCTGGTGGCGTGCCAGGGTCTCCAGGGTGCCCAGTGCCAGGCCCGCGTCCAGCGGCAGCAGCATCCAGCTCGTCAGCAGGGAGTCCCGCCCGAACAAGGTCATGAACCACGGCGCGCCAGCGGCGATGACCGGCCGGTCGGGCCGTTCCGGGTCGAAGATCCGCAACGCACCCAGGTCTTCGGCACTGGCCGCGACGAGCCGGTTCAGCGGCTCGTCCGGGGTCGTGACCGTCGGCCGCTGCGCCCGCCACGCCGCCAGCGAGGCGACCGGGCGGGCGCCCTCGATGGGCTGGCCGGGCTGGTATGAGGTGGGCACCTCCTGCCCGTCCACCGAGGGCAGTACCTGGACCGAGACCGTCCAGTCCTGGCGGGAGGGCACCACCGGCTGCCAGGCGAGCTGGCCCTTGGTGACGACCGGGTCCCCGGTGGCCGCCACCGTGACGGCACGGGACTCCAGGCCGAACTCGAAACCCAGCCGGAGCCGGCCCGGCCCGCTCTCGCGTTCCACCCCGTCGCGGCGGTGCACATGCCCTTCCTTGACCTCGAAGAGGGTCGCGAAGTCGGTGTCCACGGACAGGGTGACCAGCACCGCGCTGGGTTCGCGGCCGAGGTTGCGAACGGTGATGTCCTCGCGCAGGCCGTCTCCGACATAGCGCCGCCGGACCACCATCAGTGTGGAATCGGCCAGCCCGTGCCGGGGGGGCCGGCGTCCGACAAAGGTGGCGGTGTACGGGGCCGGGGACTGCACGGCGAGCGGTTCGCACGCCATGGCGTCGACGTCGAGCTGGAACCGGGTGAGGAACCTGGTGTCGCGGAAGTACAAACCCTGCTCAGCACCTGGGGTGATGTCCCCGGCCCGGCCACAGATGCAGAAGGTGATGCCCTCCAGGAGCGTCACCGTCCCGGCCGCCGCCGGCTGTGGCCCGCTGTTGTAGGTCCAGCCATCGGTCACTGCTACTGCCTCCCCGCCCTCAAGCGTCACCGCGCCGGCAGCCGCACCCTGACCGCCACAACCGTTCTCAAAGCATGCCCCACCGCCATCGCACGCCGCCTCCGGGGCAGTGGTTGTACGCGCGGCATGCTATTCAACCGTAGAACAACTGCTCCATCACGGTGCGTGCCCGGCGGGCGGCGCGCCGGTAGTCCTGGACCATCTCCTGCCACGCGCCGGGAGGGTAGCCGAGCACCGATGCCACTGCGGCGCGTTCCTGCTGCCGGGAGGGGATCACATCGGCTGGCCTGCCCCGCACCAGCACCACGGCGTTGCGGACTCGGGTGGCCAGCCGCCAGGCCGCCGCCAGCGCGGCCGCGCCGTCGCCGGGGGCCAGCCCCGCGGCCACGGCCGCTGCCAGGCCTGCCAGTGTCTGGGTGGTGCGCAGCCCGGGCACCGCGTGGGCGTAGCGGAGCTGGAAGAGCTGGACGACCCACTCCACGTCGGACAGCCCGCCCGGACCGAGTTTGAGGTGCAGGGCAGGATCCACGCCGCGGGGCATCCGCTCCGCCTCCATCCGCGCCTTCAGCCGCCGTATCTCCCGGACGGAGGCATCGGGGATGCCGTGCGCCGGGTACCGGAACTCGTCGGCGAGGCTGGTGAACCGCTCCCCCAGTGCCTGGTCGCCCGCGGTCGGCTCGGCCCGCAGCAGGGCCTGCGCCTCCCAGGGCACCGACCAGCGCTCATAGTAGGCACGGTAGGACGCGAGGGTGCGCACCAGTGGCCCCTGGCGGCCTTCGGGACGCAGGCCGGGGTCGATGACCAGCGGTGGGTCGGGGGCGGGCCGCGCCAGCAGCCTGCGCAGGTCTTCCGCGACCGCGTGTGCGGCGTCGGTGGCCTCGCGCTCGGGCGCGCCCGGCAGCGGGTCGTGCACGAACATCACGTCGGCGTCGCTGCCGTACCCGGTCTCGTGCCCACCGAAGCGGCCCATGGCTATCACGCACAAGCGCGTCGGGAGCGGGCCGCCCAGGGCTGTTTCGGCGCTGCGCAGCGCGACCTGCAGGGCCGCCTGCACGGTCACGGCCGTGACGGTGGTCAGTGTCTCGCCGGTCTCCTCCACCTGGGTGCGGCTGAGCAGGTCCGCGGCGGCCGCCCGCAGCAGTTCGCGGCGGCGCAGTGCCCGCACCGCGCCGACCGCGTCCTCGGCACCCGCGTGCCTGCTGACGGCGAACGTGGCCTCTGCTGCCAGCGCCGGCCGCGGCGGCGGCGTCAGTTCGGCGTCGTCGCGCAGCAGGCCCACCATCTCAGGCTGGCGCAGCAGCAGGTCGGTGGCGTAACGGCTGGCGGCGAGCACGCGGGCCATCCGCTGGGCCACCGACATGTCGTCGCGCAGCAGCCGCAGGTACCACGGTGTGCGGCCGAGCGCGTCGCTGCACTGGCGGAACGCGAGCAGGCCGGCATCCGGGTCGGGTGAGTCGGCGAACCAGCCGAGCATCAGCGGCAGCAGCGTCCGCTGGATCGCTGCCCGCCGGGACACACCGGAGGTCAGTGCCTCGATGTGCCGCAGGGCGGCGGCCGGGTCCGCGTACCCGAGCGCCTCCAGCCTCGCCTGGGCGGCCTGCGGGGTGAGCCCGGCCGCCTCACTGGGCAGTGTCGCCGCCACGTCGAGCAGCGGCCGGTAGAACAGTTTCTCGTGCAGCCGCCGCACCTCACGTGTGTGCAGCCGCCACTGGGTGAGCAACTCCTCCGCTGGGTCGCCGCGCGGCGACATCCGCGACACCGCAGGCCCAGCGGGTCTGTATGCCAAACCCGCCGTCCCCATAGCGGTCTGGGCCCACAGAACCCCTGTGCTGACCGGATCGGCTTCGGGTGCGCCGGCCTGCATGCGACGCAGGGCACGGCCGATCCGCCGCAACGCCGACTCGTCGTCGGGCAGCGTGTGGGTGCGCCGCAGGTTCCTGAGCTGGAGCAGGTGTTCCAGGCGGCGCAGGAACCGGTACGCCTCGGCGAGCCGGGCGGCGTCCTCGCGGCCGACGTAGCCGCCCTCCGCCAGCGCGGCCAGCGCGGGCAGGGTGGCGGGTTCGCGGAGCGACTCGTCTGTGCGGCCGTGCACGAGCTGGAGGAGCTGGACCGCGAACTCGACATCGCGCAGGCCGCCGGGGCCGAGCTTGATCTCGCGGTCCGCCCGCGCGGCCGGCAGCGTGCCCACCACCCTGCGCCGCATCGCTTGCACGTCGGCCACGAAGTTCTCGCGTTGCGCGGCCTGCCACACCAGCGGGCCCAGGGCGTCGACCGCGTCCTGGCCGAGGCCGCGGTCGCCCGCGACCGGCCTGGCCTTGAGCAGCGCCTGGAACTCCCAGGTCTTGGCCCAGCGCTGGTAGTACGCGCGGTAGCTGGCGAGCGTGCGGACCAGCGGGCCGTCACGGCCCTCGGGACGCAGGTTGGGGTCCACGGGGAACAGCGGCCCCTCGGTGGTGCTCTGCGAACACACGTTGATCAGCCCGGTGGCCAGCCGGGTCGCGGTGCCCAGGGCCGACTCGGGCTCTGCCACGAACACCACGTCAACGTCACTGGCGTAGTTCAGCTCCCGGGCACCGCACTTGCCCATGGCGACCACGGCCAGCCGGCAGGGGGCGGCTGAGGCCGTAAGCTGCGACCGGGCGACGGCCAGCGCCGCCTCCAGTGCCGCCGCTGCCAGGTCAGCCAGTTCGGCGGCCACCTGGTCGAGTGTGGCCTCGCCGGTGAGGTCGCGGGCGGCCAGCGAGAGCAGCCGCCGCCGGTAGGCGGCCCGCAGCGCCACGGCCGGCTCAACAGCCGTGCCACCGTCACCGTAGGCACCTGGTCCTCCTCCCCTTGTTCCAAAACCCGGGCGGCCTGCGAGCGGTCCCGGCTGGGCGGGGTCCGCACCCACCGCTGTGAGCAGGTCGGCGCGCAGGTCGGCGGCGGTGGGTACGGGGAGCGGCTCTTCTCCCCGGAGCACCTGCCAGTCACCGGGATGGCGGGTGAGGTGGTCTCCCAGGGCCGCGCTGGCCCCGAGCACCGCGGTCAACCTGACACGGAGCCCAGTGTCGGCGCGCAGGGCGGCCCGCAGCTCCTGGTCGGGTGGCAGCCGCGCCAGCGCGGCCAGTGCCAGGTCAGGGTCGGCGGCGGCCGCGACCGCGTCGAGCAACGCGGTGCCCGCGCCGCTGGCTTCCTCGGCGTCAAGCCCCAGGCCATCGCCGAGCAGCCGTCCCGCCTGCCCGGGGTCGGCGAACCCCATACGCGCCAGCCGCGCGGTCAGCGTGGTCTTCCGCGGGACACTCACCCCAGCACGCTAGAACACCAACCGCCCGCAGCGCCTCCCCAGCGGCTCAGGGCTTGTCACACGGCTGTCTCGTCTTCGGATGGAGCCGGCGCGATGATGTCGATGGTCGGGAAGTACGTCCGGTACCGCCGGACATGGCGGGTCAATAGCCGCTGCGATCTCCCCCGCCGACCAGTCAGCCCATCGCTGGTCACCGGTGATGACAGCGAGCAGCACGCATGAGTCGACAAGGGTCGCGGACCGGATCGCTGCCGGGTCATTCGCCATGTAGCAGTGCCATGATCTGGTCGGTGCTCATGCCTGTCACGTCCTCGCTGGTGGCCGTGTTGCGCAGTCGGCGCACAAGCCGCTGCCCCCTGGTCTCGGCGCCTTCGGTGCGGACGATCTGGAGTGCGCCGTCAACCTCGACGACTTCGACCTCGTCCCCGGTGTGCAGCCCGTACTTGGCCCGCAGATGCGCCGGGATGGTCACCTGGCCTTTGCTGTTCACTACCACGACAGCCTCAGCAGTGGCGTAGCCCGTATTACGTGTACCACGTAATACGGGCACGTTGGCGCCTTCCCGGGCGGCCGGGGAAACGCGGCTCTCTGCCTCGCCCTCAGCTAGTGGTCTGGCTGCTTGACGGGGACCGCGCCTGCCCAGCGCCGCAGGGCCACCAGGCACCACAGGGCCTCGACCACCCCGAACGGCCAGGTGCCCGCGAGGAACCCGTAGCCGCTCGACAGGGCGCACCCCAGGGCGAACAGCGCGATGAACACCCGTCCCCGCGACTCCAGGGCGTACATCACCATCATGAAGCTGAGCGCGGCCACGCCGTACATGGTGATGGCCATCGGTCACCCCACGAGAGGGGACTCGCCGACCGGGTCCGGGGGTTCCGGGCTGGCCGCCGGGGGCGCGGGTTCCTGGCCCGGCAGCGATGCCACGCCGGGGGCCGGGGGCGGGGCGGTGTCGCGCCAGACCTCGACCACGATCACCTGGGCGGCGCCACCGAGCGGGATGGAGAGCAGGGCCGCGACGAAACCGCCGAAGAAGCCGCCGACCCAGCTTCCCAGCGACACGCCGACCAGGATCGACACCAGGACGAGCAGCGGGTTGATCCGCACCGTCCTGCTCATGATCACGGGGTTGAGGATGTGGTTCTCGACCTGGGTGTAGACGAGGAAGACAACGAGGGTGACCAGTCCGGCCGTGAATGAGTGGAAGAACGCGAACAGGATGGTCGGGATGCCGGCCAGTGCCCCGCCGATCATCGGCAGGAAGTCCACGAGCGCCACCCACAGTGCCCACAGGAACGGGAACGGCACGCCCATCAGGGCCAGCGTCACGAACACCACGACCCCGGCGATGATCGAGGTCGCGAAGTTCCCCAGCATGTACCCGGTGACCGACCGGTTGACCTCCTTGGCTATCCGGGTGATGACCGCCGCCCTGTTGGCAGTCATCAGGCCGAGCAGCCCGGTCCGCATCTTCGGGCCCTCGACCATCAGCAACACGACCAGGACGAAGATGGTGAACAGCGTGATCATGAGGTTGACGGCGCCCTTGCCCAGGGTCAGCGCCGGGCTCGCCAGGTTCTGGCCATAGCTGGCCAGCTTGGGTGCGTTCTTCGTGACCCAGGCCTGCACGTGGTATTTGGTCACGAGGTGGCCGACCCACCCCCGGCCCTGCTCGGCTTGGCTCACATAGCCCGGCAGTTTCTCAGCCAGGTGGGTCAGGCCGTTGACCAGCGGGGAGCCGAACGCATAGGCCAGGCCGGAGAAAGCGGCCACCGCGAGAATGGTCACGATCGTGACCGCGACCGCACGGCTGCCCACCCAGCGCTGCAGGGCCACGACGAGGGGGTTCAGCAGCAGCGCGATGAAGCCCGAGACCACCATCAGCAGGATGACGTCCTTCAGCCGGTACACGACCTTGCCGGCCAGGTAGACCGCGACGACGACCGCGACCGTGGTGAGGATCGCCCGCAGGGGTATGCCCCTGGCCTCTGCCGCCGCCCACAGGCGGGCACGCCGCGTGCGGCCGGTGGGCGGTTGGGCACGGCGCGGGGCAGCGGCTCCCGGGCCGCGGGGACGACGTCCAACGGCCACATGGCCCGGCTTGGCCGCAGCCTGCGGCTCTGGGGGGTTCTCGGCCGTGAGGCCGTCTTCGTTCACGTGCCCAGCATGCCAGCACCAAACGGGCGGAGAGAACCGTGCCAGTCCTGCTCATCGGCCCGGGCACCAGGCGGCCGGGTAGTCACCGGGCTGCCGTGGCGCTGACGGCCCTCCGTCACAGCGAGGGCAGGTAGCGGTCCAGTTCGAACTGGGTGACCTGGTAGCGGTACTCGCGCCACTCGTCACGCTTGTTGCGCAGGAAG
>DASYYE010000069.1:0-7710 GCA_035946955.1 Streptosporangiaceae bacterium | reverse complement strand
TCAGGATGGCCGAGGACATGGCCACCCCGAACATCTTGAACTCGATCTCCGACAGTGACCCGAAGATCGAGAACACCGACACCATGATCACCGCCGCGCTGGTGACCACGCCTGCGCTGGCCCCGATCCCGCCGCTGACCGCCTCCGCGGTGGTGTGCCCCAGCGCCCGGTGCTCCCGGATCCGGCTGAGGATGAACACGTGGTAGTCCATGCTCAGCCCGAACAGGAACACGAACATGAACAGCGGCAGCCACGGGATCACGGCGCCGTATGGGCTGAACCCGAGCACCTCATGGCCGAACCCATGCTGGAACACCAGCGTGAGCAAGCCGTACGCGGCGCCGATGGACAGCAGGTTCAGCACGATGGACACCAGCGGGATCGTCACCGAGCGGAAGGTCACCATCAGTACCAGGAACGCCAGCCCAAGCACGAACATGAAGACGAACGGCAGGCGGCTGTCCAACTGGGCGAGGAAGTCGTGGTTGGCGGCCGTGATGCCGGTGACGGCGTAGCCGATGCCGCTCACCCGTCCCAGCGTGGCGGGCAGCACCTGGTCGCGCAGTGTCGCCAGGGCATGGTTGGACGTGGCGTCGGTGCCGTCCCCCACGAGTGGCACTGACACCACGAGGACCTGGCCGTGGCCGAGCAGCGTGGCCGTGACGGGCTGGCGCAGCGCCGGGCTGGTCGCGGCACGCCCCTGCAGGGCCGCGACCGCATGCCTGACCGCGGGACCGGACAGGTCCTGGCCGGTCACGACGACCTGTTCGGGGGCTGGCCCGCCGGGGAAGGCCCGCTCCGTGGCCAGCAGGTTCTGGATCACCGGGGCGCTGGATGGCAGGTCGTGCAGGCCAGGGTTGGCCAGCCGGGTACCGAGCGCGGGTGCTGCCAGCGCGACGAGCGCCAGGGCAGCAACCCCGCCGGTCAGGGCGGGCCTGGCCACCACGCGGCGGGCCAGCGCCTCCCACAGCCTGGAGCGGCGCGCGGCGGTCCGGCGGCGGCCGAGGAAGGGGACGCGGCCCCGGTCCACCCAGCTGCCGAGCAGCGACAGCAGCGCGGGCAGTGCGGTCACCGACCCGAGGACAGCGACGCCGACCACCGTGATCGTCCCGACGGCCACACCGGAGAAGACATCGACGCCGGTCAGGAACAGCCCGGACAGCGAGATCATGACCGTCAGCCCGGACACCACGATCGCCCGGCCGGAGGTGGCGGCGGCGATCCGCAGCGCCGCGGGTTTGCTCCGGCCCGCGGCCCGTTCCTCCCGTTCCCGGCGCAGGTAGAACAGTGAGTAGTCGACGCCCACCGCCATGCCGATGAGCAGGATGACAGCCGAGGTCTGCTCGCCCCCGGCCGGCAGCCAGTGGCTGGGGATCGCGACCAGCGCGATCGCGGTCACCACCGCCGACCCCGCGAGCAGCAGCGGGATGCCGGCCGCGATCAGCGCGCCGAACACGCAGAGCAGCAGCACCAGCGTGACCGGGACGGAGGTCACCTCGGCGCGGCGGAAGTCGTGGGTGACGATGTCGTTGAGGGCACGGTTGACGCTGGCCCCGCCGGACTCCGCCACCAGCAGGTCCGGATGACGTGCCTGCACCACGGCCACGGCGCGCAGCGCACCTGCCACCGTCTGGCCAACGTTGTTCTGGCTGCCGGCGACGTTGAAGGTGACCAGGGCCGAACGGCCGTCACGTGAGATGAGCCCGTGGCCGCCTGGGCTCAGCGGTGACCGGACATCGGTGGCCACGGCGGGCATGGCAGCCAGTGCCGCGGCCACCTGCCTGACCGCCTGCATGGCCTCGGGGTCGCCGGCGATGGCCCGCCCGGGCGCCCGCGCCTGGACCAGGACGGTCTCAGTGGTGGGCTGGACCACACCGGGCCTGCCGAGCACCCTCTCGGCCTGGCCTGCCTGGCCAGGGTCGTAGCTGTTCAGGTTCGCGGTCCCGACGAAGCCGGAGATGACCACGGAACCGATGACGAGCGTGAGCCAGCCCGCCAGGGCGAGCCAGCCGTGCCGGGCGCTCCACCCGGCGATGCGTTCCACCACCGGGCCACGCCTGGCCGGCCGCGGCGGTGGTGCGGGTCTCGGCTCGGTGCTCAGGAGCGCAGATGGGTGTTCCATAGGAGCCTCACTGTTTTCGTGGCAGTCGATGCGGGGTTATGCCTGCACAGCCTGAGCGTCGCGACCTGTGGTTGGGCATCCCGCCAGCCGCCGGATCCCGGGTAGGGCTAGCCCCCTGTCCCACCCGGGGGGCAGCGGGCGGGACACCGCGCCCAGCCGGCCCTAAGGTTCAGGCAAGAGGCCAGGCTCACTGGCGGGCATGGACGGGGAGGTGCAGCGCATGACGGACTCCGGGGCCAGCACCCCGGCAGGTGGCGCCGCCCTGACCGGCGACGGTGCCGCTGCGGTTGCTCCCGGTCTGCCGGCCACCGGTGACCGCCGCCTGCTCTGCACAGTGCTGTTGCCGCTCGTGTCGGCCACCACCTGGCTGGCGGTCATCCACCTGCTCGCTGGGTTCGTCATCGGGGTCGTGGTCCTCCCGCTGGTCCTGGTGGGCCTGATCCTCGGGTGCGCCCTGCTGCCCACCCTCCCGGCCGGCGTCGCGGTGCTGGCCTCGACGTTCTGGCTGTGTGGCCTGCTGGCCCGCGGCGAACGTGCCCGTTTCGAGCTGCTGCTGGGCAGGCAGATCCGCAGCGGGTGGATGCCACCAGCGGACACGTGGTGGCGTGCGATAGTCCGTAACTTCATGTCCGCCGCGACATGGCGGTACCTGGCCTACGCCCTGCTCAGGCTGCCGCTCAGCCTCCTCGAGGTGGTACTGGTCCTCACGGTGTGGGGACAGGGCCTGGCCCTGGCGGCCATCCCTGCCTACGTCTGGGCGGCGCCCGGTGGCGTCCACGTGGATGGCATGGCTGTGCACGGGTTCTGGCTGCTCGCGGTCGCGACCGTGACCGGCGTGGCGCTGCTGCTCGCCGCCCCGCACGTGACCCGCGGGCTGGCCACCATGGACGCGGCGGTCGGCGGGCTGCTGCTCCAGACCGACCGCCGGGCCGAACTGACAGCCCGGATCGGTGAACTGGAGACCACCCGGGCGCAGGTGGTGGACGCGGCCGCAGCGGAGCGGATGCGCATCGAACGCGACCTGCACGACGGCGCGCAACAGCGCCTGGTCTCGCTGGCCATGGAGCTCGGCCGGGCCAAGGCCAAGTTCTCCTCCGACCCGGCCGCGGCCGCGATCATCGTCAGCGAAGCCCACGAACAGGCCAAGCAGGCACTGTCGGAACTGCGCCACCTGGTCCGGGGCGTGCACCCGCCCGTGCTCACCGCCCGTGGCCTCGACGCCGCGCTGTCCAGCCTGGCGGCGCTGTGCCCGGTGCCGGTCACGGTGCGGGTCGACCTGCCTGTCATCCGGCCTCCCTCGGCGATCGAGGCAATCGCCTACTTCGTGGTGGCCGAGGCCCTGACCAACGTCGCGAAACACGCGCACGCCAGCCACGCCGAGGTGGTCGTGAAAGGCGACCCCGGCCTGCTCACGCTGGTGGTCTCCGACGACGGGGTCGGCGGCGCCGACCAGTCCGGTCAGGGCCTGTCCGGCCTGGCGGCACGGGTGGCAGGCGTGGACGGGCGGCTGAAGGTGACGAGCCCACAGGGGGGGCCGACAGTGATTGAGGTGGCACTGCCATGCGGGTCGTGATCGCGGAAGACTCCGTGCTCCTGCGCGAGGGGGTCACACGGCTGCTCACGGACGCGGGCCACGACGTGGTCGCCGCGACCGGGGAGGCTGAGCAGTTCCTGCGGGCGGTCGGGGAACACCAGCCAGACGTGGTCGTGGTCGACGTGCGCATGCCGCCGACCTTCACCGATGAGGGGCTGCGTGCCGCGTTGGTGGTGCGCAACGCGTGGCCGGGGATCGGGGTGCTGGTGCTGTCGCAGTACGTGGAAGAACGCTACGCCACCGAACTGCTCTCCGGCCGGCCTCAGGGCGTGGGCTACCTGCTCAAGGACCGGGTCGCCGACCTGACCGAGTTCCTGGACGCGCTGCGGCGGGTGGCCGACGGCGGCAGCGCACTGGACCCGGAGGTCGTGGCGCAGCTCCTGGCGCGCAGCCGCCACCCACTGGCAGCCCTGACCCCCCGTGAGCGCGACGTGCTCGCGCTGATGGCCGAGGGCCGTTCCAACGGCGCCATCGCCACCGAACTCGTGGTCAGCGAGGGCGCGGTGGAGAAGCACATCAACAACATCTTCGCCAAGCTCGGCCTGGCGCCTGCCGACCGCGACCACCGCCGGGTCCTGGCTGTGCTGCGGTACCTGGGGGCCGAGGGCACATGACCACCTTGCCACTGACCCCGGCGCGCACGGCCGCCCTCGTCGTCGGGGTCCCCATATCGCTGATCGTCATCATCGCTGCCGCCGTCTCCAGCGCCACCAGCCACCACGGCACGCCCGGCGGAACCCACCCCACAGCCCGGCTGGACCTCTCTGCCCAGGGCACGGTCACGGCCACCGCCAACTACGGAATGCTCCAGGTAGTCCCCGCGGCGGGCAGGCGGCTACGGCTGACGTGGACGGTGCACTACGCTCACCACCACCCCATCGTGGCCTGGCACTCCACCCACTCCGTGGGGAGCGGGTCGGCTCGCTGCATCGCGGTGCGGGACTGCACATTCAGCTATCAGGCCACCCTGCCCGCAGGCCTGCCCACTGACCTCACCGACGGCGCGGGCACGGTCACCGTCCACGGACTGACCAGCCCGGTCAGCGTGACCACGCAGGCCGGCGACATCGTCGCCTCGGCCATCTCCGGCACCGTCCACCTCCAGGCCCAGGCGGGCAGCATCACCGGCAGTGGCCTGTCCGGCGCCCTGGCCCTGGCCGGGGACCAAGCGGGCGACATCAGGCTGACCGGCCTGTCGAGCCCGGAGGTGACCGCCAGCGGGCAGTCCGGGAACATCTCGCTGGCATTCACGGCCGTGCCGCAGCGGGTCAGCGCCACCGACCGCATGGGGGACATCAGCATCGCCGTCCCCAGCGGCCCGGCTGCCTACTTTGTCAGCGCCAGCACCGACTTCGGAACCACCCATGTGGGCGTGCCAACCAGTCAGGGCTCCTCGCGCGTGATCACCGCGTCGGACCAGTTCGGCGCGATCTCCATCACCCACTGAGCCGCACGGGCCCGCGCCACGCCGCCCTAACCCTGCCGGGCGGCGACCCCCGGGCGCAGTTCCTTGCGCCACACCATTTTCAGCCCGGACCAGTCCTGGTCCAGGGCCGCCACCTTCACATCGACAAGCCCAAGTGGCAGGACCACAGCCCGGATGTCGTTCTCAGTGACGTCGCTGGTGTGCCCGCCAGCCCGCCGGGGCCAGGCGACCCACAGGGCCCCGTCGGCGGCCGTCGAGCGGGCCAGGCCAGGGACGTCCGAGGTCAGCGAAGCCAGGTCACGGAAGAACGCCACGGTCACCTCAGCCCCCGGCACCGGGCCGTCCGGGCGCACCTCCACTCCCGCTGGCAGCCCCTCGACCTGCCACCCCTGCGGGGCACCGACCAGCGCCACCACGTGGCCCGGCTTCATGCCGAGCTTGCGCGCCAGCGGGGTTCCCGAGTAGCCAGCCATGATCACGAGCGTACGTCGGTGCCCTGGTGGTGTGAGGAATACTCGATTGACCGATATGGCGGGTGGCTGTCACGGTCGTGGTATGCACTTCGACACCGCCAGGCTGGAAGCGGGCCTTGGCCACGTCCGTGAGTCACCCTCTGATGAGGGCACCCTGGGACTGATCGTGGTGCGGCCGGCAGAGGGTGAACGCCAGGTGCTCGACGAGGCGTACGTCGACACCGGCGCCGGGGTGCACGGTGACACCTGGCTGGACCGCCGGCCCAATGTGGCCAAGCAGGTCACCGTGATGAACATCCGGGCGGTCGCACTCATCGGCGGTGCCCGTGAACGCTGGCCACTGGCAGGTGACCAGCTCTACGTGGACTTCGACCTGAGTGGCGCCAACCTCCCGCCGGGAACCCAGTTCGAGGTGGGGTCCGCAGTCCTGGAAGTCTCGGTCCCGCCGCACCGCGGCTGCAAGAAGTTCCTGGCCAGGTTCGGCGACGACGCCCTGAGCTTCGTCAACTCCGAGGAAGGCTGCGCACTGAACCTGCGCGGCATCAACACCCGTGTGGTCCGCTCGGGCCTGGTCCGCACCGGTGACACGATCCGCAAGCTGGTCTGCCCGGCAGTGGCCGCGCAGGGGCGTGGCCCGTCGGACCTGGCTGACGCGGCACCGCCCGGACTCTGACCGCCGCGCTCGAGCAGGCACCCAGCTCAGCCGGTCACATCGATGCCGTACCGCTCGGCCAGGCCAGCCACGTCCAGGATCTGACCTGTGAGGTCAAGCAGGGCCGGGTCGGCGGCGAGCGCCGCGACGGCACGCCCGACCCCTTCGGGTGACTGGGAGCTGGTCAGGTCAACCTGGTCGGCGAACTGCAGGACTCCTTCAGTACGTACCCAGCCCGGGTGGATGCCGACGGACGCGACCTTGTGCCCGGCGAGCTGGTGGGCGGCTTCCAGTGCCAGGCGGTCGTCGGCGGCCTTGGCCATGGAGTAGGCGGCACGGGGGGTGTCCTCCCAGGACGTGGGGACGGCGGCCGAGACGGTCACCACCAGGCTGCCCGGGGTGGCGATCAGCAGCGGAGCGCTCATGACGAGTGCCACGTAGTGTGCGCGTACCCCGCTTGCGAACATCGCGTCGAACAGGCCGAGTGGCTGCTCCCACATGGGCGCGTTCCATTCCTGCCACTCCCCGGCATTGAGCCGCTCGTACCCGCCCCAGACGTTGTTGACGAGGAGGTCCAGCCGGCCATGCCCGGAGCGGATACGGTCCACGACCGCCGCTACCGCCTGGTCATCCCGGTGGTCGCAGGCCAGCGCGATGCCGTGGCCGCCCGCGGTGGTCACCGCGTCCGCGCAGTCCTCGACGGTGCCCGGGAGGTGCCCGGTCAGCGCGGCCCCCGACGACCGGGCGGTCACGTAGACCGTCCAGCCCGCGGCTCCGAGCGCGACCGCGACCCCGCGGCCGATGCCTCGGCTGGCCCCTGTCACCCACGCCACTCGTTTCACGATGATGTCACCTCACCGGCGTCCTCGCCGAAGGCGTGGACGAGCAGGAAGCTCAGCAGCTGGGCATGACGGTCGAGGAGGGTGTTGGCGACGTGGGGTTCCAGCCCTGCCATGCCGGCGATATGGGTGCGCACGTCGGTGAGCACGGCGACCATCGCGGACACGATGGTCTCGGCGTCGGCCACGCCCATGACGCGGTCGGCCTTGTCGATGACCTCGGCCTTCACCAGGCGGTCAGCAAAGGCCTGGGTGCAGCCGAGCCCGGCCTCCAGCAGGTCGCTCCAGCGACGGCCGACCGTCCGCAGGCCCGCCCAGGACCGGTATGCGGCAAAGACCGACTCCCACTGACGGGCGATGAACTCCTCCCACCCGATCCGCCCGACGTCATCGTCGTCAGGGTCATACACGGACAGGACCTTACGGCCGTCGGTCGCCGGCCGCCGCAGGCAGCGTCGCGACGTGCTCTCCGCAGCGCGACGCGTCGTACCCGGGCAGGCTGGCGAGCTGGTCGAGCAGCCAGCGCGACGACAGCACCTTGAGCAGGGCCTGGACCTCGCGGGAGCCGGACAGGCCAGCGGGGATCACCAGATCGAACCGCTCG
>DASYYE010000068.1:0-2877 GCA_035946955.1 Streptosporangiaceae bacterium | reverse complement strand
GTACCGACCGGCATGGTGCCGTCGAAGGCGGCCAGGCTGCGATCGAACTCCAGCCGTGACGTGATCCGCTGCCGTTCCTCCTCGGACAGCGGGGAGCCGTGAAAGGCGTGCATCTCGACCGTGCGGAAGGCGTCGAACTCCTCCGGGCTGACCGGCCTGATCGGGTACGCGTGATCGCCCAATGCCGTTTAGCTTGTGCTGATCAGGTCTGCGAACTGCGGCTTTACCGGGTTGGCGAGTCTGATGGCGGGCGGCCCGTTGTGCCGGGTGCCGTGGTCGCCGGGTTTCTTGAGGGCGTAGTGGCTGGTGCGCCAGCGTTTGACGACGCGGGGGTAGGAGCGGCCGGGGCGGCGGGGGTTGAGATTCCTTTTCTTCGTGATCTCGGCCTTGACCCGGGCGAGGAGGGCGTCAGCCTGCTGAGGGGGGAAAGGCCGGGCCAGCGGCCCGGCGGACGATGCGGACGGCCCTGGTGAAGCTGACTCTCCCTGGGTCGATCCAGGCCGCTGCGGCGGCGTCGCAGATCAGGGCGCTGATCGCCCAGCTGGTCAGGAGGTAGCCCCAGGTCTCCTGTTCGATCATGTCCGGCCTGCCCGAGCGCAGGATCTTCCCCGGCCCGCGCAGGACGGTCTTGACCTGCGCGTTCGAGGTCTCGTGCTCCCACCTGCGGTGATATGCCTCCGCCAGGATGCCGGCCGGGGCAGCGCGGTGGTCGGTGATGGTGGTGGCCAGGGCGATCAGCGCGTCCTCGCCGGAGCCGGGAACCTCGTACTCGATCACGCGGACGTGCCTGGCCAGCGCGGGATCGAGGTCCTGCCCGAGGCGGGCGGCCTCGATGAGGGCGTCGCGGCGGCGGCCCTCGACGGAGGTCCTCACCAAGACGGAGCGGTAGGAGCCGTCGGGCAGCAGTTCCAGGTACGGCAGCCTGACATTGTCCTTCACCCGCCATAGCAGGTCGGCGCCGGAATCGGCGGCCGCGCACCAGTCGGGCCAGCCGTAGAACATCCGGTCGGCCAGCAGCAGCCAGCCCTCCTCCAGCCGGGGCCACAGCGTCCTGGCCAGGGACTGCTCGCCGCTGCCCTTGGACGCGCTCGGCCCCATCGCGGCCAGCACCGGGGCGCGCGACGCGCACTCGCAGACCGTCACCAGCCGGGCCCGGGGATAGGGTGCCTCACGCGACCCGGAGCCGAACGCGGCCCGGTTCGCGGGCGTGTCCGGCACGTCCAGCTCGGTGCCGTCGATGCTCATCAGCCGCCACGGGCCCAGGAACGCCCCCTCAGTCTCCATCCCGGCGACCGGCTCCGCGACCTGCGTGAACAGCTCGGCCACGGGCTCAGCGCCGAGCCGCTGGCGGGCCTGGGTGACCGCGCCCTTCGTCGGCGGCTCCCACCGCTCATCCCACGACCCCCACGAGCGCAGCGCCCCGGTCAGCCGCTCGGCGACCTCCTCGTAATCCTCATCCGAGAACAGTGCCAGGGCCATGACCAGGTAGACCACGACGTGCGGCGGCAGCTTCCCGCCCCGCCGCCGGGCCTGTTTCCCCGTCGCCGCCACCGCATCATCGACCGCGTCCCTCGGCACCCGTGACGCCAGCACCCCCAGCGAGATCCAGTCCGTCAGCGCACCACCGCCAGCCACAACACCAGTCTCCGCCATACCCGCGTAACCACGCACACCCCGGACCCGATCCCGGCGTTCTCAGCAAGCAGAACCCCCGCATCCCAAGATCAACTTAAGCTAAACGGCATTGCACGATCATGAAAGCAACGCCAATGACGGCTTGCATATTTATCCAAGGCGACGTGGTGATTGAAAGGCGCGCTCTTGACGCCGAGCGGCGAGTGAGCCATCCGGCGTAACCGCGGAAACGTCCGGTCATGCTGCAGGGCCGGGTGGTTGTGGACCCGGGCAGCCTGGCTGTACGGGCGGGACGAGCTTGCGGCGTGCTGGAAGGGTGCAGGCGTGATGTTCTGCTTGCCGGTGAGCTGAGCCGGATGGGTCAGAGGTACGGGCCGGGTATGGCTGGGTTGAGGACCTTGGCAGCTGCTTCCCGGCCGGCGACGGGAAGGCCCGCGGGGTCGAGCAGGCCCAGCTGGACGAGGACCGTGGCCTGGTCCCAGTAGATGTGCTCGTAGGCGATCTTCCCGTTCTCCACTCCGACGATGACGACGAAGGCAACTGAGACCGGGCGCCCGGTGGGGGCCACGCCGGGGAGCATCCACTCGATTTCCTGGGTGTGGGTGAAGGAGATGATGAGCTCGTCGACGAGCTGCCGGTCTCCGAAGGTCCGTGACACTTCGGTGAACTCGACGTCGGGCGGGAAGAACTTTCCGACCAGGTGGTCGGCGTAGAATGCCCGGACTCCCTCGCGGCCGGCGCCTCCGACCATGGAAGGTACGTTGACTAGGTGCGGGTTGTCCGTCATTGTCGCCAGCGTTGTCTCAAGGTCGCCGGCGAGTTCGGCGTCCATGTGCCGGGCGAAGAGGTCCGCCATCGCTTGCTGATTCTGCTGGTGTGGCACTGATTCTCCTAGCTCCGGGCTGAATCTCAGCCTTGGCGCAGAAAAACCGGATCTATCGCGGTATGCCGTTATTGGTTCACCCGCTTCTCCTGGCGCCTTGAACCGGAGTGTAGCGCGGGGCTGGTATCCATTTCGTGGGCCAGGTTCTAGAGATAGCGGATGTTATCAGTGAGGCCGGCGCCTTCCGAGGGATATACCGCCGCAATCTGCCGGTTTTCTCATTGATTCCCTGCGCCGGCGGTGAATTCGCATGCGCGAAATACGCGGGGATGCCGGCTGCCCAGGGCCAGGCTGGCCGGCTGGGTGCATCTGGGGGGGAAGGCGCCGCAGCCCGCGGCCGACGTCTGACCAGGGGACAG
>DASYYE010000067.1:0-1834 GCA_035946955.1 Streptosporangiaceae bacterium | reverse complement strand
ATGGGTGTATGCAAGCGCAGCCGACCCGCCCTTATCATCACGGAGACCTGCGGCCCGCGTTGCTGCGCGCGGCCGTGGAGGCGGTCGGGCAAGCCGGTCCCGCCGCCACGAGCCTGCGGGAGGTCGCCCGGCGGGCCGGGGTGAGCCACGCGGCGGCGGCGTACCACTTCGGTGACAAGGCTGGGCTGCTGACGGCGGTTGCCGTGCAGGGGTACGGCCTGCTCACCGAAGAACTCCGCGGCGCCCGGGACTCCGGCCGCGGCTTCCTGGAAGTCGGCGTCGCTTACGTGCGGTTCGCGGTCCGCCATCGTGCACACTTCGAGGTCATGTACCGGCCCGAGTTGTACCGCCCGGACGACCCGGAGGTCCGTCGGGCGCGCGCCGCCGCGGCGGTCCTCCTCTACGGCACCGCGAGCCCCGATACGGGGCAGCTGGCGGCGGGGGCCGCCGCGTGGTCACTGGTGCACGGCCTCGCCACGCTGTGGCTGAACGGTAATCTCCCCGAAGGGCTCGGCAGCGACCCGGAGGAAATCACCCGCCACGTCGCCCCCTACCTGAGCCTCCCGGAACAACAGGCCGCGCCCTCTCTCGGCGGAGGGGGTCAGGGGGTGGCGGGGGGCGGCGCGCCCCAGATGTAGCTGCCCCAGTTGGTCAGAGTGCCGCGTTACCCCAGTACGGCCTCACGCGCTCCTACCAGCGTTGCGTCGTTGCGCCGGAGGAATTGACCACCTGTCCTGCCATCTCGGGACGTTCGAACACCGACTTGATGGCCACCCGGCCCGGCCCCTGCAGAGTCAGCCACACGGACTTGGCCTGCCATCGCGCCGAGCTGAACCAGTACTTGCCGTGCGGGTACTCGAAATGCAGCCACATTTGGACCGTGGGGTCCTTCCAGATGAGCCCACTCGGCTGCACGAGGATGTTCTCGCCCGGCGCCAGGTCGCGGATGAAAGTGTTGCCGGGAGCGTGCAGGAGCAGCAGGCCCGGACCACCCTCAGCCCAGAAGCGGTCCATCGTCTGGCCGAGCGGGTAGTGATATTCCTTGTCGTCCCCGTTCTGCGTGACGAACCACACTCCGGCCTTTTCCCAGTGGTAGTTGACGTTACCGGTCGCGGCCAGGAAGCGGTGCTCGACCACGTCCACGGCCTGGTTGTGCTGGAGCGGCACCGCGAGGGTCTCACCCGGATGGTCGGCGCTGAGGGCGATGCAGCCGGGCCCGCGCGCGGTCATCATGATCAGTGGCATCCCTGCCATCACCCGGTTCCAGCCGCCCTTCATCTTCATGGCGTCGAGCTGGACTTTGGGATCGGTGTGGAGCAGCACATGGTGGGAGAAGTAGACCCAGTCGTCCTGGTGCAGGTTCATCTCGGCCACGGGAACGTACTTGCCACTGATCTGGCAGGTGGAGCGGTTGAAGTGGATGCGGGCCATATCCCGGATCGGGGGCTGCTCGGCCCACCCGGAGTGCGACACGCGTTCCCGGATGTCCACGGGCGCGCCGCAGTGCGGGCAGGTCCCGCTTCCTCCGGCGCTGGGAATGCGGCAGTACGGGCAGGTATATGTGGGTGCTGACATGTCCGCCGCCTACTCGGAGCCGTGGTGGACGTACATGGACTGGATGCCGACCCGGCCGGGGCCGGTCATTTCGGCCAGGTACATATGGTGGCCGCCCATGAGCCCGGTCTTGATGTTCTGCTTGAACGTGTTCATGGTCACAGACGAGTCCTTGTAGAGGAAGCCGCCCGGCTCGATCATGATCTGCTCGCCGGGCTGCAGTGTCTTCTGGAACACGTTGCCGTAGCCGTGCAGGAGCAGGAGGCCTGGCTGGGCCTGG
>DASYYE010000066.1:0-28693 GCA_035946955.1 Streptosporangiaceae bacterium | reverse complement strand
CTTGGGGGTGTCGAGGTGGACGTCGATGTGGTCTCCCACACGCCGTTGGCCTGCCTTGGCGTACAGCGTGTAGGCGGCCCGGTCTTCCTGGGTCAGGGGCCCTGTCAGGCTACGTGGCCAGAGCCCGCGGGCATGGACGACCGAGGCCTCCACGGCGTAGAGGGTGACCTCGGCCTGCAGGAAGAGCCAGCCGATCAGGCCCAGCACGAGCGCGAAGCTGCCGTACAGCGCCGACGCGTGGGCGAGTTGGTGGCGCACGATGAGGCCGCCGGAGAACTGCAGGATCTGCCAGACGACGGCCGAGGCCAGCACACCGGGGAGCAGTTGCCGGGTAGTGACCTCACGCGCCGTGCCGAGCCGGAACCCGAGCCAGAAGGTGCTGATGTTGAGCGCCAGCGACAGGACCACGGCACCCACGTTCGCCACCGTGCCACCGAGGGTCTGTGCGCTGCCCGCAGCCAGGCCCGACAGCACCGACGTGACCACGATGCCGAGCCCTACCCCCACGACCATGCCCGTGCTGCGCAGCAGGTTCCACGGGAAGCCGGGCCGCCGGGAGAGCGGCACCTCCCAGACCGTGTTGAGAGCGTTCTGCACGGCGTTGGCCACCCCACGGGCACCGAGGAAGATCAGGACCAGGCCGATGGCGAGCGCCGGCCCGGTCTCGTGCAGCCCACCGATGTTGTCCTGCAACTGCTGGCCCAGGACCGGGAAGTTGCCGAGCGCCGAGCTGAGGATGCGCTCACGTAGCGATTCGTTGTCGCGCAGCACCAGGTCGAGCACGGTGACGAAGACCAGCAGCAGCGGGAAAAGGGACACGAACGCGTAGTAGGCGATCAGCGCGGCCAGGTTCCCGGCCTGGTCATCGCCGAACTTCTTCCACACCGCCACAGCGAACGCCAGCCAGCGCCGCCGCTGCTGGAACCGGTCAACCACCCGGAACGCCCGTTCCGCCGCGTTCATAAGCCGGAACTACCCCCGCTTCGGACTCTTATGTCGTGCTAGTCCCGCTCGCCTCCGGGCGCCTTAAGGCGCTGTCTTCCCTCCTCGCTCATGCGCTCGCTGCGCTCGCTTCTCGCTCGTCAGTCCAGACAGCACCGCACCCTTTGGCTCGCGGGGTATTTATACCGGGATGGTGGCGCCGTTGGTCAGGTGGGTTCGTGGGGAGGCCAGGAAGAGGTAGGTCTGGGCGATGTCGGGGATCTTGGGCCAGGAGGCATGGTCAGCGTCGGGCATGGCGGCCCGGTTGGCGGGGGTGTCGATGATGCTCGGGACCACGCAGTTGACCGTGACCCCGCTGCCGTGGACCTCCTCCGCGGCCATCTTCACCAGGTGCAGCACACCGAGCTTGCTCACCGAGTAGGCGAACCCGGACCCTTTGGTGACAACCGCGGCCCGGCTCGCGGTGTGGATGAGGCGGCCGCGGCCCGCGGGCACCATGACCCGCAGCGCGTGCTTGGTCACCAGTGCCGCGGTCACCAGGTTCAGCTCGATCTGCCTGGTGAGGACCTCGGGCTCGAGCTTGGCCATGGGAGTGTGCGGCGCGAACCCGCCGACGGTGTTGACCACCGCCCACGGCACCGGCCCCGCGTCGAACAGTTCCGCCATGGCGCTGTCGTCGAGCACGCTGACCGCGGCATAGCGGACACCGTCCATGCGCTTGCCGGGCTCGGGTTCGGCGCGGTCGACGCCGGTCACCTCGGCGCCCGCCGCCGAGAACGCCGCGGCAAGCCCGGCACCCAGGGCTCCGGCAGCACCGAACACGTAGACCGTTCGGCCGGAAAAGTCTTCGTTCGACACGGCTGAGACTCCTGACTCGGTGGAGGTTGTCCCCGCGGTGGCCGGCGCGAGCCCGTCAGCCGCGGGGGATGGGAGGCCCTGACGCCTGCGGCGCGCGACGGTGCGCACGACCAGGGCGGCGATGAGCAGCCCGAGTGCGACCAGCACGTACAGGGAGTAGGTTGACACATCGGCGATGAGCGCCTGGATGTGGTTGCCGGCCAGGTACCCCACGCTGACCCAGGTGGCCACCCAGACCACGGCGCCGGCCGCGTTATAGGTAAGGAACCGGGTCCAGCGCATACCCGTGGTGCCAGCGATGATGCCGTTCAGTTCCCGCAGGCCCACGATGAACCGCGCAGCCACCACCACCACGCCCCCGTAGCGGTCCACTGCCTTCTCTGCCCGCTCCAGGTGGTGGGGCCGGACAAACACGTACTTTCCGTAGCGCAGGACCAGGGCCTGCCCACCGAACCGGCCGATGGCGTAGCCGATGTCCGCGCCAACGAAGCAGGCGGTCACGCCGACCACACCGACCACGACCACGTTCAGCTGGTGTGGGCCGGCCCCGCCTGCGCCAGCCAGGATGGCACCCGCGATGAGGGTGGTCTCGCCGGGGACGACGGGCACGCCGATGTTCTCCAGCAGCAGCATCACGCCGACGACGACGTAACCGTAGGTGGTCAGCCACGAAATGACGAATGACGGCAGGCCCAGGTGATGCAGGTATTGCATCAGGCGCCTCCGCGGGGGGTAGTGACACGGCATCGTAGCCGCTGGCCCCGGCGGCGGGCTCTCCGGGCGCTCTCCGGCTGGTATCGCGCCTGATGAACCCCATCGCCGCCTATCGGCGTTATCCCATAGTCAGGCATACTCCAAATAGGGGAGGCCGGCGGGAGGTGAGGCCGGTGGGGTGGGGAGCCCGCCAGATCGCCAGGGGTCTCGCCCTGGGCGGAGCGGTTCTGCTGACGGTCATGGCGACGGGGTGTGGGGCTCCTTCCTTCACCTACGTCAGTGACTCCTCGGCGAGCACCTACTTCAAGGTGCCCTACGGCTGGCACAAGATCGACGACGCCTCGCTCTCGGCCGCGCTGCCCCCGAACGGCAATGTCGGCCCAGGCGCATGGCAGGTTGGCTACGACGCGGACAAGGCACCGACCGCGAGCCACGTCCTGTCCGCGGTCAACCAGCCGTTCGTGTTCGCGCTCGTCTCACCGCTGAAGGCGGCAACGGCCAACGCCATGTCCTATGACGGGCTGCGGGACTTCCTGCTGCCGGTGACGCCGAACGCCCGCCTGCAGGCGACGAAGGTGGGGTTCCCGCTGACCGCGTTCCACCTGCTCGCTGACACCGTCCTCGTCGCCGGCCAGGGCGTGCACGGGGTCCGTGACATCTTCACCTACACCTACCCGGACGGCAGCATCAGCGCTTTCGACCAGACCGCCCTCACCAACTCTGACGACACCGAGGTCTACCTGCTGCTCGTGCACTGTCAGGTGAGCTGTTACCTGCAGCACCATGCACAGATCAACGACGTCGTCACCTCGTTCACCGTCAGGAGCCCATGATGGCCAAGTCCGAGGTGGCTGTCCCGGAGGGCCTGCGCCCGCCCGGTGGGCGGCCGCGCGACTCCGAGCGCACGACCCGCAAGCGGCTGCCTCTGTGGGACCGGGTGAAGTTCCTGCTCCTGCTCGTGGTGCTGTGGTGGGTGCTGGTCTGGTCCGCGATGGCGAGCGACCCCATCCTGGGTGCCCTGGACGCGATGCGTATCGAGGTCCAGGCGGCCGCATGGGTCTTCGTGCTGGCGGGCCTGGAGCTCATCCGCCAGACCCACTTCCTGGTGAGCGAGCACTGGGCGGGATACCACCGGTTCTGGGTGCACCGGGTGTTCGGCGGGGCCGACCAGCTCACGCACCGCAGGCTGTCCGACTGGACCCGGTTCCGCCTGCGCCGGGTGATCACCTGGCTGTTCTGGATCGCCGTGATCGCCTTCGTGGCGGGCAAGGTGATGCACACCAACCCGCTGGACGCTCTTGCCCGCATGCCTGGCGTGGTGTGGCACGCGCTGCCATTCGTGCTGCAGCTCCTCGTCATCCTCCTCTTCGTGGTGCTCCAGTTCGCCGCGATCTTCTGGTTCCTGTCCCGTGGCGGGGTGGACGTCTACTATCCCGACGACGTCAAGACCCGGTTCTCCGACGTGTGGGGCCAGGACCACGTGCTGGAACGGGTGAAGGAGAACATCGTCTTCCTGGAGAACCCGGAGCTCATCGAGGCGAAGGGCGGCTACGTGCCCGGCGGCATCCTGCTCTGGGGGCCGCCAGGGACCGGGAAGACCCTCATGGCCGAGGCGGTTGCCGGGGAGACCGGCAAGCCGTACGTGTTCGTGGACCCCGGCGCGTTCATCAACATGTTCATGGGCATCGGCGTGATCAAGGTGAAGTCGCTGTTCCGGAAGCTGCGGCGGCTGGCCCTGCGCTACGGCGGGGTGATCGTGTTCTTCGACGAGGCGGACTCGCTCGGCCGGCGCGGTACGCTCGCCCAGGGTGGCCCACCGGGCTGGCCACGCGCCAGCGCGCCGTCCGCCCGGGCTGCCATGACATCGGTGCGGCATGACCTTCCGGCCGGCCTGCGCCATGCGGGATGTCATGGTTTCTCCTACCTGTCATCGGACGTGCAGTGGCGGCTCGCGCGCCAGGCCTGGGACTCCTCGGTCCCGGGCGAGCAGCCTGACACCCGCCGCAACATGCAGATGATGGGTATGGGTATGGGCGGCGGCGGCATGGGAACGCTGGAGGCGCTGCTCACCGAACTGTCCGGGCTGAAGAAGCCCCGGGGTTTCGTCAACCGCCACATCCGGCGCCTGCTCGGCATGCGGCCAAAACCCCCGCCCAAGTACCGGATCCTCGTGATGATGGCAACCAACCTGCCGGAGGCCCTGGACGAGGCACTGCTGCGGCCCGGCCGGATCGACCGCATCTATAAGGTCGGCTACCCCTCGAAGGCGGGGCGGGTGCGCACCTATGAGGGGTACTTCGGGAAGGTCCGGAACGAGCTCACTGCCGAGCAGATCGACAAGCTGGCCATCATCACGCCGTACGCCACCGGCGCCACCATCAAGGACCTGGTCAACGAGTCGCTCATCACCGCGATCCGCGACGGCCGCGATGTGATCACCTGGCAGGACGTGCTCAAGGCCAAGCAGCTCAAGGAACTCGGGCCGCCGGAGGACGTCGAGTACATCGAGCGGGAGCGGCACGCGGTCGCGGTCCACGAAGCCTGTCACGCGGTCGTTGCCTACCGCACGCGCCAGCACATGGAGATCGACATAGCCACTATCGAGAAGGGCAGCGACTACCTCGGGATGGTCGCCAGCATCCCGCCGGAAGACCAGTTCACGCGGTGGCGCAGTGAGTACGAGACCGACATCATGGTGTCGCTCGCCTCGCTGGTGGGGGAGCGGATGTTCTTCGACACCGACAGCTCCTCCGGGGTGTCGGGCGACCTGGAGGCCGCCACCACGGTGGCATCGTTCATGGAAGGTTTCTGGGGGATGGGCTCGACGGTGTCGAGTTACTCCACGGCCAAGCGCCTCGAGGTCGGTGCCCCCGGCGGTGGGACAGGTGGCCGGCGCAAGAAGGGCCAGGACCCCCAGACCGAACTGCGGCACGCGCTCGCGGACCGGATCGAGGACAAACTGACCGGGCTGTTGGACCGTGCCGGGGAGATCGTCCGCAGCAACCGCGCTGAGGTGCTCGGGCTGGCCCACGCCTTGGAGACACACAAGACCCTGAGCGGAGATGACGTGGTCGCGATCATCGACCGCACCCAGGGCCCGTTGGTGGACGGCCGTAACTACGCCGACGCCGGGTTCCTGCGGGACCTCGAGGAATACCACGTGGCCGCGGCCAGTGCCCACCGTGACCACGGCACCGTCCGGCTCGGCCTCCCAGCGGCCCCGACGCCCCTGGCGATCGCACTCGGCAGCGTGATGGCACCCGGTGATGCCGCGGTACTGGACGGCGCGGGAGCAGTCGATGAGAGGCCCGCTCCCGGTGGTGGGTGGGTACCAGGCGGGACGCCAGGACAGGACGCGCCACCGGACGGCGCCGCGGCCAGCGACTGACGCGCCCGTGCGTGGCCTATGCCGGCTGCGGCTGGTGGTGAATGCGGCCAATGGCTCCACCGCGGCAGGCCTCCTGGTAGCGGCCCTCGGGCGGGCCAGGCTGGCCCCGGCAGGGGATGGCTTGGTCATCGGTGTGGGGTACCGGCTGCCTGTGCCGGACGCACCTGCGTTCTGTCTCGGCAACGTGATCATCACCCGGCTGGACGCCGGCGCCCTCGCCGGGGCGCAGCGCCTGATCACACACGAGGCCCGCCACGCCACGCAGTACGCGTGGTGTGCCGGGCTGGTGATGGTACCGCTGTACTTCCTGGCGGCCGGGATGTCGTGGGTGCTGACAGGCGACTTCGGGACTGCCAATGTGTTCGAGCGGCTGGCAGGGCTGGCGGACGGCGGCTACGTCAGCCGGCCATTGCGGCCGGCCCTGGCGCGGTGGCTGCGCCGTTAGTGGGACCCACTCACGCGAACTTGGCCGGTGTCACGACGGGACCGGCCCCGCCGCTTCCCTGACCGTTCTGGTTCCCGCTCTGGTTACCGCCGCCCCCAGTCCCATGGCCGCCCCCAGTCCCATGGCCGTGGCCAGTCCCATGGCCGTGACCGTGCCCATGGCCGTGACCGTGACCGGTAGGTGATGGGCTGGGGCTCGGCGATGGTGATGGAGTCGGGCTGCCGTGCGGCGACGGACCGGTGGCGTGGGGCGATGGTGTCGGCGTATGGGAAGCGGCCGCGGATGGTGAGCCAGGGCGGTGCGGGAGCTTGTGAGAGCGGGAGTCTGGCGTGGCGGGCGTGTGTATCAGGGGTTGCTCCGCCGGGGGCTGCTGCCCGTGTTGCTGTCCGGACACCGGGTGCTTGGCGGTTGGGTGCCTGGCGACGCTTCCGGAAGCCGGGCCCGAGAGCTGCTGCCATGACATGTCAACGAGCATGGCGCTGCCGACGATCACCACGAGTCCCGCTGCCACCGCAGTGGCCTGCCAGCGCCGTTTGTCCCGCCGGATCAGGTCGTCGTGGCCGTCCTGCTCGGCCTCTTCCGTACCGGGAACCTCCCACGCCTCGGCTCGCAGGGTCGGCCGGTAGTTGTCAGTTGACCGACGCGGGCCGGCTGGGGGCGGAGGGGCGACTGGGGACTCGTGCGGCGTTTCTTCCCGCGCCTTGACGACCACGGTCCCCTGCAGGACCGGTGTGTCCTTGGCAGCCGCCGGGAGTGCCTTGCGCCCCGGTGCCGGGCGGATCAGCGCCGCCAGGGGCACGGAGTCCTGCTGGTCTGTCCCGGCGCTCCCGGCTTGCCCCTCAGGCAGGTCCAGGACCGGGACACCGCAGACGGCGCAGGGCTCGGCACCTGCGGGGTTGGCGCGGCAACGGCGACAGACGGGCGGCAGGTTACCGCCGCATACCCCGCAGGAGGCAGTCTGGTTGGGAAGGGCATGCCCGTTCTCACAGTTCACCGCCGCTTGCCTCCCTGAGGTCGCGAGAGTGCTCAAGCACGAGCACGTGCGCTAACCTACGTGGACCCGCCCCAGTAGTGATACGTCGTCCATTCTTGCAACACCTGGCTGGTATAAGTCGGGTCTTCCGGATATTCAATGCAATCCAGGGCGAACACTGACCTAATAACAGCTAACGGGGCACCTCCAGGAGGTGCCCCGTTAGCTGGCTTGACCGTCAGGGACGGGTGCGCAGGATGGCGACGCCATCGCCAGACAGGTCGTCGAGTGCGGGCTTGCGCCCGGTCATGGCCATGAGCAGGGGGAGCATCGGGCCAGACACCTCGGGGCCGCTCCCGTGCGTCCAGGTCACGTCGGTGGCCCGCAGTGTCAGGCCGTCGATGCGCCGCTTGGTGCCAATGATCAGGTTCGAAGCCTTGAAGAAGTCGGCTACCTGGGTCAGGGCCTCCGGTGGGTAGTCGTGCTTGATGCCCAGTGCCCGCCGGATGTCCTCGGAGTGGACGATCGTCTCGCCCAGCATGGTGTCGATCGGGCCGGGTGGCCGCTTGGTTGATTCGGCCACCGACTTGAACCCGGCCAGCGTGTCCGCTGAGGAACCGCCTCGCTCGGCGGCTATGTCCTTGGCTTGCAGTTTGGCGAAGCTGAAACCGTTCGCCGCCATCTTGGCGAAGAACAGCGGAGGCGTGATCTTCGCGGTCGCGGTCATGTGCGCGAGTACGTCGCGGACCGTCCACTGGGTGCACAGTGACTGCTTGTCCCAGCCATCAGCTGGCAGGTCCGCCAGGTCGGCTACGAGCGACTTGCGCTCGGCGAACACCGCAGGCCATACATCGATCCTTGCCATCAGACCCTCCTTGAATCCATGGATGCCACCCCTACCCCCGGGTTATCGGCCCATCGCTACCAGTTCATACACGTCGATGCTGACACCGTAGTTCAGTACGGGCGGCCGATGGCCGACTCAGACGCTGGTGGCGGCCACCAGGGAATTCCACAGCGGCACGCGGTAGTCGGAACTGGAGTCAATCGTGTTGACCCCATCGCCGTTGTACCAGGCGATCTCAGCATTGGCCTTGCCTGCCTTGACCCGCCGGGACATGAACCACTGCACGTAGGCGAAGTACTCGTGTACCTGGGTCTCGCTGACCGACGGGCCTGTATTGGACGCGCTGACGCCCATCTCCCACAACCCGAACGCCATAGCTGGCTTTGCGTAGTCGGCGAGTTTGGCGATGCCTTCGAGCCTGGCGCCACCGACGTAGCTGCCCGCGTAGTAGTCCACCGCAACGATGTCGATCTGCGCGTCCCCGGGGTAGTAGCTGGTCCACTCGGCGGGAGCGCCATGCGAGCCGGCGTCGTAGGCGAGCCGGTAGTAGTGACGGACGGCCGGGCCATAGTCGCGTACCGCCCTGCGGTAGTCGAGGACGGACATGACGTCCTGCGGTTCCTGCCACAAGGTCACATCGGCTTTGAGTCCGGCCAGCTTGTACATGAGCAGCGTGCTCTTCAGCGCGGCCAGGTCTGCGGCTTTGAAAGGCACAGCGGGCTTGAAGCACAGCAGGGCCTTGATGTCGTTGTCGATGAACGCCTGGATGTCCCAGGTGATCGACGTGGGGAACTGGCTGGGGCCGAAGTAGACCTTGCACGCCCTGATCTTCGTCGCCGTGAACCCGTTCCAGGCCTGGATCGCCTCGGCCCAGGTCGTCCCCGGCGGGAAGGCGGACAGGTCCAGCGTGGCACCGTGCAGCCCAGTCCCCGATGCAGCTGAGGCCGCCGCACGGTCTGCCGGCAAGGGGCCTGACTGCGCAGTGCCTCGGTCGGCCGCCTTCCGCACCGGTGGGCGTCCTGGTGCCAGGAGTGCTGGCGAGGCGATGACGGCGGCCCCTCCGGCTCCAAGGCGCTTGAGTACCCCGCGGCGTGTCATGGTCATCCTGGCTCCCCACCCTGGTCAATGCCGTTAGGAAAGGTTCCTAACTAACTAAATGCCATGATGCTGGCATATATGTATAAGAGAGTCAAGAAGGACATTTCATGCTAAGAGCCGCAGTACATCTGATCAGGGTGTTTTAACAGTCGGTTGTCAGTGCTCAAGGTGCGGTCAGCATGCGGTTATCGGCATGCAGGGGCGCCCGCTCCACGCCCGTCAGTCCAGGCGGCGCAGCGGCCCCTGCGCCCACGGGGGTGGCGGGTGGAAAACCGTTAAGGGCTTCGTGGCTGCTCACCCTATGATTGACCTCCGCAGATGCAGCGCCAGCCGACGAGGAGGACCAGATGCGCCAGGCGTTCACGTCCATCGAGATGGCCTCTGGGTACCGATTCGAAGGGTGTGGCGCGTGTCGCGGAAGACGCTCAACCTGGGGATCCTGGCGCATGTAGACGCGGGCAAGACGACTCTCACCGAGCGACTGCTTTTCACCTCGGGTGTGATCGAGCACCCCGGCAGCGTCGATGCCGGGACGACCTTGACCGATTCGCTGCCGCTGGAGCGGCGGCGTGGCATCACGATCAAGTCTGCTGTCGCTTCGTTCCCGATCGGCAGTATCGATGTGAACCTCATCGACACGCCCGGCCACCCGGACTTCATCGCCGAGGTGGACCGGGTGCTCAGCGTGCTGGATGGGGTGGTGCTCGTCGTCTCGGCCGTGGAGGGCGTGCAGCCGCAGACCCGGGTCCTGATGCGGTCACTGGAGCGCCTGCGGATACCGGCCCTGCTGTTCGTGAACAAGATCGACCGCAGCGGGGCGCGGCCGGGTGGCGTGTTTGACGAGGTCTCGCACCGGCTGAAGGTCGCGGCCGTCGCCATGGGGCGCGTGGACGCCGCCGGGACACGGGGTGCCCGCTCCATCGCCTCGGGCGCGGAAGATGCGGGGTTCACGGCGAGCCTGGCCGAAGTGCTGGCCGAGCGGGACGATGGCCTGCTTGCCGTGTACCTGCGCGACGAGGCGGGCATTCCCTATGACCGGCTGCGCACCGCACTGGCCGCTGCGACCAGGCGGGCACAGGTGCACCCCGTCTTCTTCGGCTCGGCGGTTACCGGGGCGGGTGTCGAGCAGTTGATGGCGGGCATCGCCGAACTGCTACCGGCCTCATCCGCGGACGCGGGCGGCCCGGTGTCCGGCAGCATCTTCAAGATCGAACGCGGCAGCAATGCCGAGAAGATCGCGTACGTCCGGATGTTCTCGGGCACCGTGCGCATCCGTGACCGGCTGCGGTTCGGGGCCGGGCTGCATGGCCGGGTGACCGCGGTTGCCGTGTTCGAGCGGGGGCCCGCCGTCCGGCGGCCGTCGGTCAAGGCCGGCCAGATCGGCCAGGTCTGGGGCCTGACCAAGGCGAGGATCGGCGACCCGATCGGCGAGGCGGCCCGCGACGACGCCGGCCACCAGTTCCCGCCGCCCACCCTCGAGTCGGCCGTCGTCCCGCGCGATCCCGGCGACAGGCAACGGCTGCGGGCCGCGCTCGGCCAGCTCGCCGAACAGGACCCACTCATCAACCTGCGGCAAGACGATGAGCAGCAGGAAATCTATGTCTCGCTGTACGGCGAGGTCCAGAAGGAGGTCATCGGGTCCGTACTCGCCGACGACTTCGGTCTCGCCGTCACGTTCCGCGAGACGAGAACGATCTACATCGAGCGGCCCGGCGGCACCGCGAGCGCACTCGAGGTCCTGCAGTCCGACGACCATCCCTATTCGGCGACGGTCGGGCTGCGTATCGAACCAGGGCCGGCCGGCTCCGGCATCGAGTTCGGCCTGGATGTCGACTCACGGCTCCTTCCCCTGTACATCTACAAGACCACCGCGGGCTTCACCGGCGCCATGGCTCAGTACGTCAGGCACGCGCTCGAGCATGGCCCCTGCGGCTGGCAGGTCACCGACTGCATCGTGACGATGAATGACTGCGGTTACTACATCGGCGACGGTCCAAGCAAGCGCGTGCTGCCCACACCCAGGACAACGGCTGCCGACTTCCGCAAGCTGACACCGCTGGTGCTGATGGAGGCACTCAGGCGGGCGGGCACGGTCGTCTGCGAGCCCATGGCCAGTGTCCGTGTCGAACTCCCGGTGGCCAGGACGGGCGCTGTGCTGTCGTGTCTGGCCAGGCTCGGCGCTGACGTCCAGACGCCGCTGCCGCACGGTGACCTGTCGATCGTCCTGACCGCACTGCCGTCGGCGAAGGTAAGGAGCCTCCAGCAGCAACTGCCCGGGCTGACCGGTGGGGAAGGAGTGCTCGAGGCCGGATTCGGTGGGTACCGGCCGGTACGCGGCCGCATCCCATCACGGCAGACGTCCCTGTGACCCCGGCCTGGAACGCCTGCGCGGTACAGCCCTCACCCAGACTGTGTTAACCGCTCGTAGCGTTCACCAGGCTGTCCCATAGGGACACGCGGTAGTCCGAACCCGACCCGATCGTCCTGACCACGCTGCCGTCGGCCTTATCGAGGTCAGGAACCGGCGACCGCTGGCCACGGCGGGTCCAGTCCGTCGACTGCACCTGACCGCGCCAGTGCATGCTCTATCCCGGTGAACCCGCTGCGCTCGCCGTACAAGTCCCTCTCGTACAGCCGGAAGCGCTTATGGCCCGGAGCCTCACACTCGATCGCTATCCTGCGCCTGCGGCGCCGGATGCGTCGGACGCGCAGGCCTGGCAAGGGCACAGCGATAGCCAGCTTCCGGGGCGCATGGCTCAGCCGGGACAGCCGGATGCAGACCAATCGCTGACTGGTCACGGCAACCAGCACCGGAGCTGGCTGTATCGCGGGTGTCGTCGCCAGCACCGCAGCGCTGAGGACAAGAATGGCGCCACCCCAGGGTGGTGCTGGGCGGCCGGTTGAGTATCTGCACCAGCCCCGCTGACAGGTTCGCAAACCCGAGCACGAGGTAAACCAGCCGGGCCCAAGGTGGCGGGTCGCAGAGCATGGCATCGCTCATGGCGACCTGCTCACCGGGCAGCAGCTCTCGCTGCATCGCTTCCTCCGCCGAGGCCTTCACGGCTCATCCCTCCGCGCTGCAGGCGTTCTCATACAGCGCCTTCAGGCAGCAAACCGGTCAACGCAGCCTGGCGGGAACTGCTCCCCCACCAGCACCACCAGGCACGCTATCCGTCCCATGCCAGCCTGTACAGGCAAAACCCCAGTTCACACCGTTCTGCCCGGTCAGCCTGACCGCTGATCTCCCGTGACCATGTCGGGCACGAGCGGGCCATGATCCGTTCAGGTTTCCCCTTATAAGGGCAACAGACTTAACCGGTAATGCTGGCCGATGGCAGCAACGTCGCGGACGGTCAGTGAGCTGGGCCAGGCAGGCCGGAGGAGTTGCGCCGATGTCGGCTCGACGGCGGGCTGGCTGGCGACTGATCGGCGTCACACGGATCACTGCTCCCCCTGCGTCTACGGTGGGCACTCGACCAGACCCTGGCTGCTTGCCTGTGGGCAACCGTTATCCGTTCAGATTTTCCCCCTTATGAGGTGGAAAATCCTACCTGGTAACGGTTGCCCACAGGGGCTCCTCGCGGGGCGGTCAGTTTCCAGGCGGTTGATCATTATCGGTCCGCTCGAGGTTGCGTGCCGGAGCGGCTGCCCGACCGGGCTCCGCCTGACAGGCTGAGCTCATGGACCCGGTTCTCATCCGCCCCGCCACCCCGGACGACCTGGATGACCTGCTCACGTTGTACCGGGAAATGGCCGAGGGCCGCCCGGCCGCCCAACCCGCCGATGCTCGCAGCGCCCGGCCCATATTCCAGGCCATCCTCGCCGACCCCGTACGTCACCTGCAGGTCGCAGCCATCGGCACGCACCTGGTGGGCTCCGCTGACATGATCATCGTGGCGAACCTGCCCCATGACGCCAGGCCATGGGCCGTGATCGAGAACGTCATCGTCGCTGCCTCGGCCCGCCGTCAGGGAGTTGCTACCGCCCTGATGCACCGGCTCATGGCGATCGCATCCTCCGCGGGCTGCTACAAGGTCCAGCTCATGTCCGGCAAGCAGCGCACGCCGGCCCACGCGCTCTACCGGAAACTCGGTTTCACCGCTGCCGCCGAAGGCTTCAAGATCTTCCTCGACGGCGGCGCGCCCGCTATCTGACTCGCCCCATCCCGCACCGAGTCGGCCCGCGCAAGCGCAGCTGATAACAGCAACATACTGGGCGCCGGGCCCGGGGTCAGCGGCCGCGGGCCGCGCCATCCCCGGGTTTGGGGATCGTCCGGGGCAGGGCCAGCACGAGGACCAGGGCCAGGGTTACGAAGGCGAGGTTGGCCAGCAGGGCCAGTTGGACGCTGTGACTGAAGGCGCCGGCCAGCGCCGTCGGCCCGGGCACCACGTGCAGCGTGCCGAACAGCACCGTCCCGGTCACCGCGATCCCGATCGCCGTGCCCACCCGCTGCGACGTGCCGAGGATCCCGCTGGCCGTGCCGGCCTCGCTGCGGGCCACCGTGGCCAGCACGAAGTCCTGGTTGGGGGCGATCGTCATGCCCGTGCCCAGGCCAGCGAACAGCAGCGGCCCGACCACGTCCCAGCCGTTCGTGTTGGGCGCCGTCAGGTGGATCACCAGTACCGTCAGGCCCAGGCCAACCAGCAGCATCGAGCAGCCGAGCACCAGCACCTTGCGGCCGAGCCGCGCCGAGAGCCGGTGGCTGTTGGTGGCCGAGGCCAGCGTGCCCACCGAGAACGGCGCGATCACCAGCCCGGTGACCAGGGCGGAATGGCCGAGCCCCACCTGCCACAGGATCGACAGCGCAAAGAACACGCTGCTGAACCCGCCGAAGAAGACCAGCGCGAACACCGCCCCTGCGGAGAACGACGACTGCCCCAGCAGGCCTGGTTTGAGCAGCGGGTCACCACCACCGGCATCCTCCCGCCTCTCCCAGACAGCCAGGCCGGCGAGCACCACCGCGCAGCAGCCAAAACACACCCAGGTCCAGGCCGGCCAGCCATACTGGCGCCCCTCCACCAACGGGACGAGCAAGAGCAGCAGCCCACCGCCCAGCAGCACCAGCCCGACCGGGTCGAAGCTCCGCCGGGTGTGCGTGGCAGGCCGTGGCAGCCGCCAGGCTGCCATCGGGATCGCCACGGCGCCGATGAACAGGTTCACCAGGAACACCCACCGCCACCCGTCCGTGGCACCGAAAGCGGCGATGATCAGGCCGCCCAGCAGCGGCCCCATGGCCGTGGACACCCCGATCACGGCACTGAGCACCCCGAACGCCCTGGACCGCGCGGGACCGGTGAACGCGTGCTGGATGGTCGCGCCGATCGCCGGGTAGAACAGCCCAGCCCCCAGGCCCTGCACCACCCGGGCGGCGACGATCTGCCCCTGCGTCTGGGATATCCCGCAGCCCACGCTCGCGAGGGTGAAGATGCTCAGCCCGGCCAGGAACAGCCACTTGTGCCCAAACCTGTCACCCGCCCGGCCGCCCGGCACCAGAGTGAGCCCATACGAGAGGGCGTAACCGGAGACGATCCATTCCAGGCTGGCCGACGAGGCGTGCAGCCCCGTACGGATGCTGGGCAGCGCGACGTTCACGATCGTCGTGTCAAGCAGGGCCATGAAGGCGCCCACCAGGACGATCGAGACCGCCTGCCAGCCGTGGCCAGCCGTGATCGCCGCCCGGTCCGTCACTGTCTGGTCCACGTCTCCCACCTGCGGCGATGCCAAACGGCCCTCGAAACGTAGGGTTTCCCCTGATTCGGAGGCCAGGCTGCCAAGCCTAACTTCTGAGCATGTCAGCGCAGGGTGGGTGCATCGCAGGGGCATGTATCCAGGCCTCTCGAGCCCGCTCGGTCATGGCGGGGCCCCAGTGAACGAGCAGGACCAGGGGTGGCAGGTCGCGGAGTGCCTGCTTCCCGGGTTGTCCCGTGCGAGAGCTGAGGCGATCGGGCAGCGTCTCGGCCAGGTCCTGGCTGAGACGCCCGGCCGCCGCGTCATCTACCTCGGTTCGCTGCTCATGCCGACTGACGAGGTGCTGCTGTGCCTGTTCGCAGGCCCGGAGGCCGAGGTCCGTGTGGTGAGTGAGTGGGCCGGCGTGCCCTTCGAGCGCATTCTCCGGTGCACCGGAGTCGGCTGGCGGCTGGCGGGAGGGGAGACCGCGGATGACGTCGCCAGCGACAGGACGAGACCTAACGCAATGCCAGTACAGGACGGAAGTAACAGCGATGCAACCAGATAACAGCAAAAGTGCGGGAGCGCGGAGCGTTGTGCTCGGCATAACCATGGCGGCCGCGCTCGCGGCCACCCTTGCGGCGTGTTCGAGCCCGCCCAGCACCACCAAGCCGCCAGCTACGCACCCGGCCATTCCCGCTGCGGTGGCTACGACCGCGGCACCGGCCACCAGTGCCCCCGCAGCGGCAGCCAGCGGGCTCAGCGGAGCCTGGTCCGGTCAGTACAGCGGCGCCTACACAGGCACCTTCAACCTCCACTGGACGCAGTCAGGGCAGAAGCTCGGCGGCATGATCATGCTCTCGACGCCCGCCGTCACGCTCCGCATCCACGGGACCGTGCAGGGCGGGTCCATCAAGTTCGGCACCGTCGGCTCCACGAACATCACCTATTCCGGCTCGGTCTCCGGCAACTCCATGTCCGGCACCTACCAGGTAGTGAACGGCAACGGCTCATCCGGCGGCCCATGGAGCGCGACCAAATCCTGACGGCGGAGCACCGTCGGTGGTCTATAGCGGAACGAACGGGGGGTAACGATGTTTTTATACAAAACCCCTGGCAGCGCCGGTCACACCGGAAATGGCGGCGGGGTGGCTGTGCTGGCGCTGGCGGTGGCGTGTATGAGGCTCACAGCGACCGGGACCGTGGCAGCCCGCTTCCGATGGGCAATGGGTCCACCAGCAACGGCTCGGTCAGCCTCGACCAGGGCCTGACTGGCGCTCTCCTGGACCCCGCCCGGCGGCGTGGTGCTGGGGTGACAACGAGTTCGGGGCGCTGGGCAACGGGACTGTCGGGCCCGCGGCCGACAGCGGCGAGCCGGTGACGGTCCAGGGGTTGTGAGCAGGCACTGATCCCCTGGGAAACGTGCCCTTCCGGTGCCACGATGGGCACGTGGCACCGGAAGGGCCGCTGGGGCGGGACCGTGAGCTCGACGAGGTCGAGGCGTTCCTGGACGACGTGCCCGCTGGGCTGTCCGCCCTGGCGCTGACCGGTCCCGCTGGCATCGGCAAGACGACCGTGTGGCGTGAGGGCGTGCGCCGCGCGGTGTCGCGCGGGTACCTGGTGCTGTCCGCCCGGCCGGGCCAGGCGGAACAGGCGCTGTCCTTCGCTGGCCTGGCGGACCTGCTCGGCCCAGTGGGCCAGGAGGCCTTTGACTCACTGGTGCCGGTACAGCGCCACGCCCTTGATGTGGCGCTGTTGCGGGCCGATCCGGGCGCGCGCCCTGCTGGCCGGGCCGTCCCGGCGGCGCTGCTGTCCGTCCTGCAGAGCCTGGCCGCTGTCCAGCCGGTGCTGGTCGCGGTCGATGACGCCCAGTGGCTGGATGACGCGACCGGTGAGAGCCTCCCGTTCGCGCTGCGCCGCCTGGAACGCGTGCCTGTCGGGGTGCTCGTCTCGGTGCGCACCGATGGGCAGCGTCCACCGACCTTTGACACAACGCTCCCCGATGAGCGGCGGCACGAGGTGCCTGTCGGCCCGCTCACCGTCGCCGCCCTGCACGGCGTGCTCAAGGCGCAGCTCAGGAGCTCGCTGCCGCGTCCCACGCTGGTCCGTATCGCCGTCTCCTGCGGTGGGAACCCCTTCTACGCACTGGAGGTCGCCCGGGAGATCGAGCGGGTCGGGGTTCCGGCCCCGGGTGAGCCGCTGCCGGTGCCCGGCGGGCTCCAGGCCCTTGTCCGCTCGCGCATGGCCCGGCTGCCGGCACGGACCCGGCAGGCCCTGCTGGTGGCCGCCTGCCAGTCGCAGCCGACCACCGAGACCGTGGACATCGAGGCGATCGGCCCGGCCGAGGAGGCCGGGATCATCCGTGTCGAGCGGAACGGCAGGCTGCGTTTCGGCCACCCGCTGCTCGCCGCCGCGGTGCAGGACTCGGCGTCAGCGGCCCGCAAACGCGCAGTGCACCGGCAGATCGCGGAGCTGACCAGCGACCTGGAGGAACGGGCGAGGCACCTGGCGGCTGCGGCGACCGGGCCGGATGAGGCTGTCGCGGTGGCTCTGGATGCCGCCGCCAAGCGGGCCTGGGAACGCGGCGCCCTCAACGCGGACCTGGCCCGCCAAGCTGTCGAGATGACCGAAGACCACATGAGTGACCAGGCGATGGAGCGAGTCATCCGGTTCTCTGAGCACTGCATACTCAGCAGCGGGGATCCGGCCGAAGCAAAGGCGATGCTGGAGTCCGCTCTCCGCCTGTGCCGCCCCGGCGACCTGCGGGCCGAGCTCCAGTTGCGCCTGTCTTGGACGGTCCGGGGGGTGTCCCGCTCGGGGGAGGGCTACCGCGACCTGCTGAAGGCGTTCGGCGAGACGACCGACCCGAAGCTCACCGCGCGAATCCACTTGCAGGCGATCTGGATGGCAGAGGCGGACCCGGTCCACGGCCTGAAGCACTGCGACGCCGCGCTCGGCCTGCTCGACGAGGATGATGACCCGGTCACCTACTCGTCACTGGTCTTGCACCGCGCTTACCTCCAGTTGCTCAATGGGCAGGGGGCCGACGACGCCGCGATCCAGCGCGGCCAGGCGATCGAGGACCGCGCCGTCGAGGCGGGCCTGGACGACCGCAGCCCGGTGCCGGTGATCTGGCCATTGCTCTGCGACGAGTTCGCCCTGGCCGTGGACGTCCACATCAGGCACCTGGAGTGGGCACGCCAGCATGGGCAGCAGCCGCTGGAGCAGTCACTGGCCTACTTTCTGGCCCTGCTCGAACTCTGGCGGGGCAACTGGGGCCGGGCAGGGGAGTGGGTAGCCGCGCTCGCTGAAATGGTCGAGCAGTCAGGGTCGAACTACTACTGGTCCAACGTCCTCGTGACCCGAGGTGCGCTGGACGCCCATGTGGGACGGCTGGACCGTGCTGCGGACGCCGCCGGGCAGGCCCTTGCCATCGCCGTCGCCACCGACGAGGCCCGCGAGGCAGAAGCACGCCAACTGCTCGGTTTCATTGCGCTGTCACGGCGTGACCTGGCGGGCGCCGCCAGGGAACTCAGCGCCGCCGACGAGATCCTGGCGTGTCTCGGCCAGCGTGAGCCCGCCCTGTACCGGTTCCACGCGGACCTCATCGAGGCGCTGTCCGGACTTGGTGACCTGGACCGGGCGCAGGAACAGGCCGACCGGCTCACCGAACGCGGCCGGGTCTTCCCCCGGCCGTCCACGCTCGCTATGGCCGCGCGGTCCCATGGGCTACTGCTCGCCGCCCGGGGTGACATCGACGGCTCAGCCAATGCCATGCGCGAGGCGCTGACGCACCACGAGCACCTGGAGATGCCGTTTGAACGGGGCAGGACGCTGCTGGCCTACGGCCAGGTGCTGCGCCGCAAGAAGGAACGCCGTGAGGCCCGTGCCGTACTCGCCGAAGCGCTGGCGGTGTTCGAGGCGCTGGGGGCGCCGCTGTGGGTGGAGCGGGCACGCGAGGAGCTGAAGCGGGTTCCGGTCCGGCGTGCCCCGAGCGGGCTGACCGCCACGGAGGAGGAGATCGCCCGGCTGGCCGCCAGCGGCCTGACCAACCTCGAGATCGCCGACCGGGCGTTTGTCAGCCCTAAGACCGTCGAGGCCAACCTCAGCCGCGTCTACGACAAGCTCGGCATCCGGTCCCGCACCCAGTTGGTCCTGGTCCTGTCACAACGCGAGCAGCAGACGGGGCCGGATGCTGTGGGTGTTCGTGGGCCGGAGCGGGCATAGAAAGGCTGGCGGGGTGTGAAGGAGGCGTTGACATGACGGAGCAACTGCGGGCCGACACATCTCGTACCCGGATGGATCCAGCCGACATTCTCACCCGGGCGGGCCGTCACTGGGGATGGGCGCTGGCATTCGGAGTCCTGACGGTGGCCGTCGGCATCGTCGCACTGGTCTGGCCAGGGCGTACGCTGCTGGTCATCGCGGTCCTGTTCGGCATCCAGCTCATAGTCGCCGGGATATTCAGGTTCGTGGGCGCCTTCGCATCGAGCGACCTGAGCGGCGGCACCCGGGTGCTGTATGCGGTGCTGGGCCTGCTGTCGCTCGTGATCGGCTTGTACGCGGTCCGGCACATCCTGCTCACGCTGCTCGCGCTGGTGTTGCTGCTGGGCATCTTCTGGGTGGTCAACGGTGTCGTGGAACTCTTCGCGGCACTGTCACACCGGGAGATGCCGGACCGCGGCTGGACCGGCTTCATGGGCGTGCTCAGCATCCTCGCTGGCATCGTGGTGCTGGTCTACCCGGGCCTGTCACTGTTCGTCTTGGACGTCGTGATCAGCGTGTGGCTGGTGGTCTTCGGCATCATGGAGATCAGCCTGGCCCTGCGTGCCCGTTCCGCTCTCCACGCCATACACGCCACCTGAGCCCAGCGCCGCGCAGGCGCTCATAGTGTGGCCTCGGTCAGCAGGGAGCGGCCATGGCGGCTGGGAACTTGCCGTCCCCCTGGTATCTCCGTGTGCTTTCCGCCGATGAGCGCCTTGGTTGTCGCCATCCGGCCAGCCTCGCAGCGTGAGCCCGTGTAACAGCGAAGGGTCTGTCGGCCATTTCGTCGTGCATGCTCATGAGGCGAGGAGAACGAGTGGACGACGAATCGGCAAGGGAGCGTTTCACAGCGGTCTATGACGCCTGCCGCACGCGGGTGTGGAGCTACGTAGCGGCGCAGGCAGGCGGGCAGATCGCCGACGAAGTGGTAAGCGAGACCTTCACAGTCGCATGGCGGCGGCTGCCCGACATGCCGGACCCGCCACTGCCGTGGCTACTGGGCGTGGCCCGGAACGTGCTGCGGGAGAGCTTCCGTGCTGGCGCACGGCGCGACGCGCTGGTTGCCGAGCTGCGGAGCTGGACCGACCCGGCCGGCACTGACGTGGCGGAGTCCGTGGCGGAGCGGCTGACCGTGCTGGGCGCACTGGCCACCCTCAGTCCGGCTGACCGTGAGGTACTGACCCTGATCGCGTGGCACGGACTGACCATGCGTGAAGCGGCCAAGGTCGTGGGTTCGACGTCCGGCGCGTTGCGGGTGCGCTTGCACCGTGCCCGCCGCCGGTTCGAGCAGGCGCTGAGTGCCACCCAAGACCACACCGTCGAGAACCACACGCATCCGGCGGGACGTATGCCTGCCATCACCGGGGAGACACGATGAACAGTGACGTCATGGACCGCCTGGCGAATGCGCGGCCATCCCACCTGGACCCCGGTCAGCTGCTCGACCCGGCGACCAGGGACCGTGAGCTGGCCACGGCCTTCGCCAGCCCCCGGGCCGTGCGGCCCCGTCGGCGTTGGCGCTTCCTGACCCTGGCCGTGGGCGGCCCCCTCGCGGCCACCGCTACGGCGGCCGCGGTGGCGATCGCGGCCACGGCCGTTCCCCAGCCAGCGCACCTGGGCCCCGGGCATCCTCGTCTGATCGCGGCGCTGACCTATGACCGCTCACCAGCCAGGTCACCAGACGTAGCTGCGGTGCTGCGCGGGCTCGCCGCCAGGGCTGCCGCCCAGCCAGCGCCCGCGCTGGGCCCGGTGGAGTATGTGAAGGCCGTGATCTGGGGACTCCCCATCGGCGATGTCCCCCGGGGCTTGGACTACCGGGCACACGACCTGCGGATCGCCCAGGAATGGCGGGGCCCCCGGTCGGCAGGGTTCACGATCCGCCGACCGGACGGGCAGGCTCCGAGCGGAGTCCCCTTCCCGGCCCAACGTGCCCCCACGCCCCCGGCTGACTGGGCCTGGCGCAACCCAGCCACGCTCCCCTCCGGCCGGGCCGCTCTGCAGCGCCGGCTGCTGGCCCCTCCGGGCAGCGCGGTGGAACGGCTGAGCCGGCTGCTGGGCAACCCGCGCAGCTACCCCACCGTGGTCCGAGTCGCCCTGACCCTGATGGAGACCGAACCCCTGCCTCCGGATGTCCGCGCCAGCATGCTGCGGTTGATGGCTACCGCGATGGCCCGGCCGTCTGCGCAGGTCTCCTACCTCGACCTGGGAGCAGTGACCGACCGCGCGGGTCGGCAAGGGGTCGCCATCGCCAGCCTGAGCAGGCCGGTGTCGGCGCCGGGCGCCTTGGTCGTCTATGTCTTCGACCGGCACACCGGTGCGCTGGTTGGCCAGGAGGACGCGCACTGCCGGGCCCTTGTCACGGCGTGGACGGCGACCCGGGACTGCAGCCCTGGCGACTATGTGGAGTACCTCCAGATCAAGGCCGTCCACACCGTGCCTCACCTGCCGTGGGTGGCTGGTCCGGACGTGCCGGCGGCGCGTCCACCGCAGCCGCCGAAGCACTCATAGTCCGTCGGCGACTGGCTCGGTGAGCGCGGCGACCACCGAGCGGGCCCAGTCCAGGCTGGCGCGGGTGCATGGGGATGACATGCGCCAGCGCCAGCTTGGCATGCGGCTGCGAAGCCCCGCGCGACACGTACCGGGGCAATTATGATCGCGGACACCGTCAGCGCCGAAAAAGGCCACAGACGGGACTTTCATGCGGACGCCAGCGGCGATCCGCAAGTGGCACGAGACACGAGGGGACAACGCCGATGATTTCACTGCTCATCAGGTTCTTCCGGATCCTGCTGCGCCGCTGGAGACGCTGAGCTCCGCGGGCCGTGGCTGACGCAAGGACGCTGATAACAGCAAGAATTGTGGGGCCACGAGCCCCGGGCGGACGTTGAGGCCACGAGCCCGGGCGGACGTTGAGGCCGCGAGGCCCGGCGGACCGTCGAGGCCGTGGGCGCTGTCGGGCCGTCATGAGCCCGCGAGCCCTGGCGGATCTTCATGAGCGCGCGGTCAGCCCGGCCGCAATGACGGGGTCTCTAGCGCGGATCGGTTTGTAACGCTAACCTATTTCTCATGACGACTGAATCTGCGTATGCCGGGGACGACCCACGCGGTCTGCTCTCGGATGCCCGCGAACTCGCGCAGGGGGTACGCCGGGCGCAGCGCGCGACCTGGTTCCCGCTGCTGGTGTTCGCGGCGATTACCTTCGTTGCCATCCCGGTGCTTGGCTTCTCCAGCCCTCACCTGGGGAGCTGCGTGTTCGTATATCCCGCGGGGAGAGCCGTGGCGCCGGTGGGGAGAGCCTGCGCCGTCGACTACACCGCGGGACTCGTCTACTGGCCGATCGCCGCCGTGCTCGCCTACGTGGCGATCGCCGCCTTCTACATCCGCCAGTCCCGGGCCCGTGGCGTCGGAACCCGCGTGCGGCCCTACGCCATCGTCGGGATCATCCTTGCTCTCGTAGTGACCGGGGCATCGCTGTGGGCGTTCCACCACCCATCGGCCCGTGGCGTGCTGCTACCTCCTGGCCTGAGCAACCTGGGCAATCCCGCCAGCGCCATTGGCTACGCTCTGCTGGTGCTGGCCTGGGCGGAACGCAACCGGGCGCTGCTTCTCGTGGCCCTCGGCTACACCGTGGTCGTCCTGACCCGGTTCACCTTCGGCTGGGTCATCCACACACCGGGGTTTGTCGTCCTGCCGAACCTGGTGGTCGATGGCAGCGTGCTGCTGCTCGCAGGCATCGGTTTTGCCCTCGCCCAGCGGCCCTGGCGGAGCGCGGAATGACCAGTCATCCCGCCAACGGGCTCGACGACGTCGTCCACCAGCGGGTCCGGCTGGGCATCCTCACGATCGCCCATGAAGCACGGCGGGTCGAGTTCAGCTACCTGCGCACCAACCTGGAACTCAGCGCTGGCAACCTGTCCCAGCACCTCGGCGTGCTGGAAAAGGCCGGGCTGGTCAGCCTGGAAAAGGGCTACGCCGGCAAGCGTGCCCGTACCTGGGTCACCCTCACCAAAGCGGGCCGCACCGCCCTGTCCGAGGAGGTCGCCCAGCTCAAACTCCTGATCAGCCAGATCGAACGCACCCCCACGCCGCCAGACTGACGCGGCAGGCAACCGATCTGGCGGTCGTGCGTACTAATGGCGTGGACTATGTACTTTCCAGCGCGGTGAGCACGCCGTCCGAGGCCCGCGGCTGGGCCAGCGAAGCTGGGCCCGGCCGGGCAAAGGCGGCGGCCCCCGTCGAGTGGCTGGATGTCGCACTGGTCTTCCGGCGGCACCACGCGGACCTGGTCCGGCTGGCCCTGCTCCTGGTCGGGGACCACGCCACTGCTGAGGACGTGGTCCAGGACGTGTTCACGCGGCTGTGCGCGCGTGACCGGAAACTGCGCGAGGGCACCGCCCTGGCATACGTCCGCACCGCGGTGGTGAACGGCTCGCGCAGCGTGCTCCGCCGGCGCGTGGTCGCCCGCCGGGTCGGGATCACCCACGCCGCGGCGTGGTCCGACACGCAAGAGTCCGCCGAGCACTCCGCGATCCTCGCTGAGGACCGGCGGGAGGTGCTGGCCGCCCTGGCAGCGCTGCCGAACCGCCGCCGTGAGGTGCTGGTGCTGAGGTTCTACCTCAACCTGCCGATCGCCGAGGTCGCCGACATGCTCGGTATCAGTCAGGGTTCAGTGAAGTCTTCCGCCTCGCGCGGGCTCGAAACACTGGCTCGCACGCTGGGGGAGGAACGATGAACGGCATCACGGACCGGCTAACCGATGCGATGGGCGCGGCAGCCGACACCGTCCGCGAGGAGGGGCTACGCCCGCTGGCCGAGCCGGAGCGGCGTGAGCGCCGGTGGCGCTGGCGGCACCAATTTCACCAGTCCACCTGGGCCGCGCCGCTCGCCGCGGCCGTAGCCGTAGTGCTGGTGATCGGCCTGGCGGTGTCGTTGACGGACGGGCTGTTCGGGACACGGCGGCTCGTCGGGACCGCCCCCCTCCCCACCGCGCCACACCGTTTCTATGTGGCGGTCGACCTAGACACCGAGCAGCCGGTGATCCGCTCAACGGCGACCGGCAAGGTCGTCAAGGTCGTCCCGGTGCCGTCGATGGTGGCCTCGGGAGCGGTGCCCCCGGTACTGGCCTCGGCTGGGTTTGGGATGTTCTTCCTTGCCGCGTTCCAGAAGGGCGTGCAAGGCGAGCAGATCTACGAGTTCAACCTCAACCTCACGACCGGGCAGGTCCAGGGGTTCGGGCGCGCTCCGGGAGGCTGGCTGCCTCCCGGATGGGCGGCGGACGCGCTGGCGGTGGCACCTGACATGTCGACGATTGCAGTGGGGGCTTACTACACCGGTCCCAACAACCAGATGTACGTACCCAACCGGTCCGACCAGCTAGTCATCATCAACATGAGCACCCTCAAGCACACCGTATGGCACGGTGGATCGGTGCTCGGTGACAACCACTTCCGCGTCGCCAGCCTGTCTTATTCCTTTGCGGGCTTGGGAACCGCGCTGGCTGTACTTGGGGAGTGGTGCCGTGGCGCCGACTGGCAACCCGGTGGTGAGGGCTGCCCGAGTGCGCAGCGCCAGGCGCAGCTCCGGGAGGTCAACCCGAACGGCCACGGCAGCGTGCTTGACGGCCGCCTGCTGCTGGCACAGTCGGCACGGACGTACCTTGCACAGGCCGTGATCGGCCCAGGCGGCGAATACATCACAGCCATGGTGCTGCACGGCCGTGTCATGAGTTTCCCACGGGTCGACGGGATCTTTCCGCAGGACCTGTCCGTGGTGCGGTTCGCGGCTGCGACCGGTCGTCCGCTCAGCGTGCTCTACCAGCGGCGCTTGGGTGACATTGCTTCGGTGAGTAGCCCCATGCCCGACCCGCTCGCGCTGAGTGCCGACGCCACTGGCCAGAACCTGATCCTCAACGGCGGCATCTGCAACCGGGGTTGCACGAACGGGTTCAACGGCTGGCTGCGCGCCGGGCGCCTGGTACCGCTACTGCCCACGGGGTTCCATCACCGCGAAGCAGCCGAGGCCTGGTGACACCACCGGAGAGTGCTGTGTGTTCCCCGGCCTGAGTTGCTCGCCGAAGCCGATGAGGCGGCCGCGCGGTTTTCCCTAGAGTGGGCGGTGACGGGCGCATTCCTGGGGAGGCCAGCGCATGAGACGGTTCGCCGCCGCGGCACTGGCCTGCGGACTGGCGGTCGGTGCGCTGGCCGGATGGACGGTCATCGTCAGCGCCTCCGCTGCCACGGCAGGCCAGTCCAGGGCTGCGGCGGCCATGGTCACGCCAACGCCCACCCCCACGCCCACGACGTCAGGGCGACCGCGCAGGCCGCGGCATCGGCACATGCCGCCGCCAGCCCCACCGCCACCCCCACGCCCGACGGGGCCGCCGCCGCCGGCCGCGGGGATGCCGCACCCGTCCGCGAACTGCATTTCGCAGCAAGCCGTCACGCAGTTGACTGGCGAGCCGTGGGCACAGCGCGCTCTCGACTTCAGCAGCGCCTGGGACGTCACCCAGGGCCGGCACGTCACGGTGGCAGTGGTGGACAGCGGCATCGACTACACACCCCAGCTCGTGGGCAGGGTGACCCGCACTGACCTGACTGGCAGCAACGGTGAGGACTGCATCCCACACGGCACCCTGGTCGCCAGCATCATCGCGGCGGGCAACGAGCAGGCCAGGGGAATCCCGTTCTACGGGGTGGCGCCGCAGGCGCACATCCTGTCGATCCGGGTGCAGCAGCAGGAAGGCACCAGCAGCCACCGGGTGCTCGCGGACATCGCGACCGGGATCCGCTACGCCGTCGCCCATCGCGCCGGGGTGATCAATGTGTCGATCCAGGTGTCCGCGAGCTACCCGGCGCTGCGCGCGGCCGTCGCGTACGCGCTCAAGCGTAATGTCGTCGTGGTGGCTGCGGCCGGCAACGACACCGCGGGCAGCGGGCAGGGGCCGTTCTACCCGGCGAGCTACCCCGGTGTTCTGTCGGTCAATGCCGTCGACCAGTTCGGCCAGCTGGGTGGTTTCGACGTCAGCCGCACTCCGGTCTCGGTCACCGCGCCCGGCGTGGACATCGCCAGTGACTACCCAGGCGGTTTCGCCCCGGCCAACACCATCAACGGCACGAGCTTCGCGGCCGCGTTCGTATCCGGTGAGGCGGCCCTGGTGCGCGCGGCACACCCGAAGTTCACTGCCGCACAAGTCGTGCAGCGGATCATCAGGACCGCCGATGGCAGTACCGGCCCGCACACCGGCGCGGGGATGATCAACCCGGTCGAGGCGGTCACCAAGCTGCTGCCACAGACCACCGTGACACGTACCCCCGCCGCAGCGGTGCCCATCCCGCGGCCGAAGCCGGTGGACCCGGTCACGCGCACGGTGGCGCTCGCCGTCACCGGTGGGGCGGTCGCCGCTGCGGCCCTGGTCGCGGCCGCGGCCATCGTGGTGCCGCGGGGCAGGCAACGGCATTGGCGCCCAGGCCGCCTCGGCTCGGCCCCGGCCAGCCCCGCCCCGCTACCGCCGCCCACGCCCCGGCAGCCGTTGGGACCAGGGCAGTCCTCAGAGCCCGGGCAGCACATTCATCCCTAGCGTCGAACCCCGCGTCCCCCGTCCAGCAACGCCGCGGCCAGGGGACCGGCCAGGTGCGGGGGCGATGAATGTGGGCATCCGGTCACGGTGATCGATGTGCGCGGACGGACAAAAGAGCCGCTGATGGCCGGGGGACGCGGTGACGGCGTGAAACGTGCCGGCTTGCGGGCTGTTGCGGGCTGGGGTTCGCTGCCGTGTGGTGGGTGGGGTGGGTGCGCGGGGAGGATGGGTGCTGGCCGTCCGCTGACGTCGTGACACTTTGGCGGGCTGGACCCCGTAAAAGAGCCTGAACGCTGGGAGCTGATTTTCGAGGGCTGTGACATGGTGCTCCGAGCCCGCGGACCAGATTTCCCGGTTGCCCTGCAGCTCCCGCGGACGGCCACGCCCGTTCCGCATTTGCCATGGTAGGAGCTGTGGGTGCACGAGGTCGAGGACGAGCCGCTGTTCGCTGAGCGGGCTGCGGGGATTGATATCGCCGAGGCTGGGGTCGAGGTCACCATCCGGGTGCCCAGTGAGACCCGGGCGGGCCGCCGCCAGCAGGAGACCCGGTCGTTTGCCACCACCCGCCGCGAGTTGCTGGGGCTGGCGGACTGGCTGCGGGCCTGGGGGGTGACCCGGGTCGGGATGGAGGCGGCCGGCGACTACTGGAAGCCGGTGTACTTCGTCTTGGAAGGACAGGGCCTGGACTGCCACCTGTACCACGCCGCGGCGGTCAAGGCGTTGCCGGGGCGGCCCAAGACAGACCGCGCCGACTCAGTGTGGCTGGCGCGGATCACCGAGCGTGGCAGCCTGGCGTCGTGTTTCGTGCCGCCGGCGCCGATCCGGGCGCTGCGCACCTGCACCCGTTACCGCCGCCACCTCACCCAGGCCCGCACCGCCGAAAAGCAGCGGGTGGAGAAACTCCTCGAAGACGCCCACCTGAAACTGTCCTCAGTGGTCGCTGACATCCACGGGGTGTCCGGCCGGGCCATGCTGGAGGCCATCATCGCCGGGCAGCGCAGCCCTGTGGCGCTGGCGCAACTGGCCCGCGGCAGCATGCGCGGCAAGATCGCCCAGCTGGAGCAAGCCCTGGACTGCTCCTTCCTCACCGGGGCGCACGTGGCTGTCCTGGCGATGATGCTGGCCGCCATCGACTCACTCACCACCCAGATCAACGACCTGACCGCCAGGGTCGAGATCCTCACCGAGCCCTACCTGCACCAGGTCACCCAGCTCGACGCCGTCCACGGCACCGGGACAATCAGCGCCCAAGACGTCATCGCCGAGATCGGCGTGGACATGACCGTGTTCCCACCGCCGCCCACCTGGCCTCCTGGGCGCGGTGGTGCCCCCAGGCCGCCCGGTCCGGCGGCAGACGCAAAGGAGCCAACGCCACCGGCCGCGGCAACCCCTACCTGTCCGCCGCCCTCGGCGAGATCACCATCAGCGCCGCCCGCACCCAGTCCTTCCTCGGCGCCAAATACCGTCGGCTGGTCAAGCGCATGCCCAAAAAGAAAGCCCTCGTCGCGACCGGCAACTCCGTCCTGGCCATCTTCCACGCCCTGCTCTCAGACCCAGACGCCACCTACCACGACCTCGGCCCCGACCACCACCAGCAGCGCGCCAGCACCCACCGCCAAGCCCAAACCCACCTCCGCAGCCTCCAACGCCTCGGCTACCACATCACCATCCAGGCCATCCACCCAGACACCAGCGAACTGGCAACCACAACCGGCTGACCCCACCACCGGAACTGGTGGCACTCACACACCACCAGATGCTGCCGCGCGCCCACTAAACGTTTAGGGTGCCCCGAGCTTTCCGGACGGGGATCCAATAGGATCTTCACCGGAAAGGACGGATCGAGTGGCAGGAAAGAAGCGCGGTAACTTCTCCCCGGAGTTCAAAGAGGAAGCCGCCAGGATGGTGGTCGAGACTTCCCG